>NZ_JAJVKW010000008.1:0-300000 GCF_024198255.1 Myxococcus guangdongensis
AGGGCCCGCCAGGTTCGCCACGTCACTCCTCGACACGATGGCTCAGGCTTCACGTGTGCGCCCTTCGTCGACGAAGAGACCGCAAGGAGAGGAAGGGCCCGCCAGGTTCGCCACGTCACTCCTCGACGTGTGAGAGCGCGTAGCGGTGGCGTCCCTCCTCGACGGGCGAGGGCTCCGGGGCAGCAGCGTATGCGGGTGCGCGAGCCACGTCGACTGACGACCAAGGCACCTTCAATGGACGCCACCATGACGAGGAAGCAAGCCAGAGAGGTGCGACCCGTCAGGTGCAGCGTCACCGGTTGAAGGACGATGCACGAGCCCAGCGCCGCCGACGGTGCACATAGATGGCCCGATGAGCACCGCGCAACGCACGAGGAAGCCACGCAGCGGGAGCCAGCGCTCCAGTTCACCGTCCGCGGCTCGAAGCCCGTGGCCTCCTCCGAGCTGAGGAGGCCACCTGGGCCGAGACAGACGTGCTACCGACCGGAGAGGACCAGCGGAATCTCCAGCTCGATGTCCTCGCCGGAGAAGCTGGAGAAGCTCATGCGCCGGGCACGCTCACGGATGCACGAACCCACCGCGTTCGCGTTGCCGTTGAGCTCCTTGCGGTCGAACTTCGCCTCCTTCACCGCGCCGGACGTACCCACCGTGGCCGTGAGCGTCGCCTTGCCGCCCTTGTAGGCCGGGTTGCGCTTGAGCTCCTGCTCCACGCAGTCGCGGAACGAGGTCTGCGCCTGCTCCACCACGCGCTCCACCTCTTCGTCCGAAGGCCCCCCGACATCCTCCGAGTCCGCCGCCGCGACCTCCGCGCCCTCGCGAACCTCCGGCGCCACGTCCTTCTTCTCCGCGTCGTTGTAGACCGCCTTCACCTGCTCCTGCGTCGGAGCCGCCGCCCCTTCCGCGCCCGGCGTGGGCTCGGCCTTCGGCTCCGCCGCCTTGGGCTCGGTGGGGACCGGCGCGCCCTGAGGCGGCGCCTTTGGAACCGGAGCGACCGGCGGCGGAGGCGTATTGCCCAACAACTTGTCGCGCAGCGCACCCACGCCCGCGCCGGTGAAGACGGACTGCTCCACCGCCTGTCCCTGCGCGTCCACCGTGGTGACCCGCAGCGGCATCACCCCGAGCGCCTCCGACAACACGTAGGCGACGACCAGCGGCAGCAGGAGCACCAGCAGGACGACGGCGACGTACTTCATCGGCGAGTTGCGCCGCGTCACGCCCGCCTTCTTGGCCACCTGTCGCGTGTTCTCGCGAGGATCACGCTTCGCGGGCGCCTGGGTCTCCTCGCCCCCTTCCTCGCCCTGCGAGTCGTCGTACGGATTGCCGCCCGCATCGTCCTGCTCCCCACCCTTCTCGGGGAGGTCCAGGTCGGAGAACAGCTCGTTGAGCGGCGCGGCGGTCGCGGCCGGCGCGGCGCCCCGACGACCCGCGGGCTGCGGCTGGTTTCGAGGGTCCGGCTCACCGAAGTACGTCGTGTCCGGGTCCTCCTCCGGCACCCACTGACGCGCCGACTGCGGCTCCTCGGGCTCGGGCTGCTGGAAGGCCTGCGGCTCCGGCTCCTGCGGGAACTGCGGCTCCGGCTCGGAGAACACCGGATGCTGGGGCTCCGGCTCACGACGAGCCGGCGCGGCCTTCGCCGTGGCGCGCACGGGCGGCTCCGCCACGGGGGGCGGCGCAGGGGGCGGCGGGGGCGGCTCCGGTGCGGGAGGGGGAACGAACAGGCCGGCGAGCTCCGGCACGTCCGCGCCGCGCTTCCAGTCCGCCATGCCCTGCTGCCAGAAGAAGCTCCGGCCGCTGATGGTGCCCGTGGCGATGAGCTCACGCAGGGCGCCCTCGTCCAACGGGCCCTCCTGCTTGTTCTTCACCATCACGAACCAGGGCGAGCCCGTGGCGCGCAGCGGCGCGGCCCTCGTGGGCTCATCGTCCCAGGGCGTCTGGAGCGCCGCGGGCGGCGCCTTGGCCACGGGCGGCGCGGAGGCCGCCGGCGCGGGGACGCTGACGGATGGGTCGGCCAAGGAGCGCTCTTGCGCTCTGAGCCGCTCCACGTCCGCGAGCGACACCACGCGGGTGCTCTCTTCTTCGGCGGGTCCTTCGACGGTGATGACGTTCTGGCAGTTCTTGCAACGGACCTTGACCGTCTTGCCGCGGACTTTTTCGTCCGCAATGGAGTACCGCTTCTGGCAATTGTCGCAGGTGAAGTTCAAGGGGAGCGTCCGGCTCGCGGGGGGAAAACGAGGTCCCGGATGCTACCGCTAGAAATCTCCCGCGCAAACCAATCGGTTGACTCCGCCGTGCGGCCCAACTATGGAGCCCGCCTCTGCCCCTGTCTTCTCTCGCCTATTTCAGAAGGTGGCGAATGCCGGCGAAGGACCTCGGTTCAAAGTTCATCTGCTTCAAGTGTCAGACGAAGTTCTACGACATGAAGAAGCCTGACCCGCTGTGCCCGAAGTGTGGCGCGGACCAACGGGAAAGCCCTGCACTCAAGCCTCAGCCCGAGGGACGCCGTGGCCGTCTGGCCGCAGCCCCCAAGGTCATCGAGCCCGAGCCCGAGGAGCCAGCCGCCGCGAGCGAGGAGGAGGAGGAAGACCTCGACTCGTTCGACGACGACGAGAGCGCGACCGCCGAGTCTGAGGACGACGACGCCTGATTCAGGGGTGTGCGGGCTTCCTGGCGAGCGCCAGGAGGCCTGCGAGCCTCGGATGTCCTCACGAGGCGGATTGCGTGTACCCGGTGCGCCCTTCGCGGGGCGCGTCCCGGGCCTGCTTCACGACCGACGTGCTTCCGTTCAGGTCCCCGATGCCAGCGCCAGCTCCGTGAGCGCGCGGCGGATCTGCTCGTAGAGGCCGGGTCCCATCTCCTGCATCCCTACCGGACGCGGCTCCTTGCGGGGCGCCTCCACGGTCTGCATCGGGCTCGTCAGTGTGGTCCGCTTCTTGGGCTGCATCGTCATGCCCCCCTCTCGTGTTGAAACCCATCAGCAGTGTAGCAATTTTCCCGTCGCAGCGGAACTGAAATCCGGACGCACACGCCGCACCTCCTAGTACGTGCAGGGGCGAAAACCTTCCGCCCTTTCGCCAAGAAAGCTGGAAACGGCCGGTGCGGGCTACTGCTGGAGGTCCGTGACGGCCCAGTCCTGCTCCACCTGGACGCTCTCGCCGGCGCGGACATTCACCGTCTTCTCTGCCTGGGGCAGCCGCTCGTGCCAGAAGACGAGGGTGTGGGAGCCCTCGGGGACTTCCAGCCGGAAGCGCCCGTCCTGGGAGGTGGTGGCGAAATACAGATGGTCGAACGTCCTCACCACGGCCCGCATCCACGGGTGGATGTCGCAGCGGATGGGGACGACGCCCGGCTCCTCGGGCAGCGGCTTGCGCGTGGTCATCCCCTCCAAGGGCATGGCCACGTTGAAGAAGGAGCGCTTGGTGCTGGAGGAGGCGCGCACGTTGTGGACCAGCGGGTCCGAGTTGCGCAGCGACAGTTGCGAGCCGGCGCGGGCGGCGAGGACCGGTGGATCATAGAGGCACTTCTTCTGGTCCAGCACGGGCTCCGCGGGCGGCTGGGCCGGTGCGGGCAACGCGCTCGCCGACTTCAGGGCCACCACCGTGTAGGCCAGCGCCCCCTCGCTCCCCACGACGAGGGAGCGGTCCTCCGTCTGCTCGCCACACACCGACACCACGGTGCCAATGGTGGGAGACGAGGTGGGGGGCGGCGGGGTACCGGTGAGCCGGACGCGTCCCTCGATGACGCCCCACTTCACGTCGGCGGCGGGACGGGCGGAGACGGGGGCCTGCGCCTGAGGGGCCGCGGGTGGAGACGGGGGCGCGGACGACTCGCGGCAGGCGAAGGCGAGCGCGAACAGGGGCAGCGAGCGAAGAAAGGTGGCGCGGAGCACGTGTTCCCGTCTAACGGGTGCGTGAAGCTCTTTCAAATGGTGGATGGTGCCCCGAGCGCCCGGGGGATGACTCTGGGTCGATTTGGGCGTTGGACCCCCATCATCCTTGTTGGTACAAGAGCGCGCGGCCGTACACGGTGCGGCCCTGTGGGAGGCAGCAACTTTGCGGGAGAAATTGAAGGCGCTGGCGGAGCTTCAGAATGTGGACCTGGAGGTCGCATCGCTCCGGAAGGCCGCGGACATCCACCCCCGTCAGATTGCCGAGTTGGAGCGGGAGCTGGGTGTGGCTCGCAGCGCCATCGAGGCCGAGCGCGCACGGGTCGCCGACATGGAGCGGCAGAAGACCCAGGTCGAGCAGAACATCACGGACGAGAAGGACAAGGTGAAGAAGTGGGAGGCGCGCCTGGCAGAACAGCGCTCCACCCGCGAGTACTCCGCCCTGGCCCGTGAAATCGACATCGCCAAGAAGGCCAATCTGACGATGGCCGAGGAGCAGGTGGAGCTGACGAAGCAGCTCGGCCAGGCTCGCGAGGCGCTCAAGGGCAAGGAGGCGGAGTTCGCCACGAAGCAGCAGGGCCTGTCCGCGAGGATGGGTGAGCTGCGCGGCAAGCTGGGCGAGTCCGAGGCGCAGGTGAAGGCGCTCGAGGGCCGTCGCGCGGGTGTCTCGGAGGGCGTGGACGCCACGCTGCTGCGGCGCTACGAGGTGGTGCGCAAGAAGAAGCTGCCCGCGCTGGTCGGCGTGGTGGCTGGCACCTGCCAGGGCTGCAACATGAACGTGCCCCCGCAGCTGTACAACAACCTGCGCACCTCGCTCGGCACGGACATCTGCCCGTCCTGCAACCGCATCATCTACGCGGTGGAAGCGCTCCAGGAAACGCCCGCGGCGGCGAAGTAGGCCGCACGGATGCCCGCGCCGTCGTTGGTCGACATCCTCCGCCACATCGCGCGCGAGGAGCCGCTCTCGTCGACGGTGCGAGCCTTCCGCGGCCTCACGCGGGAGCACCTGGGTCAGCTCATCGACGAGGCCGCCACCCGCCTGGACCCGTCCCCGCCGCTCGGGGACGTGGTGGCGCGGGCGCCCGCCGCCGAGGCCGTGGCCCCTACCCCGCCCTCCGAGCCATTGCCCCACGTGCGCGTCTATTCAGACGGCGCCGCCAGGGGCAACCCCGGGCCCGCCGGCGCGGGCGCGGTGGTGACGGACGCCGAGGGACAGGTGGTCGCCCGGCTGGGCCGCTTCCTCGGAACGCAGACGAACAACCACGCCGAGTACATGGGCCTGTTGTTGGGCCTGAAGCACGCGAAGGTGCTGGGCGCGCGCGAGGTGGACGTCTTCGCGGACAGCGAGCTGCTCATCCGGCAGCTGGGCGGTCAGTACCAGGTGAAGAGCGCCACGCTGCGGCCGCTGTTCGACGAGGCGAAGAAGCTCCTGTCGGGCTTCGCCCGCGTGAAGCTGCACCACATCCCGCGCGCGAAGAACGCGGAAGCGGACGTCATGAGCAACCGGGCCATCGACGAGCGGATGTAGACTCTTGGGATGGTGCTCGAGCTGCGGAGCTCCCACGGCCACTCGCTTCGACTGGACATCGTCGGGTACCAGTACCCGGCTGGAACCGTCGACAGCCTGAACTGGCTGCTCATCCGCTTCACGGTCCAGGTGCCAGGACAGGCCCCCTGGACCAAGGTCGACCCCAGCCTCGAGACAGGGGAACTGCTCTCACTCGCACGCTGGTTCGAGGCCATGGGCAGTGTCGACATGCGGGGCCCTCGGCCCGCCTATTTCTTCCTCGAGCCCAACCTCTCCTTCTCCCTCGTGCCGGAGAAAGAGGGGAAGCGGCGGCTTCGCGTCCACTTCGATGCCGAGTCACGGCCCCCATGGGCACACCCACGTGGCCAAGGCGCATTCAGCAACGCCTGGGTTGAGTTCCCTCTCGAGGAGGTGGACCCGAAGGCCATGGCACAGTGGGCGCGTGAGGAGCACGCCCGCTTCCCTCCCAGGGAGCCCCCATGGAGCTGACCCTCGGCCCCTGGAGTGGACCGCCCTCCCGGGCCTGTTGTAAGGGGCAGGAGTCGGAGTGGTCCAGATGAACGCCGGCCACTGCATTCATGGGTGGCGGGAGGAAAGTCCGGGCTCCATAGGGCAGGGTGCTGGCTAACGGCCAGTCGAGGCGACTCGCAGGAAAGTGCCACAGAAAACAGACCGCCCGTTCCCGCAAGGGGCGGGTAAGGGTGAAACGGTGCGGTAAGAGCGCACCGCGTCCGGGGTGACTCGGACGGCTCGGTAAACCCCACCTGGAGCAAGAGCCAATAGGAGCGCGTCCCCGCTGTCCGGGGGACAGGGGTTGCCCGCCCCATGCGTTCGGGTTGCTCGCTGATGAGGCCCCTGGGCAACCAGGGCCCTAGATGAATGTTCATCGCCCGTCCCGAAAGGGGCGGGAACAGAACCCGGCTTACGGCCCACTCCGACGCTTTTTCCCCGCCGCCTCAGCGCGCCACGGGCACTTGCGCGACCAGCAGGCGGTTCTTCCCGTCGTTGCGCACCGCGTCCGGGTTGGTCAGCGTCAGGCGCGCGTCCGTGCGGGGGTCCCACAGCCCCAGCCAGATGTTGAGCGCCTTCGGGTTCGCGTCCGCGGGCAGGTAGATGGAGAACTCGTCCTTCACCGTCTCGCCCGGCTTCCACTGGGACGTGGGCAACAAGCCGTTGGCCGGCTTGTGGTCCAGGTTCATCCGCTCCATGCGGCCACCCGCGTCCTCGACGTGGACGAAGATGAGGTAGTCCTCGTCCATCGCCTCGAGCACCTTGAAGTAGAGGGTGACCTGGGCGCGCTCGCCGGGCGTCAGCCGCCCGGGTTGCACGGTGGCCGCCACCAGCTCCACCTTGCCCCCGAGGTTGGCGCCGTTGCGCACGGAGAGCGCTGGAATCTGCGTCACGGTGGCGGCCTTGCGCTGCTCGGCGCTGGCGCCGCCGGGAGCCTCGACGATGCAGGCGCTGGCCAGCAGGAGAACCGACGGGAGCACGACAGTGGGGAGATTGAGGCGCATGGCCCGCTGTTTCTACTCGGCCGGGGGCGCTGCATCCACCGGCGTGTTGGTGTATGCGGAGCCGCGCCCATGAAGACCCCCAATGCCCTCGACGCCCTGACCGCGCAGGTGCCGCCCGCCCCCTCCCCCGCCCCCACCCCGGGCGGGGAAACCACCCAGCCCGGGACGGGCGTGCCCCCCTCGGACGGCCTCACCACGGGCGACGTGGTGGGCATCAGCGGAGCCGCCCTCTTCGCCCTGCTGATGGTGCTGGCGGCCCGCAAGCTCTTCTTCAAGAAGCGCGCGCCCGAGCCCGGCAAGAAGCCCGGCATCCCCATCCCGCAGGACAAGCCCGCGCTGCCCGCCGAGCGGCCGGAGCTGCGCGTCGAGCTGCCGCCCTCGGAGAAGGAGGCCGCCCGGCTGCGCGAGGTGGACGAGGCCCACGTCCGCGCCCAGGAGCTGGCCCGTCAGCGCGAAGAGCTCACCCGCGCCGCCCGGACCACCACGGACGCCGCCGAGCGCGCCCGGCTGGAGGAGCAGGCCCGCGCCCTCAAGGAGCGCGAGGAGGAGGAGAAGCGCGTCGAGTACCGCGCGAAGAAGGCCGCGGACGACGAGGCTCGCGAGCGGCGCAAGCGCGAGCAGGCCGAGGGCCAGCGCCTGTTGGAGGAGGAGCGCGCCCGCGAGGCCGCCGCCGTCGAGGAGGCCCGCCGCGCCGAGGAGGCCGCCGCGCGCGCCAAGGTGGACGCGGAGGCCGGCCGCACGCTGGCCCAGGGCCTGGACAAGACGAAGAGCCAGGGCTTCATGGCCCGCCTCAACGGGCTGTTCGGCTCGCAGCGCCAGGTGGACGAGTCCGTGCTGGCGGAGCTGGAGGAGATTCTCTTCACCGCGGACATCGGCGTGCGCACCGCCAGCACGCTGGTGGACGTGGCGCGCGAGAAGCTCAAGCGCAGCGAACTGAAGGACTCCGAGCGCATCAAGGACCTCATCCGCACGGAGGTGGCGCGCATCGTCGACCTGCCCGTGCCCCGCTCGCTGGAGGGCGGAGGTCCCCCTCACGTCGTCATGGTGGTGGGCGTCAACGGCGCGGGGAAGACGACGACCATCGGCAAGCTGGCCGCGAAGCTCACGGGCGAGGGCAAGAAGGTGGTGCTGGCCGCGGGCGACACGTTCCGCGCGGCGGCCACCGAGCAGCTCGACGTGTGGGCCGAGCGCGCCAAGGCGCAGCTCGTGAAGGGCACCGAGGGCGGAGACCCGGGCTCCGTCATCTTCGACGCCATCAAGAAGGCCCAGGCCGAGGGCGCCGACGTCGTCATCGCCGACACGGCGGGCCGGCTCCACACCAAGGCGCCGCTCATGGAGGAGCTCAAGAAGGTCAAGCGCGTCATGGACAAGGCCATGCCCGGCACGCCGCACGAGGTGCTGCTGGTGCTCGACTCCACCAACGGTCAGAACGCCATCCAACAGGCCAAGCAGTTCCACGAGGCCGTGGGTGTCACCGCCATCGCCCTGACGAAGCTCGACGGCACCGCCAAGGGCGGCGTCATCATCGGCATCTGCGACGAGCTCAAGCTGCCCGTCGTCTGGGTGGGCGTGGGTGAGAAGGTCGCCGACCTGCGCCGCTTCGAGCCGCGCGAGTTCGTGCAAGCGCTCTTCGACTGAGCGACCCGGAGCGCCCTGCCCTCACTGTCCCAACAGCGAGGGCAACAGCTGCTCGAGCAGCTCCTTGGCCTGGGCGTCCAGCGCAGCCGCGTCCAGGCCACTTCCCGCCCCCAGCGTGTCCATCACCGAGTCCAGGTTGGGCAGGCCCAAATCATCGTCACCGCGCGCCTCCTGCCACCAACGCACGCGCAGCCGCTCGAGCGCCTTGGCGTTGCCGGGGCTCGCCTTGGCGAGCTCCTTGGTGAAGCACTCCTTGCACGTCCACTTGAAGCGGTACGTGTCCACGTAGGAGCGCAGGCCCTGGAAGAAGGCCGCGTCCCCCACCAGCTTGCGGGACGCGTGATGCAGCAGCGGCGCCTTGCCGTACACCAGCGCGCCGTACTCCATCTCCCCGTCGAACGCGCCCGTGGGCCGGTCCGCCCGAGCGTCCTCGCCGCCCGACATCCGGTACATGTGGTACGGCGCCACCAGCGCTTCCTTGCGCATCGACTCGGCGGCCTTCTTGCCGTGCTTCCACTCGATGTAGAGCAGCGCCGCGTACTGCGCCAACGACTCGTCCACCACGGGCGCGTTGATGGGGTCCGAGCCCACCAGCCCCGCGAAGTACTGGTGCGCCACCTCGTGCGCGACGGTGAACTCCAGCGTGCGCTCCAACGTCTCGCCCATCTGCGCCATCGGCGCGCCCGCGCCCAAGGGCCCCAGCGCCTCCATCACTTCCTTCAGCTGCTCCAGGTCCACGTGGCCCGCCACCATCTCCATCGGGTCCACCACACCGCGGTACAGCGCCGTCGCCACGGTGATGAGGCCGGGGAACTCCATCCCGCCCGCCCCTCCGGACAACGGCGCCTCCACCACGCGCAAGTGCGTGTACGGCAGGGGCCCCAGCCGCTTCTCGAACTCCGCCAGCGCGGACGTGGCGTACTTGAGCACGCGCTCACCCACGTCCTGGTTGCGCGCGGCGTAGTGACTCTCCACCGTGACGCCGTTCACGGTGGCCGTGGACACCGCGTAGCCCTTGGATACGAGGATGGGGAAGTCGCGCACCGCGGCCGCGGCGAAGGCGTAGCGCACGCGGCCGTCACGCTCGGGCACCTCGCCCATGGCCGCGCCCGTGGCATGCACCGCCCACCCCGACGGCACGGTGATGGACGCGAGGACATGGGCCGGCGCGTACAGCGCCAGATCTCCAATGCCCTGCGGCCCCGCCCACGGCTGGCCCTTGTCGTCCAGCGGCGGCACCTGGGGCACCACGCCCACCAGGCTCACGAAGTCCTCCGTGGCGGAGAAGGCGCCGTGGTCTCCAGGGCCCTTCTTCCCGCCACCCATGCCACCCAGGATTCCCCCGCCCCCCTTCTCTCCCCGGGGCACCACCGCGCGCACGGCCACGTCCAGCACCACCGCCATGCCCACGGGCATGGGCTCCGCGAGGCGGTGGCGGTACAGCGTGGGCTCCGGCTGCTCCAGGACGATGGGCGCGGTGTTCATCCGCGCGTCGGACAGCACCACCCGCTTGCCACCCAGGGCGTTGGGCGTCAGCCGCAGGTAGATTTCCTTGAGGGGCTGCTCACGCGCGAGCACCTCCACCTGCACCCGCCCGGTGACTTCACGCGTCGAGGGGTTCACGTCGAGCTGCACCCGGTAGCGCGGCAGCTCCTCCAGGGGGCCCAGGGCCTTCGCGGCGCGCTCGCGCTCGGCGGGCTTGAGGTGCTGGAGGCTCAACGCCACCTCCGGAGGGATTTCCGCCCGGGCCGGCTGTCCGAAGAGCAGGCACCACGAGAGCAGGCTGAGCAGGGCTGGGCGCATGACGCGCATGCTAATTGACCCGGGCCACCACGGCTCGTCTAGCCTTGCGGGACATGCACTCTCGAACGCTCCTGCTGGCCGCCACCCTGGGGTGGATGGCGTGCGCGCGCAACGTCCCCGCGCCCACCGCCGCCCCGACGACTCCCCGCGCCGTCCGCCTGGTCGCGGACACGCCGCCCCAGGAGACGGAGACCCTGGACAAGGTGCGCGAGGACGTGGAGGTGGACACGGACGAGGGCGAGCGCACGCCCCGCGTCGTCACCTTCGGCGAGACACCGGTGCTCCAGCGCGACGGCATGCGCGCTCGGCTCTACGGCGACGCGAAGGGCACGCTCGGCATCAGCGTGGACAACTTCCTGCTGTTCGAGGTGACGGACGCCAAGGGCCACGTGAAGCGCCGCGCCGTGGTGGGCTTCACCGAGAGCGTCCACCTGGGCAACGAGCAGGTGGACAACGTGGGGCGTCGGGCCTTCACCTTCGAGCCCGGAGAGGTGGACCTCACGGAGTTCCTGCCGGAGTCCGAGCCCTTCAAGGTGCGCACCACCGTGCTGGACACCTGGGGCGTGGGACGCGTGTCGGACGTGTACCTGGTCCTCTCCGCGCCCGAGGCCCGCGCCGTCGAGGACGACCTGCGCGGGGAGTGACACGAAACCTCCGGGGCCGCGCCTCCCGCCCGAGCAAACGCGGCCTCCCGGGAGGCTAGAAGCTCAGCCCGCCGACCGGGGCCAGCTTCTGCGCGCCACCGTTGCCGCGCACCTGGCGGACACCGCCCAGCGTGACGTCGCAGGGGCCGCCGCAAGCCGTCAAGGGGTCCGCCTTGGTGATGCCGGGGTCCTTGGTCGCCATCACCGCGCCCACGGTGCCCGCGGCCACGACAGCGCCCACGCCGGCCCAGACGTACCAACGGCCGTACCAGGGCTTGCTGGAGCCCTCCAGCTCGGCGTCCGGCGACTTCTCGTTGAAGGCCAGGGCCGGGTTGTAGTCATCGCCCTGCGAGGTCGTGGACGGGTCCAGCACCGGGTTGGTGGGCACGTCCTCGCGCGGCGTGTTGCTCGCCACCGCGGTGTCCACCAGGGGGCGCATCTTGCCGACGAGCTCGTAGTTGGTGCCAGCCAGCACGTTGATGCGCTGGATGTCGGGGCGGAAGCCCTCCGCGCGGAACTCGATTTCACGCGAGCCGGGCTTGAGCAGGATGTCGCTCAGGGGCACCGTGCCCAGCTCGACGTCGTCCACCAGGACCTTGGTGCCGGCCACGTCGGACATGGCGCGCGCGAAGCCCATGGTGGCCACCAGCGCGACCTTCACGTCCTGCGTCGAGCCCTCCTTCACCGTGAACCGGCGCGTGTAGTCCTCGTAGCCGGCCTTGCGCACCACGAGCAGGTGGTCGCCGGGCGCCACGGGCACCGTCATCGGCGCGGCCGACAGCGCGCCCGCGTCGCGACCGTCCAGCGTCAGCCGCGCGCCGCGCACGCCGCCGGCGATGGCCACCGCGAGTTCCGTCTTCACCGGGGCCAGGGGCGCCAGCAGGCTGTCATCCGGCGGCGGGATGTTCTTCTTCTTCGAGCCCTTGGCGGTGGCGGCCTTCGGTGGCTTCTTCGCCGCCGCGGCCTTCTCCGCCTTCTTCTTCTTCACCACCTTCGGCTTGGCCGGCTTCTTCGTCGCCGACTTCGACGGCGTGAGTGGAGCGAGCAGGTCGTCGGCCTGAGCGAGCGCGGAGGACGGTGCCGCCAGGACGGCCACCAGCGAAAAGAGGACGAGGCGTCGAATGCTCATGACGGTCCGAAGGTTAGAGAGTCGTCCAAGGGGAATCAAACGAAGTCCCGCTCGCACGTCCATTCAGCCAATATCCGCGCCCCATGCACCGCGCCCTGCCATCGCTGGCCCTCGGCTTCAGTGTTCTCTGCCTCACGGCGTGCCCCGCCAAGGCGCCTCCCACCCTGGAGACGCGCTCCCCACCTCCACCGCCCATCCGCGTGCCGCCCGGCTGTGAAGGCAGCCAGGCGGGCGAGTACCACCACGAGGAGAACCCCGCGTTCCGCTACCGGGGCGAGGAGGACGGAGGCACGCTGACGCTGGCCGTCGTGCGCGCGCTCACGGACACGGACGCGGGCACCCCGGCCAACGACTCGAGCGGGGCGAGCATCGTCCTGCAGCGCACACCGGGCGGCTTCGTCGGAGAGACGCGCGCCACGGGCTTCACGGGCTCGGGCGCCCCCTGCCCCGTCGCGTTCCCCACGGAGCTGGTGGCGTGTGACGACGCGGGCCTCACGCTGCGGGCGGTGGCCAGCACGTCCATCGACGAGGGCTGCCAGCCCTCCCGCACCGGACCTCCGCCGGTGCGCCTCAAGCAGGTGCTGCTGCGGGAGACGCCAGACGCGGGCCCCTGAAGGCCCAGCGGCGGGCTTCGATTCACGCCCCGGAGAGAAGGACTTCCCCCGGGGCGTGGACCGCGTCACCTCAGGCGGCGCGGCGCGCCTGCTCCTCGGCGCCGTTGACGGCGGGAGCGGCGTCACTGAGCTTCACGCGGCCCGCGAACCCCTGCATCAGGCTGGAGACGCCCACATACAGGAAGCCCGCCTGGAACAGGATGATGAAGGGCAGCGACGTGTAGATGCGCGCGTCGATGGCGAACCACAGCGCCCCGGTGAAGTACGCCGCGAAGAGCAGCTCCACCACCGGCATCAGCGTCTTGCTGCCGCGGTACGCCTTCTTCACCGCGACGACCTTCTTGCCCTCGGCGCCGGTCTTCGGCGTGCGGGCGAAGCCCGACTGCTGGTTGAGCAGCGCCTCCGCCACGGCCTTCGCGTTGTTGATGGCCAGGCCGATGCCCAGGCTCATCAGGAACGGCAGGTACTTCACCCGCTCCCAACCCTTCACGCCCCGCTCGCGCTGCGCGGCCACGTAGAAGAAGCACACGCTCGCGGTGGCGGACACGAAGAAGGGCAGGTCCAGGAACAGCGTGCCGTAGAGGCCGTGCTGGAAGCGCACCACCATGCTGATGGGCATCAGCACCGACAGCAGCACCATCAACAGATAGGCCATGTTGTTGGTGAGGTGGAAGAACGCCTCGCGCTTCACCACCAGGGGCAAATCACTCTTGAGGATGGTGGGCAGCAGCTTCTTCGCCGTCTGGATGGAGCCCTTGGCCCAGCGGTGCTGCTGGCTCTTGAAGGCGTTCATGTCCACCGGCACCTCCGCCGGGGAGATGACCTCCGGGAGGAACACGAACTGCCAGCCCTTGAGCTGGGCGCGGTAGCTCAGGTCCAGGTCCTCGGTCAGCGTGTCGTGCTGCCAGCCGCCCGCGTCCGCGATGGTGCCCCGGCGCCAGATGCCAGCGGTGCCATTGAAGTTGAAGAAGCAGCCGGAGCGGTTTCGCGCCGTGTGCTCGATGATGAAGTGGCCGTCGAGGAAGATGCTCTGGGCCTGCGTGAGGATGGAGAACTCACGGTTGAGGTGGCCCCAGCGCACCTGCACCATGCCCACCTTCGCGTCGGAGAAGAACGGCACCGTGCGCAGGAGGAAGTCGGGGCTGGGCACGAAGTCCGCGTCGAACACCGCGACGAACTCGCCGCGGGCCGACTTCAGGCCGTTCTCCAGCGCGCCCGCCTTGAACCCCTCGCGGTTGACGCGGTGGATGTAGACGATGTCATGGCCCTTCTGGCGGTGACGCTCCACGCACGCCCGGGCGATGCCACACGTCTCGTCCGTCGAATCGTCGAGGACCTGGATCTCCAGGTGGTCGCGCGGGTAGTCGATGCGGCACACCGACTCCACCAGGCGCTCCACGACGTACATCTCGTTGAAGATGGGCAGCTGGATGGTGACGCGAGGCAGCTCCTTCAGAGAGCCCTTGGGCGTCGGCAGCTTGAACTTGTGCCGGTAGTACAGGAACGCCATCCGGTACCTGTGCGAGCCGTAGACCGCCAGCACGCACAGGACGCTGAAATAGACGCCCAGGAAGATGATCTCGACGGTGGTCATCGGTGACGCTCAGCCCCTCCCGCACGGCCCCCGTGGCCCGCGGTCCTTCCATACGCGGCGGCTCCGGAATCCCGTCCTCACGCCGACCGCCGCCTCCTGGGTCCGCTGAGCCCCCGCCCCGTATGTGCCCGAAAAGACAAGGGTTTGACCTTCCGGGACTGATCGCGCCGGACAATAGGGAGGCGTCAAGGACGTGTCAAATTATTCCCCGAATTTGAACGTTCCGTTCAGGTCCATCGTGACCCACCGCGTCGGAGCGGGTCACGAGGGCCTGGAAGAACGCCCTGGGGAGCCGGGCGGGGGCCTGGGGGCTTCGAAGGCGTCGGGTCTCAGCTCACGGCGCGGCGGGGCTCGTCGACGACGGGGACAGGGGTGACTTCGGGCGCGTCGAGGATACCCGCCTCGTCGCGGGTCGCCAGCGCCAGGATGCGCTCGACGAGCTCCGGGAAGTCCAGGCCCGCGTGGCCGGCAATCTTGGACAGGAGGCTGGTGGGGGTGAAGCCGGGCAGCGTGTTGACCTCCAGCACCACGTCGTTGTCGGTGTCCGAGCACAGCAGGTCCACGCGCGCGTACCCCCGGCAGCCCAGGGCGCGGTACGCGGCGAGCGCCAGCGCCTCCACGTTGGCCACGCGCGTGGCGGACAGCCGGGGCGGCAGGAAGTAGCGGGCGCCCCCCTTGTACTTGGCCTCGAAGTCGAAGCCCTCGCGCGGCGTGGCCACCTCGCAGCTGCCCAGCACCGCGTCGCCGAGGATGCCCACCGTCACCTCGCGCCCGGACACGAAGCGCTCCACCAGCGCCTCGCCGCCGAAGCGGCACGCCTGGGCCACCGCGTGCACCAGCTCCTGGGGCTCACGCACCACGCTCAAGCCCACCGAGGAGCCACCACAGGCGGGCTTCACCACGCACGGGAAGCCCAAGTCCCCGTGCAGCTCCGCGGCGCGCCCGGCGTCGTCGCGACCCACGCGGTACCCTTGGGGCGTGGGGAGGTTGTGCAGCCGGAAGAGCTTCTTGGCGAAGGGCTTGTTCATCGCCAGCGCGGACGCCAGCACCCCCGAGCCGGTGTAAGGCAGCTCCTGCAGCTCCAGCAGGCCCTGCACGCGGCCGTCCTCGCCCATGCGCCCGTGCAGCGCGATGAAGGCCACGTCCAGCTCGGCGGCCCGCAGCGCGCGGTCCAGCCCGGGTCCCGCGAATATCCGGGTGACATGGTGGCCGCGGGACTCGAGCGCCGCCACCACGGCCTCCCCGCTCTTGAGCGAAATCTCCCGCTCCTCACCCCACCCGCCCATCAGCACTCCGACGCGCTTGCCCATGTCGATGAAACCCTCCGTGGGTTCTCGACAGAGCACGGCGGATGCCAACCCCTGCCCGGAGGGTGGGACACCGACGTCCAGGCCACGCTTCCCGAGTGGAGACGCGGGGTTGGGAGGACGAGGGGGCGGCCGGGGGAGCGTGTCCGCGCGGACGCGGCGCGGCAACCCGGCCACGCGACGCAAGGGGCTGTAGGAACTACCGCCCCTCGCGCCCGCGACTACAAGCCTCCGTCACCGGAGCCCGCGTCCACGGGGCCGGGGCCCGGGACAGGGCCGGCGTCGCCACCCGAGTCCGGGGTGCCGGCGTCCGTGCCCGCGTCGGTGCCACCGTCCGAGGGCCGGGGGGTGTCGTCCGCGGTGCAGCTGCCGTCCTTGCAGACGTAGTTCTCCAGGCACTGGTTGCGGTCATCGCAGGGCTGACCCTCCTCGTCGAAGTCGACCAGGAGGCTGCACGCGGACAGGCCCAGGCAGAGGGCCGCCATGGGGATGAGCAAACGAAGGGGACGTCGCATGGCTAGTAATTCCGGAGATCGTCGTCGTCGATGGACGGCCGCTTCTTCTTCTTCTCTTCTTCCTCGCGCTTGCGCTTGTCCTCTTCGTCGCGCTTGCGCTTGGCCTCCGCCTGACGCTCCGCCTCGGCCTCTTCCTGCTTGCGGCGCTCATCCAGCTCACGGCGCTGGCGCTCCACCTCTTCGCGGCGCTTCTTGAGCTCCTCCTCGCGCTGGGCGGCGTCCTCGTCGCGCGAGCGCTTCGAATCGCGCGCGGGGGGCGGCGGCGCCGGAGCCGGCTCGGGCGCGGGAGTCGTCTTGGCCGGCGGCGGGGTCGTCTTCGCCGGGGGCGGAGGCATGGGGAGCGGCTCGCTCACGGGCTTGGTGCCCTTGGGCGGAGGCGGCATGTCCAGCGACTCGCTCTTCGCGGGCGCGGCCTTGGACGGAGGGGGCGTGGCGCGCGAGCGGGCCGGCGGGGCCGACGCCTTGGGGGCGGGAGAGGAGCCGCCGCCGCCGCTGGCGAATGCGAAGTAGCTGCCCAGACCCGCGGAGACCAGGCCCGTCACCAGGCCGATGTCGGCCACCAGCGCGTACGTCTTGCCCGTGTCCTTGAAGTCCTTGGCGCGGGGGCTCGTCTGGGGCGCGCGGCGGAAGTCATCCTCCTTCGAGGAGGCCTCCATGCCGAAGTAGATGCCGCCCGCCAGCAGCGCGACGCCCGTGGCCATCAGCACGTAGCCCATCGTCTTGCGGTTGCTGCTGCCGCCGCTCGCGAAGTGCGTCACCGGCTTGTTGCCCGCCAGCCGCGCCGTGTCCGCGCCCACCAGCGAGGACAGGAACGTGTCGGAGCCCGTCGCCATGGCCTCGCCCACGGGCACCGAGCCCACCGCGTAGCCCAGGTTGTGGCCGTCCGTGACGTCCAGCCGCAGCCCCGTCACCTGCACGGGCGCGCTGCCCGTGCCGCCCTGGACCAGCAGCGCCAGCACCTGGGACACGCCGGCCAGCGCGCCCAGCTCGCGCAGGGCCACGTCCCGCTCGGCGCCGTCGGGCTTGCGCACGATGCGCTCGGAGATGGACTGCAGCGCGCGCTGCGAGGCCGAGGGCGTCAACGTGAGCGCCGTCTCCCCCTCGCGGGCGCGGCGCTGCTCGAGCTCGTAGCCCGGCGCCATCACCGTCACGAAGTGGTCCGCCGCCGTCAGGCCCGAGAGGGACACGGGGGACACACCGCGGAACTGGCCGTCCACGTACACCTGGGCGGGCACGGGCTCGGTGCGCACCGTCAGCGCGACGGTGGAGCCGGCGAGCGCCGCCTTGCGCTCCTTGTCCACGAAGGACATCTCGTCGGGCGGGAAGAAGTTGGACGAGAACTGCGCCCGCGGGTCCACCGCCAGCACCGCGCGAATCTCCAGCTGCGCGGCGGCGTTCTCACCGTTGGCCACCTGCGAGGCCGCCTTCATCACTCGGGCGCGGACGAAGTCGCCGAAGCCGCGCGACAGGTCTCCCGCCTCGAACGCCTTGGCGGCCACGTCGAAGCGCTCGAGCGCCTTCTGCGTGTCCAGCTCGTCGTACGCCGCCTGGCCGTCCTTCATGGCCTGGGCGCCCTCGGCGGCCTTCGCCTCGCGCTCGGCCTTGCCCTGCACATCCAGCGCTTCCGACAGCCGCACCAGCTCCAGTCGGCCCGAGCGCGCCACGGACTGCTCGGCCCAGTACGCCAGCCGCGCCGCCTCCGTGCGCGCCGTGGCATCCAGCGGGATGGCCACCACCGTCACGGAGGACGGAGAGGCGGAGGGGACTGCTCGGGGCGTCAGCCTGAGGGGGAGGCTCGACTGCGCGGCGGCGGGGCCCACGGCCAGCATGCCCACCAACCACCCGCTGAGGGCCGCGTGCATCGCGCGATTGCTCGAAGGTCGCATCACTCGTTCACCTTTGTCCGCCCGCCATCAAACGGAGGTCGCGGCGAAAAGCAAGGGGGAAGCAGTGTCTTCAGCGACCCTCGGCGCGCGCTGGAGGCCGTCCACCGGGGGTCGACAGCCCGTGGAGGTACTCGAGCGCGACCTTCAACGGAGGGTCCTTCAGCTGCGCGGCGACGTCCCAAGGCACCAGGTTCTCCGGAGGCCCCTTGAGCGTGGAGGACGGGGGCGAAGCCTCGTCCGAGCCCTCCGCGCGGAAGTGACGCTGCAGGTCCTTCTCGCGCGGCGCCTCGCGCCCGGGCTTCCCACCCTGCTCGTCCGGGACGACGTAGTCGGGGGTGATGCCGCGCTCCTGGATGCTGCGGCCCTTGGGTGTGTAATAGCGAGCAATCGTCAGCTTCAGGCCGGAGCCGTCCTCCAGCTCGATGACCGTCTGCACGCTGCCCTTGCCGAACGTCGGCGTGCCGATGAGCGTGGCGCGGCCGTGGTCCTGGAGCGCGCCGGCGACGATTTCCGACGCGGAGGCGCTGCCCGCGTTGACCAGCACGACGACGGGGTAGTTCTTCTCCGTGTCGCGGTCCTTGCTGCGCTCCTCGGTGGAGTTGCGCCCGTCGCGCCCCCGCGTGGAGACGATGGGCAGGTTGCCCGGCAGGAAGCGGTCGCTCACCGCCACCGCCTGGTCCAACAGGCCCCCGGGGTTGTTGCGCAGGTCCAGCACCAGCCCACGCAGCTCCTTGCCGCCGTTGAGGCCGCGCAGCCGGTCCAGCTCCTTGCGCAGGTACTGGTCCGTGCGCTCCTGGAAGTTCTTCACCTTGACGTGGCCGATGCCGCCGTACAGCGCGCCCTCCACGGAGATGATTCGGATGTGGTCCCGGATGATGGCGATTTCGCGCGGCGCGGTGAAACCCTGGCGCTGGATGGTGAGCAGGACGCGGCCACCGGCGGGCCCGCGCATCTTCTGCATCGCGCGGCCCACGTCCATGCCCCGCGTGCTCTCGCCGTCGATGCCCACCAGCTCATCGCCCGCCTTGAGCCCCGCGCGCGACGCCGGCGTGTCATCGATGGGCGCCACGACGATGATGCGGTCGTTCTTGCGCGCGATTTCGATGCCCAGCCCGCCCCACTCGCCCGAGGTGTCGATCTTCATCTCCCGGAACACGTCGGGCGGCATGAAGACGGTGTGCGGGTCCAGCGTGTCGAGCATCCCCTGGATGGCGCCGTAGACCAGCCGCTCCCGGTCCGGCGGCTCCACGTAGTTGTTCTCCACGTAGGAGAGCACGCGCGCGAAGGTCTCCAGCTGGCGATAGGTGGCGTCGTCCTTCTCCGCCCGCTCCGCCTTGCCCGGAGGTCTGCTCCCGCCCGCGTCCTTCTTCTCCTGTGCGGCCGAGGGCCCGGACACGAGGAGGAGCGCGGCCAGCGCCGCGCGCCATGGATGGGAGAGACGCGTCACGACGGTACGTCCTTTCGCGGAAGACAGCTCGAAGGGCGTCCCAGTCTATACCCGGCCCTCAGAGGCCCGACGCATCCGCGAAGCGCACCAGGTGCGACACCAGCTCGTCCGGACGCTCCATCTGAGGCACGTGGCCGAAGCCCTGCACCACCCTCACCTGTGCATGCGCCGGCAGGTGGGAGCGGAACCAGTCCAGCGAGCGGGAAGGCAACAGCCGCTCGCTGCCGCCCCACAGGAACAACACCGGCATGGCCAGCTTGCCCACCGCCTCCGGAGAGAGGCTCAGCCGAGACTCGAGCGCCTCGGCGGTGAGGGCCTTCACGGTGGGCGTGTCATAGAAGCGCCGCAGCTCGGTCGCCAAGAGCAGCGCCGGCAGCGGGGCTTGATGGAACAGGCGCCGGGTGAAGGCGCGGGCCTCCGCGGGCGTGCCCACCTTGAAGGCGTTGAGCAGCGCGGTGCTCTCCTCCACCGGCAGCTCCGCGCCCGCCGAAGCCACCAGCGCCAGCGCGCGCACCCACTGGGGAGACTCGGACGCCAGGTTCACCGACATGGCGCCGCCCAGCGAGTTGCCCACCACGTACGCGGGCTCCTTCACCTCCTGCTCGACGAAGTTGCGCAGCACCTCGAACTGGTTGCGCACGCACACCTGGCCGCCGCAGTACTGCACCGAGAAGCCATGGCCCGGCAGGTCCGGCGCCACCACGCGCGAGAAGCGCTTCGACAGGCCGAAGAACGTGCGGCCGAAGCCGTTCGCCGAGCCGCCCAGCCCGTGCACCAGCACCACCGGCGGCCCCTTCCCCTGCCCCTTGAGCGAGTAGAAGTGCACCGACTGTCCGCCGACCTCGACTGTCGAGGACTGAACACCCCGGGCCACCAGCACCCGTCGCATCACCTTCTGCATTCCGCCCATGAGGTCCATGCGCCTGCCCGCTCCTCTCGTGCTGAAATCCCTTCACCCAGGATAACAAGCCCGCCCGAAACGTGCCGCAACGCGTCAGGGCGTCGGAGCCAGCCAGGGTGCGGGGTCGACGGCCTGGCCTGCCTTGCGGACCTCGAAGTAGAGGTACGAGCCCTTGAGCGAGCCGGTGTCCCCCACCTCGCCCACCGGCTCTCCGGCGACGACGGGGGCGCCCACCTCCGGGGCGACGGCGGACAGGTGGGCCATGAGCGTGTGGTAGCCGTCCCCGTGGTCGAGGATGAGCAGGTTGCCGTAGCCGCGAAGCGAGCCGGCGTAGACGACGGTGCCATCGGCCACGGCGATGACGGGCGTGCCGGAGGCGGCGCGGATGTCGAGCCCCTTCTGCACGGTGACGGTGTTGAAGCGCGGGTTGACGACCTTGCCGAAGCCCACCTCGACGATGCCGCGCGTGGGCGGGGGCAGCTTGCCCTTGAGCGCGCCGAAGCCGTGCGTGGCGGGCGCCTCCTTCAGCTCGCGCACCACCTGGGAGAGCTCCGCGTCCGCCTGCTCCAGCTCCTTCACCGCGCGGCGCGCCAGCTCCGCCTCGCCCGCGAGCGAGCCCACCACCTCCTCGAGCGCCTCGTGCTGCGCGCGAGCCAACCGCTCCTGCTCCTGGAGGAACGTCACGCGCGTGGCGAGCGAGGACTGCAGCCGCTTCAGCTCCAGCGTGGACTGGCGCTGCAGGTGGGCCACGCGCTGCACGCCGCGCAGCAGGTCCAGGTCTCCGGCCATGCTCGCCTCCAGCGCGCGGGCCCGCCACACCAGCGCGGAGAAGTCCTCCGCGGACAGCAGCACCTCCAGCGGGCGGCGGCGCATGACGCGGTAGAGGGTGCGCAGCCGGGGAGACAGGCGGCGCAGTTGGACGCGCAGGGCCTCGCGCAGCAGCACCTCCTCGCGCTCGGCCAGGATGACGCGCTTGCGGAACAGGGCCAGGTCCGCCTCCAGCGCGCGCACGCGGCGACGCGAGAAGGCGACCATCTCCTCCATCAGCTCCAGGCCCTCGAGCACGGTGAGCTTCTTGGACTCCACCAGCGCCAGCGTCGCGCGCTGCGCGGCCAGCTTCTCGCGCAGGGCGGACTGCTCCGCCTCCTCCAGCTTCTGCGCGTGCGCGGGGAGACCGAGGAGCACCAGTCCGAGAGCGAGGACGAGGACGCGGCTCATACGCGCAGGAAGCGCCCCACCGCGACGAAGCTGCCGCCCAGGCCCAGGCCACAGCCCGCGCCCACCAGCTCCAGCACCAATCGCGGCTCCACCCACGGCGCCGCCACGCCCGGCCCCAGGAGGAACGCGAACAGCGAGCCCAGCGTGGGGCCCACCAGCTTGCCGAAGGCCCACAGTCCCAACAGCGCCACGCCCGCGCCGAGCAGCCCCTGCAGCAGGCCCTCCAGCAGGAAGGGCGCCTTGACGAAGCGGTCCGTGGCGCCCACCAGCTTCTGGATTTCAATCTCCTCGCGCCGCGAATAGATGGCGAGCTGGAGCGTGGCCGCGACGATGACGACGGTGGCGCCCAGCACCACCACGAAGGCCACCATGGCCCCGAAGCTCAGCGCGCGCGCAATCGCCGTCAGCCGCTCCACGGCCTGCTCGCCGTAGTCCACGCCGGACACGCCGGGCAGCCCACGCAGCTCTTTCGCCAGGGCCTGGAGCGCCTCGGGCGTGCGCTGCTCGGGCGGCACGCGCAGCTCCAGCGCCGCGGGCAGCGGGTTCTCGGGCAGCTCCGACAGGGCCTCGCCCAAATCGCCCAGCTCGGTGCGCAGCCGCGCCAGCGCCGCGTCCGGAGGCACCAGCGTCACCTGTCCCTGGCTGAGCGCCTCCACGCGGGCGCGCACGCCGTGCGCCTCGTCCTGGCCCAGTTCCGGCGCCAGGTACACCGTCACCTCCACCTCGCCGCCCAGGGAGGCCAGGAGGTTGTCGAGCACCCGGGCGCCGCCGCGCGCCAGCCCCGCGGAGAACAGGGCAATCGCGATGGTCGTCACCGCGATGAAGTGCACGAAGGGCGAGTGCTTGAGCCCCACCGCCGCCGAGCGCCAGAAGTACCGCGTCTTCGCCAGCGCGCTCATACCACCATCCGCCGCGCCGCCTTGACGCCGTCCTCGTCGGACACAATCTGCCCGCGCTCCAGGCGCACCGTGCGCTTCTGGTAGCGAGCCAGGAGCGTGGCGTCGTGCGTGGCCACCACCACCGTGGTGCCGCGGATGTTCACCTGCGTGAGCAGGTCCATGATTTCGACGGTGAGCGCCGGGTCCAGGTTGCCGGTGGGCTCGTCCGCCAGGAGGATGGTCGGGTCATTGACGAGCGCGCGCGCGATGACCACGCGCTGCTGCTCTCCACCCGACAGACGCAGGGGGAACGAGTCCGCCTTGTGCTCCAGCCCCACCAGCTTGAGCATCCGGCGCACCTTGTCGCGCGCCTGCGCCCTGGGCACGCCCAGCACGTCCAGCGTGAAGGACACGTTGTCCTCCACGGTGCGGTGCGGCAGCAGCTTGAAGTCCTGGAACACCACGCCGATGTTGCGGCGCAGGTAGGGCACGGCGGACTCGCGGATGCGGGCGATGTTGCGGCCGCCCACCAGAATCTGCCCCTTGGTGGCCTTCTCCGCGCAGAAGATGAGCTTGAGCAGCGTCGTCTTGCCCGCGCCCGAGGGGCCCGTGAGGAAGACGAACTCGCCCTTCTCCACGCTGAGGTTGATGTCCGAGAGCACCGGCGGATCGCCGGGATACGCCTTGTAGACGTGGAAGAATTGAATCATGGCGCGTCGCGGGAGGACGCCAACCTACCACGGCCGGGCGCCGGCGACCCACGCACCCCGGGCAGCAGGCCCGGCTTTCCCCTCCCACCCGCGGCGCCACCTGTGCGACGGTCCCGCGCCATATGAGCGAAGAGCCGGCCGCGCGGGGCGCGACGAGGGGACAGTGGGTGGGACGCTTCGCGGGGCCCCTGGCCGCCGCCCTCATCTACGGGGTTCCCTCCGGCCTGCACACCCTGCCTGGTCTGGACCACCGCCCCGCCGCCGCGGCGGCCGTGGCCGCGTGGATGGCCCTCTGGTGGTTCACCGAGGCCGTCCCCATGGCCTGGACGGCCGTGCTCCCGGTGGTGCTCTTCCCGCTGCTCGGCGTGTTCGACACGGACAGCGTCGCGGTGGCGGCGGGGCGCTCGGTGCTGCCGTTCCTGGACCCGTACATCTTCCTCTTCATGGGCGGAATGGCGCTGGGCGCGGGCATGGAGCAGTGGGGCCTGCACCGCCGAATCGCCCTGCTCATCATGCGCGCGGTGGGCACCGGCCCCCAGCGGCTCTTGTTCGGCATGCTCGCGGCCACCGCCGCCGTGTCGCTCTGGATTTCCAACACCGCCACCGCGGTGATGATGGTGCCCATCGGCATGGCGCTGCTCACCCAGCTGCGCGCGTCGGAGGGCCGCCCGCTGGAGCACTTCGGCGCGGCGCTGATGCTCGCGGTGGCCTACGGCTCCAACATCGGCGGCATCGGCACCAAGATTGGCAGCCCCACCAACTCCGTCTTCGCCGGCGTGGTGTCGCGACGGCTGGGCACCGACGTGGGCTTCGTCGAGTACATGGTCGCCGCCCTCCCCTTCGTCCTCATCTTCCTGCCCGTGACGTGGGCCGTGCTGTGGCGGTGGGCCCGGAAGGACCAGATGGGCCCGGGCCAGGGCGGGGACGTCATCGCCCGGGAGCTCGAGCAGCTGGGCCCCATGTCGCCCGGGGAGCGCACCGTGGGCGTCGTCTTCCTCGTGGCCGCGGTGCTGTGGATTCTCGGAGACCCGCTGCGTGACGCGCTCGCGCCCCTGGTGGCCCGCGCCACGGGCGGCTTCAAGCTGGGCGGCAAACACTACGAGGCCACGGTGGCCATCGTGGGCGCCGTGACGCTGCTGGTGCTGGGCCGGCTGTCGGTGGCCGCGCTGCGGCGGGTGCCCTGGGACACGCTGCTCCTGCTCGGCGGAGGCTTCGCGCTGGCGGCGGGCATCGAGGCCAGCGGGCTCGCCTCCTGGATGACCTCGCGCCTGTCGGAGCTGGAGTCGCTGCCGGGGCTCGTCCAGTACGGCACGGTGGCCAGCGCCACCATCCTGCTGTCGGCCATCGCCTCCAACACGGCCACGACGAACGTCATGCTGAACGTGCTGCCCGCCTCGCGGCCCTTGTTGGCGGTGAGCACCTTCGCGGCCTCATGCGACTTCGCCCTGCCCGCGGGCACGCCACCCAACGCCATCGTCTTCGGCAGCGGCGTGGTGCGCCTGCCGGTGATGATGCGCACGGGCATCCTGCTGGACGTCCTCGCCGCGCTGCTGCTCACCGTCTACGGCGTCACCTGGGTGCGGTGGGTGCTGCCCTAGCGACGCGGGAGGGAGTGTCGACTGGAGGACAGTCGACGCGCCCGGGGCAGCGAGGCCACCGGGGCGACGAACGGCGGGGGGCTACTGCTCGCCCTCTCCCGCCAGGTAGCTGAGGATGACCTCGTCGAGGCTCTTCTCGGAGATGAGGTCCTCGCCGAAGAGGGTCTCCACGCCGACCTCGTTGATCTTCGGCTTCTCCTTGAGGGCCCGAGCGGCGGCGACCTCCGGAGGCAGAACGGGCGCGACAGGCGCGACGGGAACCACCACCGGCTTGGGGGCCACCATCGGCTGGCCGGCCTGCAGCTTCGCCTGGGCCTGGTCGGCCTCCGTGGCGAGCTGGCCGGGCTGGTACGACCGGACGGCGGACTCGTAGTTGTCGTACACGCCGTTGATGAGGTTTCGCAGCATCTCCTTGTGCTGCTCCTCCATCAACTCGCGCACGACCTCCGCCAGGCTCTCCGCGTTGAGGATGTCCGAATAGGACGTCTTCTTCGACGCGAGGATGTTCCCGCCCACGAACAGGTGGGTGATGATGTGGGGATTGTTGACGCCCGAGTCCTCGGTCTGGACGTGGTAGACCTTCCCCTTGTGCTTGATGTTGTGGTTGAAGCCGGTGACGGCCTTCTCGAAGGTTTTCGTCATTGCCGAGGTGGCGGACCGTACCAGCCGCTTCCCCACGTCGCAAGGTAAGCCTCGCCCCCGCATGTCCGTCCGGCGCGCCTGCCCGCCGGGCATGACGCAAAACTTGCGGCGGGAGCCCGCCTGCCTTGCGACCCGGCCTTCGAGTGCGCCCGAGACTCCGGTCCGTTGAAAAGCCAAAAGCGGCTGGGGTACGTACAGGCTATGGGTGTGGTGCTCCACGACACCCCCGGCCCAGGGACGCCACGGATGAAGAAGACGAACGAGATCAAGAACAAGGTCCGCCTGCAGGACGCCCAGGTCCTGGCCGAGGGCTACTCCCCCGCCATCCGCGCCATGGAGATTGGCGCCATCGTCAGCTTCATGACGCTGGAGCTCCTCCTCGTCTATCGGCTCTACAACAACCCGCATGGCGGGCCGTGGCTGCTGCTCAGCGCGGTGCTGCTGGGCTACCTGGCCGCGGACTTCGTCTCCGGCTTCGTGCACTGGATGGGGGACACGTGGGGCTCCACGGAGATGCCCATCCTCGGCAAGGCGCTCATCCGCCCCTTCCGCGAGCACCACGTCGACGAGAAGGCCATCACCCGCCACGACTTCGTGGAGACCAACGGCAACAACTGCCTCATCTCGCTGCCGGTGGCCGTCGCCGCGGTGTGCATGCCGCTGTCCAGCTCCGGCTGGGTGTTCGTCTCCAGCTTCCTGGGCGCGATGATCTTCTGGGTGATGGCGACCAACCAGTTCCACAAGTGGTCGCACATGGACGCGCCGCCGGCCCTCATCGGCTTCCTGCAGCGCATCCACCTCATCCTGCCGCCGGCCCACCACCAGATCCACCACACGGCGCCCTTCAACAAGTACTACTGCATCACCGTGGGCTGGCTGAACTGGCCGCTGAACCTGGTGTCCTTCTTCCCGCTGATGGAGCGCCTCATCACCCGCGTCACCGGGCTGGTGCCGCGCGAGGACGACATCGGTGACGAGGCCGCCCGCGCGCTCGTGGAGGCCGAGGGCGCCGCCGAGCCTCCCGTGGTCCAGGCCGCCAAGGAGCTGCTCACCAAGGCCACCACCACGACGGAGGAGGCCGCGCCCGCCACCGTCACCACCCGCCCCTCCGCCTGAGCGACCTGGGCCCGGGGCGGACCCGGGCCGTCAGAACTTCAGGTCCACCTGCTCGGCGTGGGTGATGGGGCGCCCCAGGAAGCGCGCCCCCACCTCCATGAAGCGCTCGGGCACGTCGGTGACGAAGTAGTCGTGAGAAGGCGGCTTCTCCCCCATCGCGGGAGCCAGGAGCCCCTTCTGTTCCAGCAGCGCCGCGACGGCCTCCGCGGTGGCCTCCGCCGAGTCCACCAGCGCGACGTCCGGGCCCACCACCTCCGCGATGACGCCCTTGAGCAGCGGGTAGTGGGTGCAGCCCAGCACGAGCGTGTCCACGCCGTCCCGGGCGAAGTCCCCCAGGTACTCGCGCGCCGTCAACAGCGGTACGTCCCCGGTGGTCCACCCCTCCTCCGCCAGCGGCACGAAGAGCGGACAGGCGCGGGCCTTCACCCGCACCCGCGGCCCACCAGCCTCCAGGGCCCGCTGATAGGCGCCGGAGCGGATGGTGCCCGGCGTGCCGATGACGCCCACCCCGCCGCCCCGCGTGCGCGCCAGGGCCGTGGAGGCGCCCGGCTGGATGACGCCCACCACCGGTACCGGCAGCGAGGCCTCCAGCGCGGGCAGCGCGGCGGCGGAGGCCGTGTTGCAGGCCACCACCAGCAGCTTGATGCCGCGCTCCAGCAGGAACTCCGCGTTCTTCAGCGAGTAGCGCGTCACCACCTCGCCGGACTTGGTGCCGTAGGGCACGCGCGCGGTGTCGCCCAGGTACACCGTGCTCTCGTGGGGGAGGTGGGCCATCAGGGCCTTGAGGACCGTGAGCCCGCCGATGCCGGAATCGAATACGCCGATGGGGTTGTGGCTGCCTTGCCGCATGTCCCGTGTCCCTATCACGTTTGATGCCAGCGACAGGGCCCACCCCCGCAAGCACGAAGGGCCGAGGCACCTGGCCCCAGCCCTTCTGTTCACCCCACGAACGGGTGGGTCCGACTAGTTCGGGAACAGCGACACCAGCAGGGCATTGTTCGGGCCCGGGAACGAGTGGCCCACCACGTCCACGGTGACGCTGTTGGCGACCGAGCGGTACTCGGTGCCGTTGGTGGCCCGGGCGAACATCTCCACCTGGTAGCGGCCCGGACGCAGGAACTCGAAGACCACCGGCGCGTCGTTGCAGCCGTGCACGTCACCGACGATGCCGTACACGAGCTCCCCGGTGAAGACGTCGCGGAAGTTGATGGCCACGTCATTGATGCCCGCCTGCGAGCAGCTCAGCGCGGAGCCACCAGCGCGCAGCTCCCACTTGATGGACGCGCCGCCAATCACCCACAGCGAGGCCGTCACGTTCACCGCGCCACCCGACGGCACCGAGAACGAACCGGTGTAGTAGTACCAGGGGTTGTTCTGGGCATCGACCGCCACCAGCTGCAGGTCGTGGTTGCCCGCGCCCAGGTTGGTGTTGGTGATGGTGGCCCCCGCGCTGCCCGCCGAGCAGGAGAAGCGCTCCCACGGCCCACCGTCGATGCGAATCTCCACGTGCGTCACGCCGGCCTGGCCGCAGTTGAAGCGGCTCGGCCCATCCTGGAACTCCCAGCCCAGCGTCACGCCGGTGGCGCTGGAGCGCATCGAGCCGATGTACGAAGTCGGGGCGCCGTAGTGGGTGGTCAGCCGGCCGGAGTGCTCGTAGACGACGCGCAGCCGGGAGTCGAGCGCGACCATCTGCAGGGAGTGCTCACCCGGGTCCACGTACAGCGACTTGATGGCGTTGCCGTTGCTGCCGGCCTCGCAGTCGAAGCGGCCCCACTCGCTGTTGTCGATGCGCACGTCCACGTAGCGCACGCCCGCCGAGTTGCAGCTCGCGTTCCCCGGGAACTGCCACTCGAGATACGCGTAGGACGGCGGGACCCCCGGCGGCAGCAAGTCGATTTCCACCGTCTGGTCGCCGTTGATGCGGAAGGTGCCGCTGCCCTCGTACAGCACCTCGTTGACGTAGCTGACCGCCTCCATCTGGAAGCTGTAGGTGCCCGGCTGGAAGCGGTGCAGGACGATGCCGTCGAAGCCATTGGCGCGGCACGGGTAGCGACCATCGTTCTCCAGGCGCTCGCCCGGGATGTAGATGTTCACGCCCCGGACATCCGGGTCCTCGTCGCAGCGCAGCCCCGCGAGGGTCCAACGGAATGTCACGTCACCTTCGTAGGCGGGCTCGTCGTGGATGATACAGCCGGAAGAGACCGCCGCCAGGCAGAGGAATGCAACCAGCAGTCGGGAGTTCATGGGGGGCAACCTGTCTTGGGGTGATGAGGTGTTCGGCCCGTTTCAGTCACCTCGGACGACCCCTCCCGGGAATTATTCACCGGTACGGCCAACCCACTTCAAGCAGCCGGGCTTGCCCCGATTGTTTGACCCAGTTGTAGCGGAGTGTTACGCGCTCCACCCCATGACGCCCCACCTGCCCCTGGCGCTCGGCGCCATGAACTACGTGGAGATCATCCGCGACGCGTCCTTCATCGAGCTGGCGGTCCTGCTGCTCCTGATGGGCGTCTCCGTGGCTTCCTGGGCCCTCATCGCGATGAAGGCCACCCAGCTCGCCAAGGCTCGCGCACAGTCTCTCACCTTCCTCGACACCTTCTGGAAGGCCTCCAGGCTGGAGGCCATCTACCAGACGGCCCAGAAGCTGGACGCCTCGCCGCTCTCCAAGGTCTTCTGTGCGGGTTACGAGGAGCTGACCAAGCTGGCGCAGGCCAAGGAAGGCGGCGCCGAGGGCGCCATGGCGGAGCGGCTGGGCGGCATCGAGAACGTGGAGCGCGCGCTGATGCGGGCCTCCACGTCGCAGATCACCGAGCTGGAGGCGCGCGTGTCGTTCCTGGGCACGGTGGGCGCGGCGTCGCCCTTCGTCGGCCTGTTCGGCACCGTCATCGGCATCCTCAGCGCGTTCAACCAGATCGCCGAGCAGGGCAACGCCACGCTGGCCACGGTGGCGGCGCC
Organism: Myxococcus guangdongensis; assembly: GCF_024198255.1. Classification (NCBI taxonomy): domain Bacteria; kingdom Pseudomonadati; phylum Myxococcota; class Myxococcia; order Myxococcales; family Myxococcaceae; genus Myxococcus; species Myxococcus guangdongensis. The sequence goes on from NZ_JAJVKW010000008.1 coordinate 29,521, forward strand.
GGTGGGCAACGCGCTGTTCGCCACGGCGGCGGGCCTGTTCGCGGCGATTCCGGCCGTCGTCGCGTACAACTCGTTCGTCAGCCGCATCAAGGTGTTCGACACGGAGATGTCCAACTTCTCCGCGGACTTCCTCAACATCATCAAGCGTCACTTCTTCCGTTAGGCGGACCTCGACCATGGGCATGGGCGGAGGCAATCGCGGCGGTGGCCGCACCACGATGAGCGAGATCAACGTCACGCCCATGGTGGACGTGATGCTGGTGCTGCTCATCATCTTCATGGTGACCGCGCCCCTCATCCAGCAGGGCGTGAAGGTGAACCTGCCGGAGACCAAGGCGGCCCCGGTGGAGGCGACGGAGAAGAAGGTCGTGCTCTCCATCGACGCGGGCAAGAAGGTCTACATCGGCGACGCCGAGGTGCCGCTCGAGGAGCTGGAGGCGAAGCTGGCCGCCAACGCCAAGGTGCAGGCCGACAAGGAGGTCTACCTCCACGCCGACCGGGACGTGCCCTACGGCACCGTCGTGGAGGTGATGGCGGCCGCCCAGCGCGCGGGCATCAACAACGTGGGGATGATCACGGACCCTTCCACGGGGGCCAAGACGTCCAACACGCAGTCGACCTCGAAGAAGCCCAAGGAGGCGAAGCGCTAGCCCATGCACTCCGCGGTGAGCCACAGCCTGCTCCTCGACAAGAGCTCACGGGTGTCGCCGTTCATCATCGCGTCGGTGGGGGGGCACGTGGCCCTGCTGCTGGCGGGGATGCTGTACGCCCACCTCAACGCCGGGCCCAAGGTGGACCTCACCGCGCAGCCCATCCGCGCCACGCTGGTGCGCCAGGGCAAGCCGCGCGACTCGAAGCTCTTGCCGCGCAAGGAAGCCCTGCCGCCGCCGCCCAAGCAGGTGGACGCGCCCAAGCCCGCGCCCGAGGCGCCGCCCGCGCCCTCCTCCGCCGCCGTCGCGGTGCCCATCCCCGGCGTCAAGCCGGAGCCCTCTTCCGCGCCCAAGCCCACGCCCGTGAAGGGTGAGAAGGAAGGCGAGGACCGACGCAAGCGGCTGTTCGGCGCGTTCGACAAGACGGCCAAGGCGTCCGAGGAGGAGCCCGAGGGCGCCGAGGACGGCGACCCGGATGGCGACTCCGCCACCGCCGAGGGCGAGCGCTACTTCGGCCTGCTGCAGGCGCAGGTGCGCCGCAACTACAGCGTCGCGGACACGATTCCGGAGTCCGAGCGACTGCACCTCAAGGCCCTCGTGGCGCTGCGGCTGGGGCGCGCGGGCGAGGTGCTGGACGTGAGCCTCACCAAGCCCAGTGGCAATGATTTGTTCGACGCGGCGGTCGTCACCGCCGTGCGCAAGGCCTCACCCTTCTCGCCTCCTCCCGACCACCTCCGAGACGCGCTGCAGAAGAACGGCGTCAACCTGATGTTCAACGCCCTATGAAAGCCCTGCTCCTCTCCCTCCTCCTCGTCCCGCTGGCGGCCTTCGCCCAGACGCCGACCATCGAAATCTCCGGCGCCAACTTCCGCCCGCTGCCGGTGGCGGTGGCCGCGCCCCTCACCCAGAACGAGGGCGCCAAGGGCACGGCGACCGCCTTCGACACCGCCTTCACCTTCGACCTCACCGCGTCCGGCATCCTCCAGGTGCTGGACCGCAAGAGCTTCACGGCCGACCCCAAGGAGGGCATGGCCGCGGGCACCATCACCTTCAGCCGCTGGGCGGACGTGGGCGCCGAGGCGCTGGTGAAGGTGTCGCTGGCGGACGACGCCGGCACGCTGCGCGGCGAGCTGCGCCTGTACAACGTGGGCACCGGCCGCGAGGACCTCAAGGTGACCAAGGACGCGCCGGTGAAGAACCCGTCGCTCCTGGCCCACCGGCTGGCGGACGCGCTCTACCGGCACTTCACCCGCGAGCCCAGCCCCTTCCTGTCGCGCATCACCTACGTGAAGAAGGCGGGCAACAACCGCGACATCGCCGTGGCGGACTGGGACGGCGGCAACCCCGTGACGCTCACCAAGGGCGGCATCAACATCCTGCCCTCGCTGAGCCAGGACGGCTCGCAGGTGGCGTACACGTCGTACCGCAAGAACCGGCCGGACCTCTGGGTGCAGCGCCCCGGTGGCGAGGCGCGCATCGTGGTCTCCGACGGGCAGATGATCACCGGCGGCGCGTTCTCTCCGGACGGCAAGCGCCTGGCGTACTCGCAGGCCGAGGGTGAGAGCGCTCAAATCTACGTGGCCAACGCGGACGGCTCGGGCGCGAAGGCCATCACCGACACGCCCTACGGCCTGAACACCAGCCCCACCTGGTCTCCCGACGGCAAGCGGATCGCCTTCGTGTCCAACCGCGGCGGCAGCCCTCAAATCTACGTCATGGGCGCGGACGGCTCGGGCGTGCGGCGGCTCACCTTCCAGGGCAACTACAACCAGACGCCGGACTGGTCTCCGCGCGGCGACCTCATCGTCTTCACCGCGCGCGACGAGCGCAACGCGTTCGACCTGTTCACCATCCACGTCGAGACGGGCAAGGTGACGCGCCTGACGCAGGACCAGGGCAACAACGAGGAGCCCGCGTTCTCGCCCAATGGCCGGCTGGTGCTGTTCTCCTCCACGCGCGCGGGCGGCACGCAGCTGTTCGTGATGACGGCGGACGGCAACAACCAGCTCCCCCTGCGGGCGGAGAAGGGCACGCTGTTGACGCCCGACTGGGCGCCGCTCGCCGACAGCCAGCCGTAGGACTCGCGGAGCGTTGACAGGGGGCGCGTGCTCGGGTCCAGTTCCCGCGCATGAGCGCCCCCTTCCGTTCCCACTGGGGATTGGACCCCCAGGTCCGTTTCCTCAATCACGGCTCCTACGGTGCGTGCCCCACCGCCGTGCTCCAGAAACAAGCGGAGCTGCGCGCGCGGATGGAGGCGGAGCCCGTCCGCTTCCTGCACCGTGAAATCGAACCCCTGCTGGACGAGGCCCGCGGTGTGCTCGCGGACTTCCTCGACGCGGACACCGAGGACGTGTCCTTCGTCACCAACGCCACCAGCGGTGTCACCACGGTGCTGCGCTCGCTGCGCTTCCAGCCGGGGGACGAGCTGCTCACCACGGACCACGAATACAACGCCAGCCGCAACGCGCTGGACTTCGTCGCCGAGCACACGGGCGCCAAGGCGGTGGTGGCGAAGCTGCCGTGGCCGGTGACGTCCGCGCAGTCCATCGTGGACACGGTGCTCGCGCACGTGACGCCGCGCACGCGGCTGTTCCTCGTGGACCATGTCTCCAGCCAGACGGCGCTGGTGATGCCGCTGGCGAAGCTCGTCTCGGCGCTACGCGCGCGTGGCGTGGAGACGCTGGTGGACGGCGCGCATGGGCCGGGGCAGGTGCCGCTGTCGCTGCGCTCGCTGGGCGCCGGCTACTACACGGGCAACTGTCACAAGTGGCTGTGCGCCCCCAAGGGCGCCGCCTTCCTCCACGTGCGCCGGGATTTGCAGCCAGGCCTGACGCCGCTGGCGGTGAGCCATGGGCGCAACTCGCCCCGCACGGACCGCTCGCGCTACCGGTTGTTGTTCGACTGGACGGGGACGCATGACCCGTCCGCGGTGCTCTGCGTGCCCGAGGCGCTGCGCGTGGTGGGTGGCCTGCTACCCGGCGGCTGGCCGGAGGTGATGGCGGCCAACCGGAGCAAGGCCCTGGCCGCGCGCGCCCTGCTGTGCGAGCGGCTGAGAGTCGCCCCCGCCTGCCCCGAGGACATGGTGGGCAGCATGGCGGTGGTGACGCTGCCACCGGGCTATCCGTTGGAGCCCGAACCTCCGCTCTACCTGGACCCGCTCCACCTGCGCCTGTTCGACGCGCACCGCATCGAGGTGCCCATCGTCGCGTGGCCCAAGCCACCCGAGCGGCACGTGAGACTGTCCGCGCAGCTCTACAACACCCCGGACGAGTACACCGCGCTGGCGGACGCTTTGGAAGCGCTGCTGCGTTGAGTAGGCTGGCTACACATATGCCGCGATTCGCCACCATCGACATCGGTACCAACTCCGTGCTGTTGCTGGTCGCGGAGCGCACCGAGGAAGGCCGCTTCGAAGCCGTCCTCGAGCGCGCTGAAATCACCCGCCTGGGACGTGGCGTGGACGCCACCCGCCGCCTGTCCCCCGAGGGCATGGAGGCCACGCTGTCGGTGCTCGAGGCCTTCGCGCGAGAGGCCCGTGAGCAGGGCGCGCAGGACATCGCCGTGTCCGCCACCAGCGCGGCGCGAGACGCGGTGAACGGCGCGGAGTTCCTCGAGGCCGCGAAGACGCGCGCGGGCGTCACGGTGGAGATCATCTCCGGGCAGTTGGAGGCGGAGCTGTCGTTCGCCGCGGTGAGCTCGGACTTCGCGGGAGAGGCGGCCGGGCCCCTGCTGGTACTGGACATCGGCGGCGGCTCCACCGAGTTCATCTACGGCAACCCCGCGGGCCACGTGGACTTCCGTCACAGCTTCGACGTGGGCGCGGTGCGGCTCACCGAGCGCTTCGTGAGTTCGGACCCGATGTCCTCCGAGGACCGCGCGCGCATCCAGGCGCATCTGCGCGACACGTTCAAGGCCTTGCCGCCTCCGCCTCCCGCCTCGGTGCTCGTGGGCGTGGCGGGTACGGTGACCACGGTGTACGCGGTGAAGCACGCCATCGACCCGTACGACGCGGCCCGGGTGCACGGCGGCACGCTGTCGGTGGGTGAGCTGGGCGCGCTGGTGGACCAGCTGTGTCAGCAGCCCCTGGAGGCGCGGCGCGCACTGCCGGGCATGCAGCCCAAGCGCGCGGACGTCATCCCCGCGGGTGCGCTCATCCTGCTGGAGGCGGTGAAGGCGCTGGGGCTGGATGGCTGCCGGGTGAGTGACCGGGGTTTGAGATGGGGACTGCTCGCGCACCGCTTCGGCGCGGGAGCTTCCCGTTCATGAGCGCGCCCTCCGTGAGCGTCTCTCCGACTCCGTCTCCGTCCCCCTCGCCCACCACCACGCCCGCGGCTCCGGCGGCGAACGCCGGCTACGCGCTGCTCATCCTCACGCTCATCAACCTGGTCAACTACCTCGACCGATACATCGTCGCGGTGGCGCTGCCGGGCATCCAGAAGGAGTTTGGCATCAACGACACCCAGTCGGGCCTGCTCGGCACCATGTTCATCGTGGTGTTCATGCTGGCCTCGCCGCTGGGTGGCTTTCTCGGTGACAGATATCCGCGCAGGCTGCTGGTCGCGGGCGGCGTGCTGTTGTGGAGTCTCGCCACGGGAGCCAGCGGGCTCGCCACGTCCTTCGTCGCGCTGCTCGTCGCTCGCGCGGTGATTGGCATCGGCGAGGCGGGCTATGGCGCGGTGGCGCCGAGCATCATCTCGGACCTCTACCCTCGTGAGCGGCGCACGCGGATGCTGGCGCTCTTCTACATCGCCATCCCGGTGGGAGCGGCCGCGGGTTATGGCCTGGGCGGGTGGCTGACGCAGAAGTATTCGTGGCACGTGGCCTTCTTCGCCGGAGGCGTGCCGGGCCTGATTCTGGGCGCGATGGCGTTCTTCATGCCGGAGCCCCAGCGCGGCGCCATGGACGGCCCGGACGCGCAGGTGAAGATGCCCTTCATGGTCGGCCTGAGAGGCCTGGGGCGCAACGCGGCCTTCTGGGCGGTGACGGCGGGCTACACGCTGATGACGTTCTCCATCGGCGGCCTGGGCTTCTGGATGCCGACGTACCTGGTGCGCGAGCGCGCCATGTCGGCGGACAGCTCCGGGTTCCTCTTCGGCGCGATTACCGCGGTGGCGGGCTTGTTGGGCACCGTGGCCGGTGGCTGGCTGGGCGACAAGTTGGACCGCAAGCGCGAGGGTGGCGGCCTGTGGATGTCGGGCATCGGCCTGCTGCTCGCGGCGCCGTGCATGTACCTGGCGGTGCATCTGAAGGACGTGGGGCCCACGTTCGCGGCCATCGGCGCCGCGCAGTTCCTCATCTTCCTCAACAGCGGCCCCATCAACGCGGCCATCGTCAACTGCGTACCGCCCGCGTTCCGCGCCTTCGCGATGGGGCTCAACGTGCTGTGCATCCACCTGCTCGGGGATGCGATTTCGCCCACGCTCATCGGCAACATCGCCGACGCGTCGAACCTGCGTACCGCCATCGCGGTGAACGCCCTGCCCGTACTGCTCGGCGGACTGGCGTTGCTGGTTGGCGCGCGGTTGTTCCGGGACGCGGTGCCTCGGGAGCGCGCTACCGCCTGACCCGCCAGCCGCTCCACCTCCATGGCCAGCCGCTCGCCACCCGCGAGCAGCAGCGCCTTGAGGCGCGCGGTTGCCTGGCGCGCTACCGCCTGACGGCGTCCACCTTCGGCCGGTACTCGTCCGCCAGTCGCTCCACCTCCGTGGCCAGCCGCTCGCCATCCGCGAGCAGCAGCGCCTTGAGGCGCGCGCGGTTGCCCAGCATGAAGAACACGTCCACGTCCCGCCGCAGCACATCCGAGCGTTCGGAGAAGTAGAGCGTGAAGAGCGCCAGCGGCGGCACCGCGACGAAGGTAAACAACGCGAGGAACGCCCCCCCCAGCACGCCCGCCGTCACGGTGAGCGCCGCCCACCAGACGAGCATCACGACGAAGCCCGTGAGGAACTTCACCGTGGCCTGCACATCGAGCTCCGCCTTGCGGCTGGCGGCCCGAGGCACCTGGTACGGCAGCCAGAAGAGCACGAGCCCCAATACGAACAGCGGCAGTCCGAACACGAGCGCGAGCAGGTTCTTCACGATGAACGACGTGACATTGCCCGGACGGTAGACGAGCGCCAGGTCCGACGGCCCTGTCGCGTGCACCAGGTCCAGCCGCCGCTTGAAGGACGTGAGCTGTGCACGCAAATCCTCGAAGCGCTCCGGCTCCTGCGTGCGGAACAACTGCACCCCACGCGCCCACAGGCGCAGTCGCTCCGCGTCCAGCGCCCCGCCCTGCTTGAACGCGAAGAGCTGCTCGGCGAGCTGAATCAACGGCAGGTCCGCCCACTGCTCCAGGTTGAGCGTCACCGCGCGCAGTCCCTCGGCGATGCGCTCGGTCAGAGCGCGCACCGACTCCTGCTCCGAAGCGGCATCCGCGGGCTGGAACGCAGTCGCATCAATGGCCGGCCCCACGTCGATGAGGACCTCGCTGCGGAAGACGTGCTTCTCCGCGTACGTGAGGCCCACGGGGACGATGCGCACCGGCGCGCCCTCGCGGACGGCACTCAGCGCGATGCGCGACGCCCCCGTCTTCAGCTCCGCGAGACCTGGCTCCGAGTGACTCTTGCCCTCGGGGAAGATGGTGATGGCGCGGCCCTGCACGAGCGCGCCCTTGGCGGCGTCGAGCGTGCCCTCGTTCCCCCCCATCTTCGTCGGGTCATCCTGCTTGCGATACACGGGCAGCGCGTCGAGCCCCTTCAGCAGCCAGCCGATGACGGGCATCCGGAACAGCGGCGCCTTCGCGAGGAAGGTCACCTTGCGGCGCGTGAGGATGAAGACGAGCCCCGGGTCGATGAGCCCATTGGGATGGTTGCCCACGAACAGCACGGGCCCCTCGGGCTCGGCGCCGGAGGCATTCACCTTCACCCGGTAGAACAGGCGCAGACACACCGCCACCACGGCACGGACACAGGCGTAGAACACACCAGGGACTGTACCTCACGCCGTGAGGCCAGCGCTCACGGGTACTTGTCCACCACCAGGATGACGCCCGTGTTGTCCTGCACCACGGAGAAACCCTTCATCGGGCTCGGGTAGGCAATCAACCCCTCGCCATCGCGGTCCCACCGCGCGTCGAGCAGGATTCCGCAGAACGGCACCGACATCGCGCCACTCTCCGGCAGGAACACGCGGTCATAGCGGCCGAACACGCGGTGCTTCGTCACGTAGAGCCGCCCGCCGATGCGCGCGCCGGGCAGCACCTTCTCCCCCTCGTCCCGGGGCAGCGCGATGACGAAGCTGTAGTTGTACCGAGCCGGGCCCGGGTGGTCCTGGATGGCGTCCACGATGACCGGGAGCTTGTCGCCGGGCTTCAGCCCCAACCGCTCCATCTGCACCAGCGCGCCCTTCGGACACGTCCCCTCCGGCGGCATCCACTTGGGACGCTCCGGCGCATCGGTGACGTCCTGCGTGTGGCGACACCCCACGCCCCAGAGGCTCGTCAGCAAGAGCGCCATCCACCCCGTGGACCTGAGCCTCATCAGAACGTCCCGATGCTGAAGTGGAACTGCGTGCGCGCCTCGTTCACTTCCTCATCCGGGTCCAGGTTGAAGCCCACGTCGAACGCGAGCGGCCCCACCGGCGTCATGTACCGCAGCCCCACGCCCGCCGCGTAGCGCAGCCGCTCCAGGTCCAACCGCGTCCTGTCCAGCCACAGGTTGCCCGCCTCGAAGAACAGGCCCAGATCCAGCGACGTCAGCGCCGGCAACCGCAGTTCCGCCTTGCCCAGCGTGAAGAGCTCACCGCCCTGACTCGCCGGCACCTGCCCCGCGAGCACCGCCTTCAGCTCGCCCGAGCACCCCGTCGGGCTGATGAGCGAACGACAGTCGCGCAGCCGCTGATGCAGCGCCTCGCGCACGTCCTCCGGCAGCACACCATCCTCACGGAAGCCGCGCAGGCTCGACGAGCCACCCAGGTAGAACAGCTTCGAGCCGATGGGCTGAGCCCCCGTCTCCATCGGGACGATGGTGCCCGCGCGCGCCGACAGCGCCAGGCTCGCCCTGCGCCCCAACGGGATGTAGCCACTGAGGCTGCTCGCCAGCTTCAGGCCGTTGATGGGGAACGCGGGCACGGCGTTGCCCGCCACGTCCGTGGGGCTCACGCTGATGCCGCGCGTGAGCTCCGCGCTGCTGATGAGCACCAGGCCGCGCCGGGGGTTCGTCGCGTCGTCACGGAAGTCGAGCGTGATTGCGGGCCGGAGCGAGTGCAGCACGAAGTCGCCGAACGGATAGCGCAGCCGCTCCTGGTCCGCGCGGTTGAGCAACTCCAGCACGCCAGCGCGAGAGCGCAGCCGGTTGTTCTCCACTTCGTACGACAGCGAGACGTTGAACCAGGACGCCACCGCCCAGTCCAGCGCCGCCGCCGCCGCGAGCCGCGAGGACACATACGAGGGCCGGTGCACGCGCTCGGCAATCAGGTCCAGTCGCGCGCCCACCTCGAAAGGCAACAGGAAGTACAGACGCGGCTGCGACAGCGCCAGGTTGCCACGGCCACCCAGTCCGCTCAGGCCCTGGAGCTCCACATCACAGCCCGCCGAGGCGGCGCCGCCCGACTGCTCACAGGCGATTCGCCGGTCCCTCGACAACGCCTCCGCGCTCCAGCCCGCGTAGTTCACCTTGCCGCGCGCCAGCAGGCTCAGGCCCAGTCCATCCAGGTTGCGGTACGCCGTATCCAGCGTGATTCGAGGACCGTCGACGAGGAAGTAGCCGCCGGACACCTGGCCATCCAGACGGGGCCGCTCGTGCACCGTCACCACCACGTCCTTGGACTCCTCGCGCCGCGTGGGGTCCGCGAGCGCCACGTCCACCTGACGGAACAAACCCAACCGCGCGAGCCTGCGCTGTCCCTCGGTGAGCGAGTCCATGGCCAGCGGCTCACCCTCCTTCAGGTTCAGGTTGGCCATGATGAGGTCAGGGTCCGTGCGCGTCAGGCCCTGCACCAGCACCTTGCCCACCTTCACCTGGGGCCCCGTGTCCGCATGGAACACCACCGTCGCGACGGTGTCCCCCTCCTCCAACGAGGACTTCGTGGTGACGCGGGCGAAGAGATAGCCCTGCGCGCCCAGTCCGCGCTCCAGCGCGACGCGCGACGCCTCCACCGCCTCGAAGCTCAGCGGCAGCCCCTTGTGCACGCCCAGGCCCGAGGCCGTGGCGCGCGCGGCCTGGTCATCCGGGAACCCCTGGGGGTCGACCTGCTTCACGCGCGTCTGCGGCCCCTCCACCACATCGAAGTCCGCCGCCGCCGTGCGCGTGCGCGCATCCACCGTCAGCCCCCGGAGCGTCACCACCACGGAGAGGAAGCCCCGCTCGCGGTACTGCTCCATCATCGACTCCGTGGCCTCCAGCCACGCGTCCTCGACGTACACCGTGGCCGGGTCCGGCACCGGCTCCGTGGCGTCAGGCCGACGGCCGTGACGGCCCTCGACGTCCAGCGGGTCGTCCTGGAGTCGCATGTCCAGCTCGGGCTGGAGCTCCCCGGCGCGGATGCGCTCCGCCAGCACCTCCCTCAACGTGCCCGAGCCCAACGACGCGTTGCCGTGGAAGCGGACGTCGCTGACACGCAGCGGCTGTCCCTCGTCCACGTCGAAGGCCAGCACCGCCACCTCACCATCCGCCCGCAGCACCTCGCGGGCACGCACGCGCGCGTCGTGGAACCCTCGGTGCCGGTAGAACGACTCCACCCGCCGCGCCAGCCGTCCGGCCACCACCTCGTCGAGCGGCTCGGCCACGTCGTACGCCAGCACCCGCTCCAGCACCTCGGCCGGGAAGCGGTGGTTGCCGTGGAAGCGCACGCTGTAGCGAGGCCCCGCCGACAGCGGCACCGACACCGACGCGGCGCTGCCCTCCACCAGCACCGCGGGCGTGCCCACCTGCGCGCGCCAGTGCCCCGCCTCGCGCAGCACCGTGCGCAGTTGGTCCAGCCCCGCGTCCAGCCGCACGCGGTCGAACACCTCGCCGGGTCGCATCGCGAGCGCCGCCAGCAAGCGAGGCAGCGGCAGGCCCGGACTGCCGGAGAAGTTCACCTGTCGCACCAGCGTCGGCTGGCCCTCGGTGACGTGCAGCGACACCTGGATGCCCAGGGGCAGCGGCTCCTGCGTGGCCGTCACGCGCACGGAGTCGTAGCCCTTGCGCTGGTACGCCTGCAGCACGCCGGACACGGCGCCCTCGAGCTCCTCCTGGTCCAGCGGGCCGCCCTCGAGCAGGCCGCTGGCGTCGAGCAACTCCCCGTCCGTCAGCACCTGGTTCCCGTCGAAGCGCAGGCGCGCCAGCCGCGACACGGGCGTGAGCTGGAACACCAGCCGCACCCCGCCACGCACTTCCTCCGCGCGCGCCACCACGTCCGAGAATCGCCCCGTGGCCCACAGCCGCTCCACCGAGCGGCGCACCAACGAGGGCATCAGCGACTGCCCCTTGCGCACCGCCACCAGCCCACTGAGCCCCTCGGCGTCCTCGCCGCCGGGCAGGTGCAGCTCCACGGCCACCACGTTCTGCCCCGCGGCGCGAGCCTCGGGCGTTTGGGCGTGCGCGGAGGCCGAGGCCAGGACGCACAGCCAGAGCCCCAGCGCCACCGCGGCGCGGGTTACTCGACCTCCCAGCTGAGCTTCAGCTCGAGCCCGAGGTTGCCAAACGAGGCTTCGCTGTTCTCGTTGTCCCACTGGGCCTGCGCGGAAAGTCTGTCGTCGAAGCGGTACTCGGCACGCGCCCGCGTTCCGCGCCCACTCACCGGTTGAGTCATCCCGATTTTAAGCTGCTCGCTGAGGAACTTCGACTCCAGTTGCGCGGTGGGCTCCGCTTGTCGGGTGGCGTCATTGTAGGTGGTGGATATCTGGAGGGACAAATCCCTCAGCACCGGATTGCTGGGAAGAAACCGCTGGACCTGCCGGTCCAGACCTGACGCGTTGAAGAGGGCCTCGGCCGCCAGCCCGGCCCCGGCCGACGCCGCGGTGTCCCGGTCCGACGAGGTGAACCCCAGGGTGAGCAGGGAGACGATGTCCCCTTCCACCAGCGCGGGCTCCGACGAGAGCAGAATCTGCGGGTCCGTGGGCTTGCCGAAGGCGTGCAGCTTCACCACGAACTCGCGCACCTGCGTCTGGGCCTGGACCTCGAAGACGGGCTCCAGGCTGGTGGCGTCCTGGAACTCCAGCTGCCCCTGGCTGATGGTGAAGGGGTTGTTGCGGAAGAACGCCTGGCTGCCCTCGGCCAGCTCCACCCGCCCCAACAGGCCCGGCCGCAGGTCCGTCCCCGTCAGCCGCACGTCCCCGAGCATCCGCGCCTTGGCCAGGTTGTTGTCCACGCGCACGTCCCCGAAGTGGACGTTCACATCCCAGATGACCCAGGGCTTCAACGCCTCGCCCAGGGCCGCCGACGGCGAGGGCGCCTGCACCGGAGCGCGCTTCTGCATGGACTTCAGCAGCGCCTCCACGTCCAGCGCCTTCTGGTAGCGCATCTTGACGATGTCGATGCCACCCGTGACGGTGAAGCCCTTGGGCGGCCCCACCACCTGGAGCAGGCCGGAGAACGTCGCCGGCAGGTCCTCGGTGAGTCGGTACGGCACCTCGTCCAACTGCACCGTGAGGCCCAGTCGCTGGGGCAAGAAGCGCGACAGTCGCACGTCGCCGCGCGCGGACACCTTGCCCTCGTTGACCACGCCTCGCAGGTGCTCCAGCAGCACGCGCTGGCCCGTCAGCTCCACGCGCCCGGACATGTTGCGGACGTTGATGGGCAGGTCCCTCATCGCCACACGCAGGTCCAACAGCTCCGCGCTCCCCACCACCGAGGGCGCATCCAGCGTCCCCGTCGCCTCCGCGTCCACGGTGAGCCGCCCCGTGGAGCGCTCCACCATCGACGGCAGCAGGGACTCCAGGAGGCGCAAATCCCCGCCTCCGCGCAGCGTCACGCCGATGCCGCCGCGCGTGGTCATCCAGCCGCCCATGTTCAGGTCCACGTACGGCCCGAGGAAGCGGAACGGCTGCACCTCCAGTCGCCCCTTCCCGAAGGCGAGCGAGATGGGCGCCGTGTTCTCCGCGCGCACGTCGTCACGCGACAGCGCCAGGCGGTCCACCGTCGCGCGCACCTGCGCGGCCTGGGGGTCCATCAACGGCCCCTTCGCCGTGAGCGAGCCGGACACCTGGCCGGACACGCCCGCCCACAGCGGCTCCGCCGGCAGCAGCGTGCGAATCTCCGGCAGCGCCAGCGTGAGCGACGCGTCGTAGGGCCACGTGTCCTGCACCTTCATCTTCACGCGGCCGTTGGCGTCCTGGAAGGGCCGGCCCCAGACCTCGAAGTCCTTGCCCACCAGTCGCCCCGTGAGGTCCATGGCGCCCAGGTTGCGACCGTCCAGGGCGATGCGCGGCGACTTCAGCGTGACGTCCACCACGGGGATGTCGGACGTGCCGGAGACGACGCCGTCCATCACCATCGTCCCCGTGAGCCCCACGCGCTCGGCCAGCTCCGGCCCCACGGTCTCCCCGAGCGCAAGCCCATCCCCACCGAAGCGGTAGTCCAGCCCGCCGGCGAACAGCAGCGTGCCCTCGGCCCAGGTGCGGCCCAACGGGCCCTTCAACTCCGTGCGCTCGAGCACCATGGCCTTGCCGTCCACGAAGCGCAGCCGCGCCGCGCCGTCACCCATGCGCCGCCCGTAGTACGTGGTGTCCTTCACGTCGAAGGCCACCAGCCCCTCCAGCTTCTCGATGGGGCTGTCCACCTCCACGCGTCCGGACGCCGTGCCGCCCAGCGTGCCCTGCATCACCGCCAGCGACGGCGTGAGCCCCGCGACCACGTCGACCAGGTCCTCGGTGCGCCCCTGCGGGACGTTCACCTCCAGCTTCAGGTTGAGCAGCCGGCCGAAGCCCACCGCCGCCTTGCCGTAGTACTGCGTGCGCCCCTTCTGGCCGGTGAACGAGGGGAAGGCCAGCACCCCGTCCGAGTAGCCCAACTTCCCCTGCAGCACGCCCAGGTTGAAGCCCCAGAAGACGAAGTCGCGGAAGGACAGGCCCGACTCCACCTTCACCTCGGAGACGGGGCCCGTAATCGAGTACGTGGCGTTGCCGCGCCCCGCCCACTTCAGCCCGGCGATGTGGCCGAAGTCCGACAGGTCCACGTCGCCCTGGCCATGGATGTCCAACCCCAGGCCATTGCCGATGAGCAGCCCCACGTCGGCCTGCACGCGCGAGCGGCCCACCTCCGCCTGGACGTGGTTGAAGGACACGCGGTCCGTCTGCAGCCGCACCTGCGCCTGCGCCCGCCCCTTGTCGAACTCCAGGATGTTGATGCCCTCGCTCGCGGGAGCGTCATAGGCACGCGTGGCCAACCGGAAGCGTCCGGTGCGCAAATCCAATGGCCCCGACAGCGAGAAGCGCGGCAGCAGGTTGCCGGAGAGCTGCGCGTCGAGCGACGCGGGGAAGTCCACCCACGAGCCCTTCACGCCCGCCTTGTCGAGGACGCGCGCGAGGGACGCATCCTCCGTCTTCAGGCGCACCTCCAGCGGGAGCAGCGGCGTCAGCAGCAGCTTGCCCGTGGCGCGCACCCGCCCCATGCCCACCGGCACCACCACTTCCTCCAACCGCACCTCGTCGCCCGCGTAGGACAGCCGCGCGGAGATGTTGGCGGGTCCGAAGCGCTCGTAGCCCAACCCGTTGCCGGACAGCTCCAGCGACACCGCGGGGGACTCCGGCTTGCCGGCGATGGACACGCGGCTCCACAGGTGCCCCGTGGCCGGCTTCGGCAACAGCTTCGCCTGGGACAGCGTGCGCAGCGGCAGGAAGATTTGCGCGTCCAGCGCCAGGTGCGGCTGGCAGAGCGAGTCCACCCGTCCCGACACCGTGGTGCTGATGTCATCCAGTGACACCTCGGCGCGCTCCAACTCCAGCAGCGCCTCGTCCGGGTCCACCGCGCCGGCGATGGCCAGCCGCTGCAGCGCCAGCTCCTGGCCTCCGGCCCCCAGGCGCACGAGTCCCCGGCGCGCCTCCACGTCCAACTCGATGACGCCCCAGCGCTCCGCCCAGCGGACATCCAGGTCCGCCACCTCCACGCGGCGTCCTTCCGGCAGCGCCACCCTCACCTCGGCGCCGACGATGTCCAGCCGCGCCACCCGCACCCGCTCCAGCGGGTCCAGGAAGCAGCCCTCCGACTTCGTCTCGGGACGCTCGCGAGGCTGGGACAGGTCCAGCGCCAGCCGCGGACGCACCGCGCGCACCGAGGCGAACGTCAGCCTTCCAGAGAGGGGCCGCAGGAAGCCGAACTGCACCTCCGCCAGGTCCGCCGCCAGCAGCGGCGTGTCCGCGCCCGGCTGAAAGAGCGAGAAGCCGTGCACCAGCACGCGCGAGCCGAGCGGATCCAACTCACACCGGCCGATGCCCACGTCCAAGCCGAGCACATCCGGCAGGTGCCGCCGCGCCACGGTGCAGGCCACGTCCCACGTGGCGGGCATGCGCAACGCGAACACACTCCCCGAGATGACGAGGAGCACGAGCAGCAGCGCTCGAAGCGCACCCTTGCGGCTCTGTGTGGCCAAAGCCCCTAGAGCTTACCCAGCCCTTCGAGGTAGCGGTCTATCTCCGCGAGGTCGAGCTTGTTGTTGGCCGCTCGGGGCAGGTTCGTGGCTGGCACGCTCGCCCTCTCGGCTGCTCCGGGAGCGGCCGAGTTGATGCCCTGCAGGCCCAGGTTCTTGCCGATGGTGTTCACCATGGCCGCGGACACGGTGTCCGCCCGGGCCAGGAAGGCCTCGAAGAGCGCGTTGTCGCACAGCGTGTTGATGACACGCGGCGAACCGGACGAGTGCTCGTGCACGGCCAGCAGCGCCTCGGGCGAGAACGGCATGCGCGGGCAGCCGGCGAGCCGCAGGCGGTGCTTGATGTACGCCTCGGTGGACTCGGCCGTGAAGGGCTCGAGCTTGTAGCGCATGGCCACGCGCTGCGCGAGCGGCGGGTCCAGCTTCAGGTTCTTCTCGATCTCCGGCAGGCCGAAGAACACGAAGGAGATGAGCTTGCGCTCCGGCACTTCCAGGTTGAGCAGCCCCCGGAACTCCTCCATCAGCTCCCGCGTCTCCAGCATCTGCGCCTCGTCGATGAGGACGACGGCCTTCTTGCCGGACTCATAGATTTGGAGGAGCCGCTGGTAGAGCTGCGACAGGAGCGCGAGCTTCTCCTGCGCGGGGTTCTCCACGCCCAGTTGCAGCGCGATGCGGCGCAAGAGCCAGTTGGCGGTGATGCCCGAGTGGATGATGACGAGCAGCGCGGCCTCGTACTCGGACTCGGGCAGCGAATCGAGCATGCGGCGCGCCAGCGTCGTCTTCCCCGCGCCGATGTCGCCGACGAGGATGGACAGGCCCTTCATGTAGCTGACGGCGTGCATCAGCCGGGTGAGCGCCTGCGAGTGCTGAGCCGAGTTGTAATAGAAGCGGCTCACCGGAGCGTTGGAGAAGGGCTCCTGGGTGAGGTCGAAGAAATCGAGGTAGGTCGTCATGGGCTCGCCGGACCTCGGGGGCAACTAAACGTAGCCGACCTTGCGCGCCTTGGGCGCGCCGGCGGCTGGCACAGGGGGATTGGCCACGGCCGCGGCTGCGGCGCCGCCAGGGCTCTTCGTGCCGTTGGCGGTGGCGACCGGCGCGGGCATGGGGAGAGGGTCGTCTTCCGGTGAGGTGCTGGCGGACAGCCGGGACACCTGCGAGCTCACGTCGCGGTACTTCGCGTCCATCGCCGCCACGCGCTGGTAGTGGTGCAGCGCCTTGCCCGGCTCGCCGTGCGCCTCCCAGGCCGTGGCCAGCTCGAAGCCCAGCGCCTTGGCGGCCTCGCCCGTGGCGTGGGGACTGGCGAGCCCCTCGCGGAAGGTGGCCACCGCGGACGCGCCGTCACCGCGCAGCAGGTGCAGCATGCCCATCATCGTGAGGCAGTCGAGCTCGCGCTTGGAGCCCATGGAGCCCTGACGCGCCACCTCGAACTCGTGCAGCGCGTCGTCCAAGAGGCCCATCTCCTTGTAGGCGATGCCCAGGTCGTAGTGCGTGTCCACGTCCTCGGGCTTCACCACCTTGGCCAGGCCCTTCTTGAACTCGGAGAACACCTCCTCCACCGAGTACTGGAAGTCCTCTTCCGCCGCGGGCGCCGCCGCCGTGTCGTCGCCCAGGTTGTCGATTTCGCCGGCCAGCTCCGCCGCCAGGTCGAACGCATCGCGCTCTCCCGCCGCCTCCGTCATCGGCAGCACGGTGGGCACCGACACGGGCTCCGGCGGCTCCTCCTCCGGCGGCACTCCGCCACTGGCCTCGAGCGCCTCCAGGCGCTCCATCAGCTCCGTGCCGCGCGCGTGGCCCGGGAAGGCGATGGTGACCGTCTCGAGGATTTCGCGGGCCTCTTCCAGCAGGCCCTGGTCCAGGAAGAACGCGGCCTCGTCGCACTCCTCGGCGGCGGGCTCCTCTTCCTCGGGCTCGCTGACGCTGTCGTCGGCGAACTCGGCGGCGGCCTCCTCCTGGGGGGGCTCCTCCACCGAACCGAAGTCCTGAGGCTCCTCCTCCACCGAGCCGAAGTCGGTCTCCGGCAGGGACTCGGGCTCGTCGAAGGGCGCGTCGTCCATCGCGACGATGGCGTGCGAGGCGGTGGGCTCCTCCTCCTCGAAGTCGCCCAGCGACGGCATGTCGGAGCCCGCGGGCTCCTCGAGGTCGTCGAGCATCGACGCATCCAGCGGCGCGATGCCCACGCGCGTGGGCATCTCGTCCACGTCGAGCGAGGCTTCCTCGACGAGCGTCGCCTGCTTGCGCGTATCGGGCGCGGCGTCCTGGAGGAGCTGACGCGTGGGCGCGCGCACCATCGTCGGCGGCGGCGCGTCGTCATCGTCGCCCAGCGACATGGCCGCCATCGTGGACGTGGCCTCGTCGTCCGGATCGCCCAGCGAGTAGCTCTCGTCATCGGAGAGCGGCGCGTCCAGGTCGGCCGACTCGACGAGCGGCTCGTCGTCCGTGGACGCGAGGCCGGGCTCGTCCGTCAGCACCATCCCGTCGTCGCCCGACACCAGCAGCTCGTCCTCGGCCGCCGCCGCCAGGTCCTCCGGCGCGGGGGAGTCGTAGACGTCGTGCTCGCCCGAGGTGATGGCCTCGCCGACGAGCGCCTCCTCGCTGACGACGGCGGCATCGTGCTCGTCGTCGATGACCTCGTCGGAATCGCTCGAGGGCAGCGTGGCCAGCGCCAGCTCGTCCCCCGGCGGATGCAGCAGTGCGTCCTCGGGCGGCGGCGCGACGAGCACCTCGTCGTCGCTGGAGTCCACCAGGATGGCGTCCTCGCCCACCGACTCCACCACCGTCGCGGACGGAGAGGCCGTCACCGGACCCTCCACGCGCAGCACCGACAGGAACGCCGGCACCTCCGGATGCGCGGGGTTCTCCTGGAGGATGGTCGCCAGGTACGGCTGCGCGCGCGTCGAGTCCGCGGCGCGCGTGCACAGGCGCAGCACGTTCAGCAGCTGCTCGCCCGCCTGCGCCGTGTTCCCCGACGCGACGTAGATTTGGTACGCCTTCTCGTGCGCGTCCAGGTTCTCCGGGTCGACGGAGAACACCTTGCGCAGGTGCTCCAGCGCTTTGTCGTGGAGCCCGTACTTCACGTAGACGTCCGTCTCCGTGAGCAGCTTCGCCAGCTGCTCGCGCGCCATCCCCGCCTGCGAGGGAGGCGGCGCCGCGACGGGCGCGGGCTGCGGCTGCGGAGCGGGCTGGGGCGCGGCGGCGCGGGCGGCCGGCTGGGGCGCGGCGGGCTGCTGCGGCTGAGCCACGGGCTGGGGCGCCGCGGGAGCCGGCGCGGGCGCGCGGCGCGCGAGCAGCTCCGGGTCCTGCGGATCCAACACTTCGATCTGCGTCCAGACGGCCTCGGCCTCGGTGAGACGGCCGCGCTCCTGGTGGATCTTCGCCAGCTCCTTGTAGACGGACACCGTCTTGGAGGTCTGCCCCAGCCCCTGGAACGCCTGGGCCAGGAGCGACAGCGTCTCCACGTCGCGGCCATCCGCCTTGAAGCACACCTGCAGCTTCGCGAGCGCGCGCTTCTGGTCACCGCGTTGCAGGTACGAGGACGCCAGCTCCTTGGCGAGCGGCAGGTTGTCCGGCTCGAGCGTGGACAGGCGCTCGGCCACGCGGGCCCAGTCGTCACCGCGGCCGTTGCGCTTGAGGTACTCGGCGGCGCGCTTGAACTCCTGCACCGCCTCGCGCGACATGTTCTCGCGCGCGTAGAGCTCCGCGAGCTTGATCTTCGACGCCACGTTCTCCGGGTCGAGGTCCACCATCTTCTTCAAGGTATCGAGCGACGACTTGGTGTCGCCCGCCTTGTCGTAGTGGTTCGCCACGATCTGGAAGTAGGCCATCGCCTCCGACATCAGCCCGAGCTGCTGGTGCAGCTCCGCCAGCTTGAGGTTCACCTCGAGCAGGTTCGGGTTGAGCTTGAGGACCTGCTTGTAGAGGGCGACGGCCTTGAGGAAGAAGCCGTCCGAGGAGTAGCTCTCCGCGACCTTGGTGAAGAAGTGCGCCGCCTGGGCGTTGTCGTTCTTCTTCTGGTACAGCTCCCCCATCTTCTGGAGCACCCGGATGTCCTTCGGGTCGACCTCCAGGACCTTCTGATACTCCTTGATGGCCTTGTCGTACGCGCCCTTCGCGACCAGCTTCGCGGCGGCTTCGATGATCTTGTTCTTGTCCATCGAGCGTGGGCTTCCGGCGAGCCGAAACCCCTTGGAACTTCGCGGGTTTCTATCTTCAAAAGGGGGAGAGTCGGAGGCTAACGGAATCCTCCGACGCGGGTCAAGAAACAGCCCGGCTCCCCCCAGGGCCAGCTCACCTGCTTGCACACCCGCCCATTAGACGGACGCGCCACGTAGGCGGACGTGCGCTACGGCGTCTCTTCCACGGCTTTCTTGAGTCGACGGGAACCCGTCTCGCTCGCGAGCAGCCGCTCCACGAAGCGCGTGTCGTAGTTGCCCTCCTGGAAGGACTCCTCGCCGAGCGCCGCGCGGTGGAACGGGATGTTGGTGCGGATGCCTTCCACCACGTACTCGCCGAGCGCGCGCTGCATCCGGCGGATGGCCGTCTCGCGGTCCTCCGCGTGCACGATGAGCTTGGCCAGCAGGCTGTCGTAGTACGGCAGCACCGTGTAGTTCTCGTAGGCCCCCGAGTCCACGCGCACCCCGTAGCCTCCCGGGACGCTGTAGCCGGTAATCTTGCCGGGCCACGGCGCGAAGGTGATGGGGTCCTCGGCGTTGACGCGGCACTCGATGGCGTGCCCGCGGATCTGGATGTCCTCCTGCTTGAAGCGCAGGGGGTGGCCGTAGGCCATGCGGATCTGCTCACGGACCAGGTCCACGCCCGTGACGAGCTCCGTCACCGGGTGCTCCACCTGGATGCGCGTGTTCATCTCCATGAAGTAGAACTCGCCGCGCTCGTCGAGCAGGTACTCGATGGTGCCGACGTTGTTGTAGCGCAGCTGCCGCATCGCCTCGACGGACACCCGGCCCATCCGCTCGCGCAGCTCCGGCGTGAGCGCCGGGGACGGAGCCTCCTCGATGAGCTTCTGGTGCCGACGCTGCACCGAGCACTCGCGCTCGTTGAGGTGGATGATGTTGCCGTGCTCGTCCGCGACAATCTGGATTTCGATGTGGCGCGGCTTCTCCACGTACCGCTCGATGTAGAGGTCGCCGTTGTTGAAGGACGCCACCGCCTCCGCCTGCGCGGTGGAGAACGCCTGCGCCAGCGCGCTCGGCTCGCGGACGATCTTCATCCCCTTGCCGCCGCCACCCGCGGCCGCCTTGAGGATGACGGGGAAGCCGATTTCGCGGGCGAACGCCTCCGCCTCGCGAGGGTCCTTCACGGTGCCGGGGCTGCCGGGGAGCAGGGGCATGCCCGCCTCCCGCGCCGCCTGCCGCGCCCGCACCTTGTTGCCCATCATCCGCAGCATCTCCGGGCGCGGACCGATGAAGCGAATCTTGCAGTTCTCGCAGACCTCGGCGAACTCGGCGTTCTCCGACAGGAAGCCGTAGCCAGGGTGGATGGCGTCCGCGCGGGTGATTTCGGCGGCGGACAAGAGCTGCGGGACGTTGAGGTAGCTCTCCTTGGACGACGGAGGGCCGATGCAGACGGCCTCGTCCGCGAAGCGCACATGGAGGGCGTTGGCGTCCGCCGTGGAGTGCACCGCCACGGTGGCGATGCCCAGCTCCCGACAGGCGCGGATGACCCGCAGGGCAATCTCCCCGCGGTTGGCGATCAGCACCTTCTTGAACACGGGGGTGTCTCCTGGAACGGTCGGCGTGGGGAGCGCGCCCGTCGTGGGGCGAAGGGCGCGCCCGCCCGCGTCAGGCCGGCTCGATGCGGAACAGGGACTGGCCGAACTCCACCGGCCGCCCGTTCTCCACGAGGATCTCCACCACGCGGCCGGAGACCTCGGACTCGATTTCGTTCATCAGCTTCATCGCCTCGATGATGCAGAGCACCTGGCCCTTCTTCACCACCGAGCCCACGTCCACGAACGCCGGCTGATCGGGCGCCGGCGTCCGGTAGAACGTGCCGACGAAGGGGCTGGTCACCACGTGGCCAGGCTTCTCCGGGGCCTTCTCGGCCGCGGGGGCCGCGGCGGCGACAGGCGCGGGCGAAGGAGCGGACGCGACGGCGCGCGGCGCGGGCGCCGCGTACTCCACCGCCGGGCCCACCGGGACGGCCGACGGGGCCGCGTGGTGGACGATGGTCGTCTCCGGGGCGTGGCCGCGGCGGATGAAGAGCTTCTCCTCCCCGCGCTTCCACACCAGCCTCGTCACGTCCGAGGCCTCCAGGATGTTGACGATTTCCCGCAGGGCATCCACGTCCAGCGACGTGTTGCCAGCGTGGGCCGCGTTCGCCGGAGCGGACGCGCTGGCGGGCGTGGAGGCCCGGGTCGACTTGCGCTTCGTTGCCATGCTCGCGTCCCCTCCTCGGGCGTCCTGGACTAGCCCGCGGTGGCGACGCGGGTCAGGTACTTGCCACCGTCGCGCGTGTCGATCTTGAGGACATCACCCTCGTTGATGAAGAGGGGGACGTTGACCTCGAAGCCGGTCTCCAGCGTGGCGGGCTTCAGCGCGCCGGACACCGTGTCGCCGCGAACGCCCGGGTCGCACTTGATGACCTTCAGGTCCACCGAGTTCGGCAGCGTCACGCTGATGGCCTTCCCGTTCCAGAACAGGATGGTCGCGTCGGTGTTCTCCTTCAGGAAGTTCTTCGCTTCGCCGAGTGCCTTCTCGCTGATGAAGGTCTGCTCGAAGTCGCGCTTGTCCATGAAGTAATAGTCGTCGCCCTGGACATACAGGTACTGCATGTCCTTCTCTTCGATGTCCGGGCGGTCCACCTTGTCACCGGACTTCAGCGTCGGCTGCAGGACGCGGCCCGTGGTGAGGCTGCGGATCTTGGTGCGGACGAAGGCGGAACCCTTGCCGGGCTTCACGTGCTGGAACTCGACGATGACGAACGGCTCACCGTCGATTTCGATCTTCATACCGTTGTGAAACTCGGACGTATCGATGACACCGGCCATGGGGACCGACTCCTTCAGACTCGAAAATACGGAAGCTTGAAAAGTCGGGGGTGTCTAGCCCATGCCCCCTCCCATGGGAAGGGGAAACCTGCGGAGCGCCGCGTCGTCCGGACGACTGCTTTACAGAGGGCGCGGCTACAGCTCCGCGCTCACCTTGGGGGCCGTCACGCGCAGCACATAGCGGCCCTTGCCGTAGTTGCCATCCGCGCGCAACGCGAGCACGAGGAAGTACTCCGGCGACACCAGCCGCATCAGCGTGAGGACCTTGTCGCTGTTGACGCTGACCTCGCTCACCGCGCCCGTCTTGAGCGTCTCCGCGGCGTGGCGCAGCTGCGTGAGGAGGTTGGCGTACTCCACCCAGGCCCCGCCCAGGTCCAGCTCGCTCGCCTCATCGCGCTGGTAGGTGTCCACGGAGATGCCGTCGAAGCCCATCACGCTGCAGGCGAGGGCTCCATCCACCTGGTTGACGACTGACTCGAGGTGCGTGCGAAAGGACATGGGCTCAGGGGTTCCTGGGTGGCAGACGAAGCTCAGGGAGCCTCGCACTCCGGGACGACGCCATTCAGACCCCGCAGGTCGCAGGCCTCGGAGCGTGGCGACGGGACTTCACCCGGCTTGGGGCAGACAAACCCCACGTTGGTGACCACGAGCGGGAAGGTGAACTCGTTCACTTCCACCTTGCTTCCGGTAGCGGTCTCGCCCCGGAAGCGCATGGTGACGAGCGTGTCGACGATGCCGCCTCCCGTTGTCGCCGCGAGGAGCGCGGCCTGGGCGTCCCGCGTGAGCAACCCCAGCAGCAGGCTGCTGTCCTGATTCGGGCGGAACCCTCCGAAGAGAGGGACGTTCGCATCCTCGATGCCCAGGTCCGGCTCGGTCCGATACGACACATCCACGGACCTGATGTAGATGGCTTGGGAATCCGGGTCGGACACCTGGCCCCCTTCTCCTACGAGGATGGGGGTATCGGTGAGGTTGGAGGTGATGATCAGCCCCAGGAGGAAGTCTCCAGCCAGCCCCAGGTTCAGAGATCCCCTCAGAATCGCCTCGTCCTCCGGAATCGTGCAATCCGGATCCGGAAGGGCAGCATGAAGGACCTGCAACTTCGGGGTGTTGTCGACGCAAGACACCGAGCCGAACGCCATCAGCGCGGCGAGATAGATGGGCTTCATGAGCGTACTCTCTCCTCGGAGAAGAGGCGCGATGCCTTAAAGGCTCTGCGCAATGGTCTGCCGGTTGAGGATGCGGGGCGTGATGAAGATGAGCAGCTCCTGCCGATCATCCGTATCGTTCGTCTGCCGGAAGAAGAACCCGAGCACCGGAATCTTCGACAGGAAGGGCACCGAGTTCGTCCGCGTGGAGCCACGGCGCACGTAGATGCCGCCGATGACCGTGGTGTCTCCGTCCTTCACCAGCACCTGGGTGACGGCCTCCTTGCGCTGGATGGAGGGCTGACCGTTGGCACCGGTGTTACCCGGGTCCGGCTGGTTGTTGGAGGCGTTGATGGCCATCAGGATGCTGCCGTCCTGGGTGATGTGCGGCGTCACCTCGAGCGACAGACGGGCCTCGATGAAGGTCGTGTTCACGCCGGCCGCGGACGTCTGGCTGAACGGGATGGACACACCCTGGCTGATGCGCGCGGTGTTGTTGTCCAGCGTCGTCACGCGGGGCGCGGAGATGGTCTTGATGGTGCCCTCGGTCTCCGCCGCGGACAGGCGCAGGTTGAGCTGCAGCGCGCCACCGGCCGAGCCGAAGACGAAGCCGAGCGCACCACCGGCGTTCTCACCGACCGGCGCCGGCAGGTTCACCGCGAAGTTCGGCACCGCCGGCAGACCCGCGGCGCCGATGCTCGGCGAACCACCCGTCACGGCGACGTTGTTCGGGAAGATGAGGCCCGTCGAGTTGCCCGTGGCGGCGGCGGCGCGAGCCTGACCACCCCACTGCACGCCGAGGTTGCGGCTGAAGGTCGTGCTCGCCTCGACGATGCGGCTCTCGATGAGGACCTGCGGCGTCTGCGTGTCCAGGCTGCGCACCAGCGAGCGGGCCTTCTCCGTGTTGGAGCGCACGTCCTTGACGATGAGCACGTTGGTGCGCGTGTCCACCGTCACCGTGCCGCGCTCGCTCAGGACATCCTTCACGCGGGCGGACATGTCCGCGGCCACCGCGTAGTTCACCGGGATGAGGTTGACCAGCAGGTCCTCCTGCTGCTGGAGCGACTTCTTGCGCTCCTGGCGCAGCCGGGCCTCCTCCTCCAGCGTCTTGAGCGGGGCGATGCGGATGATGTTGCCGAACTCCTCCTTGCCCAGCTGCTTGGTGCGCAGGATGAGGTCCAGCGCCTGGTCCCAGGGCACGTTGCGCAGGCGGATGGTGACCCGGCCGCTCACGTCGTCCGCGACGACCACGTTCTTCTTGGAGATCTCCGCGATGACGCGCAGGAGGTTCTGGATGTCGATGTCCTTGAACTCGAAGGACACGCGCTTGCCACGGTAGCGGGCCTGCTGCGGCGCGCCCTCGGCGGCGTACGCGGGGGCCTCGGCGGTGAAGCCGGCGGTGCGCTGCGCGACCGACACCTCGTCCGTCTTCACGCCCTTGACGTCCAGGCGCCACGACAGGGTGTTGCCGCTCTGGCTGACCTTCTCCTCGATGGCGCCGTCGGCGGCGACCACCACGCGCACCTTGCGGCCCTCACCCGGGACGCTGAAGGCGCTGATCATCTTCACCGGCGTCTCCAGCGCGCTGGTGTCCAGGCTGCGCTCGAGCTTCTTGGGCAGCCGGGCGTTGTCCAGCGTCAGCACCGCGCTGCGCGGGTCGGGACGGTCCACCTTCCAGCCCGCCGTGCCGGACAGCTTCAGCACCACGCGGCCACCCGCCCCACCCTCCTGGAACGACAGGTCCTTCACCTCGACCACGGAGGTGGAGGCCGGAGCCTCCACGACCACCGGGGCCGGACGCAGGGGCTCCACCTCGGCGACCGAGGCGATGACCTCTTGCGGCGCGGGCGACGGCGCGGCCTTGCGGGCCACCGCGCCACCGAGCACCACCTCGAGGCCCTTGTCCGCGCGGTCCACGCGGTAGGCCGGCATCTTGCCGCGCACGTCGAGCACCAGCCGGACCTTGTCCGAGTGGGCGCCCACGCGCACTTCCTTCAGGGTCGCGCCGTTGATGCGGGGCGCGCGGGCCGCCAGGCCCACCCCGTAGAGGTCCACCGCGAGCCTGGGCGGGTCCGCCAGCTCCAGCACCTCGTAGCGCGCGATGTCGCCGTCCGCGCGGATGCGCAGGGTGTCATCGGCGTACGCCAGCTGGGTGATGCGCTGGGCGGGCTGCGCCACCTCGCGCTCGTCGGCCTCGGCGGCGACGACGTTCTCCGGCAGCGCGGGCTTCGCGGGCGCCTCCTGCTTCACGGGAGCCTCCGCGACGACGGCGGCCAGCTTCACCTCTGCGGAGGGCGCGGGCGTCGTCGGGGCGGCGGGGGCCGTCGCGACGGTCGCGGGCGCGGCGGGCTTCGCCTCGGGGGCGGAGACCACGCCATCCACGGAGATGACCACGCGGTTTCCATCCGCGCGCACGTCGTACTGGGACGCCTTGTCGAGCGCCAGCAGCACCCGGCCGACGCTCGCGCGCTCGTCCGAGAACTGCGACGCCACGACGCCGGACACCGGTCCGGAGCCGTCATGGTGGCCCTTGATACCCGTCGCATCCGCCGACGAAAGGTCCACCACCAACCGCTCCGGCCCACTGAGCCGGAAGACGGTGAAGGTGGGGGGCCGGGTTCCGGTCACCACCACCTGGGCGCCCGAGCCGGTACGGGACACATCCAGGTCCCGAAGCGTATTCAGTTCGGCGCCGCTACTGCTGGCGCCCGCAAGGACGACCGCGAATGCAGTCGCCAACATCCACTTGCCCCTCGTCACAGCGCTCCTCTCGAGCATGCGTCCCCTCACCAAGTTGGAAGCGGGCTGCCGCCCGCGGGCGCGCCACGGGGGCGCTACTCCCCGTAGTTTTTGCCCGTCATTAAATTGTAGCTCGGGTCCTGCCGATCATCGGGCTTGAGCTGCAGGGTCACCGGATTCTTGATGATCTCTCCGTTGCCCGAGAACACCTCGGTCACCGTCAGCGAATCACGGAGGATCTGCGTGACCTTGCCGCCCTGGCGCCCCACGCGGGTGTTGCGGCGCACGATGTGGCCTCGACCCAGCGGGTCTTCGACCATGGCAAGTGGATTGGCGTCGCCCGTGACGACCGCGACCAGCTTGAGCTGGTCCAGGTCGAACGCGCACAGCGGCTCCAGACAGGTGGACGCCACGATGTTGGGGTTCACCGGCCCCAGCTCCTCCAGCGGGCTGCGGAACGGGTCGCGCTTGCCCACCGGGTTGTACGAGTAGACGTACGGCGCCGCCGCCGCGGCGTCGACCGCGGCCGGAGCCGTCTCCGCCGGCGCGGCGGGAGCGGGCTTCGCGGGAGCCGCCGCCACCGGCGGAGGAGGCGGGGGCGCGTCCTCGCAGGCGGCGAGCGTCAGCGCGAGCGCGGCAGTCGTCATGGTGGCCTTGAACATCTTCATCCTCAATCCCCTTGTCGCCCTACTTCCCGGACGGATCAAGTTTCTAGTTCTTCTGGGTCTCGACGAACCGGAAGGTCGTCGCCAGGAAGCTGCTCTGCAGAACGACCTTCTCGTTCTTCAGCGTCGGCTGCCCCAGGTTGATGTTGTTGACGTTCACGATGCGGCGCATGTTCGCCATCTCCTGAAGGAACATGGCGATCTCGTGGTAGTTGCCGCTCACCGTCATGCGGATGGGGATGCGCGCGAAGAACTCACCGCCGCCCACGTATTCACGGTCCGGCTGCACCAGGGCGATCTCCAGGCCGCTCTTCTTGCCGATGTCGTTGATCTGCGCGAGCAGCTCCTCGACGTCCTTCTTCTCCGGCAGCTCCGTGAGGGCCTCGGCGAGCTTCTGCTCCAGCACGTCCATCTCGCGCCGGCGCTCGTTGAGGTTCTGGGCGATCTCGCTCTTCTCGGCCAGCTCCAGGTCCAGCGTGCGCCGCTCGGACATCTGCCGGTCGATGCGCTCGTCGGTCGGCTGGATGAGCATGAAGTAGTTGGCGGCGGTCATCAGGATGATGACCGCGGCGAGCCCACCGAACTTCACGCCCGGGGACGCCTTGATGAATTGGTCCAGGTACTTGTCCATGGCGGGCCTCGGTCAGATGGCGTAGTTCGCGGTGAGGGTGATCTTGAAGTCGACCAGGGCCGGCATGCCCGCGGCTCCCGCGGACGCCTTGGTCTGCACCGCGCTGGTCAGATCGATGTTGGTGAAGAACGGGGTGATCTGCCCGGCCGGGAACTCCTCGATGGTGGCCTCCGCGGTGAGCAGCTCCACGCGGGACGTCTTCGCGTCGCGGCGCTGGTCCACCAGGCGCCCCATGCCCTTGGGCGTCCACACCACGCCGTTCAGACCGCGCATGAACTCGGCCACCTCGTCGTGGCTGACGGCGGAGCCGTCGATGGCCACGGCGCTGGCGGACTCGACGAAGCCCTTCACCCAGACCTTCTTGGGCGTGGCGGACGCGAGCGCGTCCATCATCCGGACCGGGCCGTTGCGGCCCCTGCGCAGCGAGTCGAGCACCGCGAGCTTCTTCTCGACCTCCGTCTTGCGGGCGTTGATGTTCTTCACCTCGCCGATGACCTTCTCCAACTCGGCGATCTTCGCTTGTGTCTGCGCGATGCCCTGGGCATTGCGCTGGAACTCGGAATCACGGTCGTCGTACCAGAAGTAGTTGCCCACGGCGGCGCCGATGAGCGCCAGCGCGAAGAGGACCAGGACTTGCCGGCCCTTCTGCTGGGTCTGGACCTTCCGGACGGGAAGCAGGTTGATGCGAATCATCATGTGCGTCGTCTCCAGGAGGTGGACAGGTCAGGCCAGCTTGTCGCCAGGACGCCGGAGCGCCAGTCCCACGGCCACCGCGGCCATGGGCGCCACGTCCATGATGAACGCGGGGTCGAACTTGCGGTTGTCCACTTCAATCTTGCGGAACGGGTTGAGGATCTCCACCGGCACGCCGGTGCGCGCTTCAATCGTCTTGAACAGGGCCGGAATCTTCGCCGTGCCACCCGACAGGTAGACCTTGGTGAAGTTCGAGTCCGCCGCCGTGCCCGCGTAGAAGTCCAGCGACCGCTGGATTTCACCGGCCACCTGCTCGGCCACGCTGGAGAGCACGCGCTCGACGTCCTGGGGCACCACGGCGTCCGCGTCCGCGCGGTTGCCGCCGATCTTCAGCGCCTCGGCCTCCTCGTAGGAGACGTTGAGCTGCTTCTGGATTTCTTCGGTGAACTGGTTGCCACCGATGGTGACGTCGCGGGTGAAGACCGTCACGCCGTTGGCGATGATGTTGATGTTCACCACCGAGGCGCCCGCGTTGATGAGGACCACGGTCTCCTTCTCGGGGAGGTCGTAGTTGACGGAGAACATGTTCTGGACGGCGAAGGCGTCCACGTCCACCACCACCGGCGCGAGGCCCGCCTCGGAGACCACGGTGGTGTAGTCGTTGATCATGTCCTTCTTGGCGGCCACCAGCAGCACGTCCATCTGCCCGGTGGCGTCGTTGCCGCCGCCGTCGAGGATCTGCGTGTCGATGTTCACGTCCTTCACATCGAACGGGATGTACTGCTCGGCCTCCCACTGGATGCTCTCCTCGAGCTCCTCCTGGGACATGCGCGGCATCTGAATCTTCTTGATGATGACCGAGTGGCCGGACACGCCGATGGCGACGTCCTTGCCCTTCACCTTCAGCTCGGACATCAGCTCCTGCACCGCCTGCACGATGGCGGTGGAGTTCATCAGCGCTCCATCGACGATGGCCTCCGGAGGCAGCGGCTTCATGCCGAAGCTCTGCAACGCGAAGCCGACCTCGCCGCGCTTGCGCTGCTCCTTGAGCAGGATCATCTTGATGGAGGTCGATCCGATGTCCAGACCGAGTGCCAGTTTGCCCTTCGCCATTCTTGACTCCGTCGAGAGGCGGCCAGCGTAGCACTGGCCGTCAACCCCACCTAAAAAGTGCCCGGAGGCCGCCTGCTCTCCGTTCGGCCGGGACCCCTGCGTTCTTGCTGCGCCAGGCCCCCACCACGGTCGCGGAGGCCCGATTTTCCGGCCTCGGACGCGTTTGGTCAAATGGGGACGACACACCCCACCCGGTCATCCCCGCTCCGCCTCCGCGTCCGGGTCGATGCCGTACTCCTTGATCTTGTACAGCAACGCCCGGTGGCTGATGTCGAGCACCTCGGCCGCCCGGGTGCGGTTGCCCTTCGTCCGACGGAGCGCCGCCCGGATGTAGGACTCCTCGAGGTCCCGGATGGCCCGCTTGAGCGACAGGTCACTACCGACCTGTTGCAGCCTGGCATCTCCCGCCGTCGTCGGTCCGGGTGCGGGTGCGGCCCACAGCCGTTCGGGCAGGTTGGCCGGGAGGATGTGCGGGCCATCCGCCAGGAGCACCGCGCGCTCCATGGCGTTCTCCAGCTCGCGCACGTTGCCCGGCCACGCGTAGACGGACATCAACGCCTCGGCCTCCGGTGACAGCCCCTCCACGGGAGACTCCCGGTTGAGCTCGCGGTTGAAGCGATGGAGGAACGCGCTGGCCAGGAGCGGCACGTCCTCGCGGCGCTCGCGCAGGGGCGGTATCCGCACGTTCACCACGTTGAGCCGGTAGTAGAGGTCCTCGCGGAACTCCCCCTTCTCCACCAGCTTGCCCAAGTCGCGCAGCGTGGCCGCCACCACCCGCACGTCCACCTTCTCCACGCGGCTCTCGCCGACCGGGCGTATCTCTCCCTCCTGCAACACGCGCAGCAGCTTCACCTGCGCCGGCAGCGGCAGCTCGCCCACTTCATCCAGGAAGAGCGTGCCGCCATCGGCCTCCGCGAAGAGTCCACGCTTGGCGGTGCGCGCGTCGGTGAAGGCGCCCTTGGCGTGACCGAACAGCTCGCTCTCCAGGAGGCCGCCGGGGATGGCGCCGCAGTTGACCGCCACGAAGGGCAGCGGCGCGCGGGGGCTCTTCGCGTGCAGCTCCCGGGCGATGAGCTCCTTGCCGGTGCCGCTCTCGCCGCTGATGAGCACCGTGGTGTCCACGGGCGCCAGCCGCGCCACCTGCCGGAGCACCGCCTGCAGCGGCGCGCTCGAGCCGAGGATGTGGCCCTGGGGCAGCGAGGGCAGCGCCGACTGCTTCAGGCGCTTGTTCTCGCGCAGCAGCCGCTCGCGCTCCTCGGCCTTGCGCAGGACGAAGACAATCTCCTCGGGCTTGAAGGGCTTCTGGACGTAGTCGTAGGCGCCCGCGGACACCGCCTCCAGCGCCTGCTCCTGCGAGCCGTAGGCGCTCATCACCACCACGGTGAGCCCCGGGTGCGCGGCCTGGGCCTCGCGCAGCAGCGTGAGTCCATCCTTGCGAGGCATGCGCACGTCACACAGCAGGACGTCGTAGTCGCGAGCGGCCAGCTCCCGCAGGGCCTCCTCTCCATCCGCGACGGCGCGCACCTCGTACTTCCGGTCGGTGAGCACCAACGTGAGGATGTGGCGGATGGAGGGCTCGTCGTCGGCGACGAGGATGGAGCGGAACAGGGACATGGCGGCCTTGCCTCCATCATCCCCCAGAGTCGCGGGAGGAGATAGCTTCTGACCCGCTCACACGGCGGGCAGGGCCACGGTGAAGCACGCGCCACCCTCGGGGAGGTTCTCCGCGCCCAGTCGCCCGCCCATCACCTGCGCGAGTCGCAGCGACACGGCCAGTCCCAGGCCCGTGCCCTGGCGCCCCTTGGTCGTGAAGAAGGGCTCGAACAGGCGGGGCATCACCTCGGGAGGGATTCCAGGCCCGTGATCGCGCACCACCACCCGCGCCTCGCCCGCCTCCAGTCGCGTGGTGACGCTGACGCTCCCCTGCCCTCCCATGGCCTGCGCGGCGTTGAGCAGCAGGTTGATGAGGATCTGCGACAACGGGCCCGGCTCCGCGCGGGCCAGCACCCCGGGCTCGAGCGACAGCTCCACCGAGACGCTCGCCAGCTCCGGAGCGGCCCGCACCAGCCGCACGCACGTCTCCACCACCGAGCCGACGTCCACGGGCCCCGGTGAGGCCGTCTCCGGACGCCCCAGGTCGAGCAGGCCTCGGACGATGCGGTCGATGCGCTGCACCTCGTGGTCGATGCGCTCCAGGTAGTCCTTCAGCTCCGCGGAGGGCGCCTTCATCCGCGCCAGGGACAGGTAGCCCAGGATGCCCGCGAGAGGATTTCCCACCTCGTGCGCCACGCCCGCCGCCAGCCGCCCCACGGTGGCGAGCCGCTCGGAGGTCACGAGCTCCGTCTGCGCGCGGGTCAACCGCGTGTTCGCCTCGCGCAGCGACTCCATCTGGGAGCGCGTGAGGGACTGCTCCTGGCGCAGCGCGTCCGCCAGTCGCTGCAGCGCGCGCTGCATGCGAGACAGCAGCGGGCCACCCTGCGTGGGCGACAGGTGCGGGTCCGGCTCCAGGCGACCGAGCTGCTCCACCATCTCCTCGGCCGAGCGCAACGGGCGCCCCACCGTCAGGTACAGAATCCCGTAGGCCAGCAGCGTGAGCGCCACCAGGTCCAACCCGAGCGCCAGCGGCAGGAAGCCCCGCACCTGCGACAGCACCTCCGCGTCCGGCGTGCCCGGCCGGGCCAGCCTCCGCCCCAGTTCCAGGAGCCGGATGAGGACCGGCTGGAGCGACAGCCAGGACAGGCCCGTGCAGAGCGAGGCCAGCAGGAACGCGACGCTGGCGATGCGCCACTTCATCGCGTGCCCGCGCGGCTCACGGCGCGCCTCCCAGGAGCAGCGCGATGTCCATGGGCAGCACCCTCGCCAACCACGGACCGAGCAACATCACCTCGAGGCCCGCGAGCGCCAACCACGGCCCGAAGGGGATGTTGGTGGGACCGGGCACCCACTCCTCCTCCTCGCCCGTCTCCTCGTCCACGGGCGCGTCGGGAATCGGCTGGACGAGCAGACACCAGGGGACCAGGAGCAGCCGCTTCCACAGCGGAATCCCGGGCCGGGTGAACTCCCACGTCAGGGTGGGCTCGGGCGCGTCGGCCTCCTCTTTCGGCGTCGCATCCGACACAGGCGCCGTGCCCACCGGGTGTGGAGCCATCCCGGGCGGCGGCACATCATCTGACGAGGGCGGGATGACGCCGCCCGAAGGCGAGGACGCGTCTTGAGCCGGCGTGGGTCCTGGCCCCGGCGGAGACGGGGGCGAGCCCGGAGCGGGAGGCTGCGCCGCGGGCCCCGCGCGTCCGGTGAAGGCGAGCAGCGCGATTCCCACCACCGCGCCCTGGAGCGAGGACAGGAAGAGGATGCCGAGCAGCGCTCGCCAGGAGAGGAACGCACCGAGCAGCGCGACGAGGAACTTGTCGCCGCCGCCCAGCGCCTCCTTCTTGAAGACCTTCCAACCGATGTACTCCATCAGGCGGAACACCAGGAAGCCGAGCACCGCGCCCACCGTCGCGTCCACCACCGCGTCCGCGCCTCGCGGCACCGCCAGCACCAACCCCGCGGCGATGCCCGGCACCGTCAGCGAGAACGGCAGTATCCAGTGCGCCAGGTCGATGAAGGTGAGCGGTATCAACAGCGACACCAGCACCAGCGCGGGGAACAGCGCGTACGTCCAGCCGAAGCGGTTCAGGCACGCGAGGAACAACAGCCCCGTGAGCAGTTCCACGAGCACGTAACGCGGTGAGATGGGCGCGTGACACGAACGACACCGTCCCCGCAGCGCGAGCCACGAGAGCACGGGGATGTTCTCGTACCAGGCAAGCACGTGCCCGCACCGGGGACAGCGTGAGCCGGGGCGGACGATGCTCAGTCCTTCAGGGACACGCGCGATGACGACATTGAGGAAGCTGCCGATACACAGGCCGAGGACCAGGAGGAAGGCGGTGAAGAGAGGCCCGGCCCAGCCCAGCACGAGGGAGAAGTCCGTCACGGAGCCCGGCATCCTAGCGTCGCGCCCGGAGAGGTCAGCCCCCTGGATCGACGATTTCCGTCAGAAGCAGTGACAATTTTTGGCAACCGGGCGCCCTGCCGGACGAGGTGCGCGGCCGGACCTCGTGGGAATTCCTCAGGTTGGGGTGACTGTTGGCCATGGCACCCTTCGTGCTAAGAATCCGGGCAGTCGTTCAACCCCCCTCTGCACCTGCGGAGCACTCCCGACATGCTGAATCGCCTCATGAAGAAGAAGGGTGGCTTCACCCTCATCGAGCTGATGATCGTCGTCGCCATCATCGGCATCCTGGCCGCCATCGCCATCCCGAACTTCATCCGCTTCCAGGCCAAGTCCAAGCAGTCCGAGGCGAAGACCAACCTGAAGGCCATCTTCACGGCCCAGAAGGCGTACTTCGGCGAGAAGGACAAGTACGTTTCGGACTTCAAGGTCGTCGGCTTCGACCCGGAGCCGGGCAACCGCTTCAGCTACGGCATCAACGGTACGTGCAACGAGTCCGTCGAGACGACCGGTCGTAACTACTCCGGCGGCTGCATCGGCCAGGACAAGGCCCGCTTCACGGAGGTTCCCGCGCTGGGTGCTGCGCCGCTGACCGCTGGCGTGGCCGGCTCGTGCCCCAACTGCGACTTCTCCGCCATCGCGGTGGGCAACGTCGACAACGACACGCAGGCCGACACGTGGGGCATCACGTCGTTCGCCTCCTCGGCGACCACCCTGCAGGGCACCTGCGGCATCGACAGCAACAAGATCGGTGGCGGCGAGCCCGGCAACGCCTACAACGACGTGAGCTGCCCGTAGTCGTCAATGGTCCACCCTGGATTGACCAGGGTATTACGCGGTACGAACGGGGTGCCCGAGTTGTTCGGGTGCCCCGTGTCACTTTTCAGAGAATGATGCGCAAGCTGCCTCCCGTGCTCCTGGCCGCCGGTCTGGTCCTGGTGGTCACCCTCTCCAGCGCCCCTCGCGCCCCGCTCTACTTCGGCGACCGCCCGGTCCTGCCGCGCGCCGGCTTCCTCAAGGCGTTGTTCAAGGCGCAAATCGGATTGGTGGCCGACTACTTCTGGCTGCTGACCATCAACCGCGTCGGCTCCGCTCGGAAAATCTCCGAGTACCGCGACATCTATTACTACGCGGACCTGACCACGGACCTCGACCCCCGGTTCGCCAAGGTCTACACCTTCGCGGGCATCACCATCCCCATCCATTTTGGCCGCGAGGAGTATGCGAACGTCGAGGAGTCCTCGCGCATCCTCCGCAAGGGCATGGTCAACGCGCCCGAGGACAAGCGCATCCACTTCCAGCTCGCGTACAATCTGATGTTCTTCGAGCGGCGCTACCGGGAAGCGGCCACCATCATCGAGGAGCTCGCCAAGGAGCCGGGCGCGCCTGAGTGGTATTCGGGCCTGGCCACCCGGCTGTATGCCCAGTCAGGGGACTTCGATACGAGTCTGGGACTGGCGCAGGCCCTGCGTGACAGTGCGGAGGATGACGAGACGCGTGCCTACTACGAGCGGCGCGTGAACGAAATCCTCCAGGAGCGCTTGCTCCAGGAACTCGACGCCGCCATCCAGCGCTATCAGCAGCGAGAGGGCCGGCCCCCCACCTCCCTGGAGGCGCTCGTCGCCTCTCGGGACGTGAGGGAGCTGCCCGCCGACCCCCTGGGCGGAAAGCTCTTTATTGGAGAGGACGGTCGCAGCTATTCCACAGCCGCCAGGTTCCGGTTGGAGATCATCTACGACGAGAAGACCGAGGATGGAGAGCGCCTCGTTCCCAAGCCCCTGGATTCGAAGAGCCAATGACACTCAACTCGACTGACGCACCGCCCATCCAGGTCCGAGGCCTGTCGAAGACCTACAAAGTAGGCTTCTGGTTCAACAAGACTGTTCGCGCGCTCCAGGGGCTGGACCTCGAGGTGGGCACCGGGCAGATCTACGGCCTGCTCGGTCCCAATGGCGCCGGCAAATCCACGACCATCAAGATCCTCATGAACCTGGTGCGCCCCAGCGGCGGCACGGCGCACCTGTATGGGCAGCCCGTGGACCAGGCGGCGACGCGGCGGATGGTGGGCTTCCTGCCGGAGAACCCCTCGCCCTACGAATACCTCACCGGTCGTGAGTTCGTGACGCTCGCCGGGCAGCTCAGCGGCATGAGCGGCCACGAGTTGGACTTGCGGGTGAAGGAGGTCCTCGGCGCGGTGGACATGAGCCACGCGGAGAAGCTGCAGATCCGCCGCTACTCGAAGGGCATGGTCCAGCGCGTCGCGCTCGCGCAGGCGCTGGTGTCCAAGCCGAAGATGCTCATCCTCGACGAGCCGACGAGCGGCCTGGACCCCGTGGGCCGCAGGCAGATGCGAGACCTCATCCTCGCCGAGAGGGACCGGGGCACCACCGTCCTGTTCTGCAGCCACATCATCCCGGACGTCGAGGCGCTCTGCGACAGGCTCGCGGTGCTCGTGGGTGGCCGCCGCGTGCGCGAGGGCAGCGTGCAGCAGCTGCTCTCCGCGCAGGTGCCCTCCGTCGAAGTCGTGGTCGAGGGCTTGAAGCTGGACCAGGTGAAGAACCTGGGTGTGGCGCTGGAGTCCACGCAGGCCCTGGATGGTCGCGTGCTGTTGCAGGTCGCCGACTCGGACAGCCAGCGGCTGCTGGGGCAGGTGCTCGCGGCGGGTGGTCGGGTCAACAGCCTCCAGGCGGCGAAGTTCTCCCTGGAGCAACTCTTCATGGATGCCCTGAAGGATTCCGGACGGGCGACGAGCGTCGGCGGGGAGATCAACACATGAGCGCGTTCGGCGCGATGGTCTGGAACGGGTTCCGTGAGGCGCGCCGCAACCGCGTCACGGTGGTGGTGGGCGCGTTCGCCGCGGTGGTGCTGCTGTCATCGACGCTGGTGACGGAGGTGACGGTCGCCACGTTCGACCGGGTGCTCACCGACTTCGGCCTGGGGATGATGAGCCTCATCCTCGTCTTCCTCACCATCTTCCTGTCGAGCGGCCTGCTGAGTCGGGAGATCGAGCGGCGCACCATCTTCCTCGTGGTGAGCAAGCCGGTGTCGCGCTCACAGTTCCTGCTGGCGCGGCTCGCGGGCAACATGCTCACGCTCGCCGTGCTGATGGGGGCGATGCTGCTCATCTTCCTGAGTCAGCTGGTGATGTTCCAGGTCGCCGTCAACCCCACCCAGGTCCTCGCGGTGGTGGGGCTCTGGTTCGAGCTGCTCGTGCTCACCAGCGCGGGCATCCTCTTCTCCAGCTTCGCGGGCCCCGCCGTCTCGGCCATCGCCACCACGGGCATCTACTTCGCGGGCCACCTGGCCAATGACCTCTTCGACATCGCGCAGCGGCTGGATGACGGCCCCGTGAAGGCAGTGGCCACCGCGCTCTACTACCTGTTGCCGAACCTGGAGAAGATGAACTTCCGTCCCCAGGCCACCTATGCCCTGCCCGTGGACGCCTCCACGTTCTTCTCCGGCGTGGGCTACGGTCTGGGCTGGGCCGCGCTGTTCACCGCGGCCGCCATCTTCATCTTCGAGCGACGCGACTTCCGCTGAACGGCCACGGAGGCACGCGGGCCCCTGTCCACCAGGGCCCCGTGTCTCACGGCGTGGCGCCCACCGCGAGTCGCGCCTGCCGAAGCCCGTCCCTCGCCGGAGCCGAGTCCGGCCGCAGGCGCAACGCCTCCTCCAGCGAAACCACGGCCTCGGCCGGGCGCCCCAGTTGCAGCAGCGTGCGCCCCAGTTCCAGGTGAGAGTCCGCGCGCCGGGGCGCCAGCCGTAGCACGGCCCTGAAGCGCTCCACCGCCTCCTCCAGCCGCCCGGACTTGCGCAAGGCAAGCCCCAGATTGTGAAGGACGACGGGCTCCCTGGGGCGCATCGCGTGGACGCGCTCGAGCTGGGGAACAGCCAGGTCCATCCGCCCCATCAGCGCATACGCAACGGCCAGGTCGCTCTGCGGCTGATAGAGCTGAGGCATCGCCGCGACCGCAACCTGAAGCGGCGCGATCGCCTCCTCCACCCGACGAGCCTTGAGATAGGACGCCCCCAGGTAGGCGTGGATGCTCGGCTCCTCCGGCGTCTTCGACAGGGTGTCCTCCCACAACGAGATGTCATCGCGCCAGGCTGGCACCCGGGCCAACGTCAACGCCGCGAAGACCACCACCACGCCTCCCGCCGCGAGCCCCAGTGCCCTCGACTGTCCGGGCCAACGCTCGAGCACCCACTTCGCCCCCACCGCCATCAGCAGGCAGAAACCCACGGAGGGCAAGTAGAGGAAGCGCTCGGCGTAGGCCTCCACGCCTCGCAGTTGCATGAGGAAGATGGGGAGCAGCGGCGTCAGCAACCAGACGCCTCCGGCGAGCACGGCCGGGGACGCGCGCCATGAGCGCCACAGCGCTCCCGCCAGCAGCAGGAGCAGGACGCTCCCCAGCACCACCTCCGAGACCAGGGGCGACACCTGCGAGGGAATCGTCACCACGAGCGGATGAGGCCAGAAGAGCTTCCCGCCCAGCTTGCCCACCAACGCCAGCAGGTGGAGCGGATACAGGCCCCCGCTCCCTTCTCCTCCCTGGAGCGGCACGGAGAGACCGACGGCGTTCAACCGGAGCGCCGCGTACCCCAGGGCGCCTACGCCGAGCGGCGCATAGCGCCGCACCCAGCCCTTGAGCCCTGGTGGCGAAACGCCCTCCCCCGTCGCCCTGTCCGTGGCCCAGAGCACGGCGGGGAACACCACCGCCACTTCCTTGAAGAGCAACCCGGCGGCCCACAGCAGCCCTGCCCCCACGCCCCGTCCCCAGGACGAAGGCCCGGCCACCATGAGCCGCACGGCGAGCAGCACCAGGAGCGTCGCCGCCACGTCCATGCAGCCACTCAGCCACGCCACCGACTCGGTGTGCACGGGGTGCACGGCGAACAGGAGCGCCCCCGCCAGCGCGCCCCACTCCGCGGCGGGCGATGCCCCGGGCTCCTTCACCTTCAGGCAGGCGCGCAACAGCCAGAGGACCAGCGCGCAGACCGCCGCGTGCATCAGCAGCAACACCAGGTGGAAGCCCCATGCCTCCAGCCCGAAGACAGCCCGCTGCGCGAAGAAGAGCACGTGCGCGAGCGGCCGGAAGTAGCTCGCCGCGGGACCGCGCGCCGAGTCGTTAATGGCCCCATCCTCGACCGGGAACAGCGGACGCTGGAACGCGTTCGAGAGCTCGCTCCAGGAGCGCAGCCAGGGGTTGTCCACCACCAGTTGCACATCGTCGTAGACGAAGCCGTTGGACAACGTCCCGGCGTAGACGAGCGCCGCCGTCAAGGCGACGAGCAGCACCTGGGTTCGAGGTGTGAGGCGAAAGGAGCGGGAGTCGGCGGAGTCCATCGGTGTCACGAAGGGCGGGAGTCTACCGGCTTCTCTTCGCTGACAGTGCCGGGACCTCGGCTCGCAACGAGGGCAAGGCGCCTGCCGGGCGGTTCCACGCCAGACCCGGCCGGTGGAGCCCAAGTCCGTCCAGGACAGCCCGAGGTCCGCGCCTATACTCGTCCGCGCGCGCCCATGGACCGGGCGCCGACAGGGTCCCCGTCCCATGCGAATCCTCGAGGTCTCCAACTTCATGCCGCCCCACCCCGGCGGCATCGAAATCATGATCGACACCCTGTTCCAGGGGCTCCAGCGCCGCGGCCACGATGTGCGCTGGATTGCCGCCTCCACGCCCCTGGAGCCAGGAACGACAGGCCCCTTCGTCCGGGTCTCCGCGTGGAACTGGCTCGAGAAGAACCTGCACGTCCCCATGCCGCTGTGGGCGCCTTCCGGATGGAAGGAGCTCGACGAGCAGGTGCGCTGGGCCGACGTCATCCACGTCCATGACTGTCTCTACTTCTCCTCCTCGCTGACCACCGCGCTTTCGAAGGGCCGACGCAAGCCGCTGCTCGTCACCCAGCACGTGGGCGAGGTGCCCTACGGTGGAGTGCTGGACTGGGTGCAGGCGGCCGCCTATCGCACGCTCGGACGGACCCTGCTGAGCGCCGCCAGCGAGGTGGTGACCTACAGCCCCCACGTCGTCGACTACTTCCAGCGCGTCGGGGTGAAGAACCCCCTGCGCATCATCCCCCTGGGCTTCGACCCGCGCTTCCAGCCGTTGTCCGAACAGGAGCGGCTGGAGGCGCGACGGGAGTTCGGGCTCCCGGAGAAGGGCGCGCTGGTCCTCTTCGCGGCGCGGCTCGTTCCCAAGAAGGGCGTGCACCGGGTCGCCGAGCTTCAACGACGGCTGGCCTCCGAGGGCGTGACGCTCGTGGTGGCGGGAGATGGTCCTCTGGCGAGCGAGGTCTCGGACCTCCCGAACACGGTGCACCTGCGGCAGGTGGACCATGCGCGCATGCACCTGCTCTATGGCTGCGCGGATGTCCTGCTGCTGCCCTCTGTCGGAGAAGGCCTGCCACTCACCCTCCAGGAAGGCATGCTGACGGGGCTCCCCGCGGTCGTCTCACGCGACCCGTCCTTCGTCGCCAATGTCTCCGATGCGCCCGGTGTCAGGTTGGAGGAAGGGCTGAGCGCCCAGGCGGAGGCCTTGCGAGAAGCCCTGTCGAACCCGCCACCGCGGAGCGACATCGCGGACTGGGCCAAGGCGCGCTGGGGGCTGGAGCGCTTCGTGACGGAGTACGAGCGCACCCTCGCCCATCTCGTATCCGGCAGCTGACCTCGCAGCCGGCCAGGAACTCAGACGCGTTCCAGCACCGCGCACGTCACCTCGAAGGGCCGCACCATCCACGGCCAGAGCCAGTTCGCCATCGACGCACGGGGAGCATCCGTCGCAGCACCTGCTCCAGGATTCAGCAAACGCCGGACGGCCCCGGGCACGTCATTGGCGATCAGACTGCCCAGACGTCCACAGGGAACAATCGCGGACGACACCAATCGCATCGAGGGAAACAGCTCCACCAACTCAGGGACTGTCGGTCGGAACATCGTGTCGATGGGGTCCGGATGCCACGGGAACGCGCGAGGCACCGAGAGGAACAACAATCCGCCCGGAGCCACCTGCTCCATCAACTGCCGGGCGAACTCGCGACGGTCCTCCACGTGCTCGAGCACGTTCGTGCAGCACACGGAACGCACCCCCAGCTCGCCGAGCCTCGCGCGACAGCCCGGGTCCCCCAGCGCACCGACGACATCCACGCCATCCGCCGCCTTCATGTCCTGGTGGATGACCACGCCCCCCCGCCGCCGCAGCGGCGCGAACAGCTCCCGTTCGATCCACGGCTGTTGGACTTCACGGAAGTAGCGCGTGGAGCTACCGATGTTGAGCAAGGGAGACACCTGGCTCAAGGGCACGGCAGTCAACGCCCGCCCCAGCCATCGAGCTTCCTGTTTCAGCATTCAGGACTCCCGGCCCACGCAAACACGGAGGTCATGGGGAGTCCTCGGGAAAGTCACCAGGACGCTCGGGCACCGACGGAGGGAAGGCAGCGGCAGTCGCCTCTTCCAGGGGAACGATTTGAGGCTGGCATTGGCGATTGACCACCAGCATGAAACCCGAGCGCTGCGGGAACACGGTCCGCATGAACTGCCGGTCCCGTTCCACGTTGATGTGATTCACCCAGAGCACCGGCGCATCCAGGTCGGGCCCGTTGTTCGGCCTGAAGAACACGAAGTGATTGGCAGGAGCGGACGTGCACGGCGGAGCGAAGCCGGGACGAACGAAGACCACCGAGTTGTCGGGCACCCGCCGCTCCACCGCGAGACGCGGGCGGCGAACGTCCGTCATCAACCGGCGCAGGGTGTGGATGCGCGGCGGCAGGTACATCGTCGCGCTGGCCACCACCAACCCCACGATCACGAAGGGCACGAACCGGATGAAGCCAACCTCCTCCGCCCACTGCCAGAGGGTGCGCAGCCCCACCGTGGACAACAACACCAGGGGCAACATCAGCTCCGAGTAGTGGACGGGGCCGAAGGTATCCACACCTGGGTCCGCCACCGGCAGATGTGCGACGCAGAAGCTGAGCACCGCGGCGGCCAGCCAGCGCGCGGGGATGCCTCTCGCCAGGAAGACGAAGATGAACCCCAGGGGCCAGCCGAACGAATCCAGATTCAGACGGAAGAGGGCCAGGACCATCCGCCCCGCAGCCAGTGTCGCGGAGGTATCTGTGAGGAAATACAGGAAGCTGTCGCTCTTCACCTGAGATGGCCCGAAGGACACGAAGCGGTAGGCGTTCTGCTGCGCATAACGAACCCCTGCGTGGTAACCGGTCATCCACGGTGAGCCCGTCATCTCCTGGTTCGCCAGCAGGAACAGCCCCGCCAGGGGAAGCGCGATGAGCGCGAAGGCTCCGACGTGCCCCCAACGCGCGGCTCCGCCTTGTCGCCAGACACGCAGGGCCCACATCACCAGGAATGGAGCCCCCAGCCCCACCGCCACGGCAGGACGCGTCCAGAAGGCCAGGCAGAACAGGAACGAGACCCAGGCGCTGACTCCCAGCCCCCCCCGCACATCGAGGCGCTGAACGGCATGGAGCATCCAGGTCAGCGCGAAGATGGCCGCGGTATGGGACATCAACGTGGCCGCGCCAATCATCGTCAGGGGAGAGACCAGGTACAGCACCACCGCCACCCGGCCCCAGGCGCTGCCCCACCAATTCCTGGCGATAAGGAACAACCCCACCGCGGTTGCCCCCGACAGCACGGGGTTCACCAACCACGGCAACCCGACTTTCACACCGAAAGCCAACAGGAAGGGCCAGCCCAGGAAATACTGGCTGTACATCTTCCCGTCGTTGATGAGGAACCCGTTGTCGAAGAACAGCTTCATCGGCGGCGATGCGACATAGAGCCGGAACGAGCTGAGCAACTCCGCGGCGAACTGGTACGAGGCCTCGTCGTCCGTCACCGGTGTGTAGCCGAGCACCGAAGCCTGGATGGCCAGGGGCACCAACGTGCCCAGGACGCCCGCCAACAGAACGCTTCGACGGTCGGGATAAGCGCGCCACGCGGAGCGCCAGGCCTCCAGCTGCTCGCCTCTCACCAGGCGCCCGCCCGCCAGCGTCACGAAGGCCACCAGGGGCGAGCCGAGGAACGCGAGGATGGCCGCCAACGCCAGCCAGCGGCTGGTCGGGAAGTTGATGGTGCCCAGATTCAGGAGGAAGCCATCGAATTGCGACTCCCAGAAGGCCCAGTAGGCGAGCACACAGGCGCCAGCGGCGGCGAGCGGGATGAGCGAGGCACGATAGCGGGGAGGAATCATCGGAAGGTGTTCGAGGATGGTCCGCCCGCTCGCGGCTTGTCCATGGGAGAGTAGCCAGGGGAGCCGCGCCACCCGATATGTGAAGCGACGCGGTCGAGGGGGTCCTGCGCTAGACTGCGAGCGACGCCGAAAGGTGGCACTCCATGCCCCCTGCTGGACGTTCCAGTCCCATGTCCCAGTCAGCTCCGCGCATCGCGGTCATTCTCCCCTGCCACAACGAGGCGCCCGCCATCCGGGAGACCGTGCTCGCATTCCGCCAGGCGCTCCCGTCCGCCGCCATCTTCGTCTACGACAACGCGTCGACAGATGACACGAGCGAGGTGGCCCGCGCCGCGGGAGCGCTCGTGCGCGGCGAGTCCCGACGCGGCAAGGGCAACGTCATCCGACGCGCGTTTGCGGACGTGGATGCGGACGTCTACGTGGTGGCGGATGGCGATGGAACGTACGACGCCTCGATGGCGGGACGGCTCGTGAGCCTGCTCTCGGAGGAGTGCCTGGACATGGTCATCGGTACGCGCATCCACCACGAGAAGGCGGCGTACCGCATGGGCCACGTGGCCGGAAACTGGCTCTTCAACCAGGTGGTGGCCCGGCTCTTCGACAAGGGCCAGTCCGACATCTTCTCGGGCTATCGCATCCTGTCCCGCAGGTTCGTGAAGTCGTTCCCCTGCATGTCGGAGGGCTTCGAAATCGAAGCGGAGATGAGCATCCACGCGCTCCAGCTCCGCATGCCCGTGCGCGAGGTCCCCACCCGCTACTCGAAACGGATGGAGGGAACCGCCAGCAAGCTGAACACCTGGCGGGATGGCTTCCGCATCCTCTCTCACATCCTCCGACTGCAGCGGTTGCACCGCCCCCGCCAGTTCTTCGGGACCCTGGGCTTGAGCACCATCCTCCTCGCGGTGTTGCTGGCCGTTCCCGTCTTCATGACGTTCCTCCAGACAGGTCAGGTGCCGCGCTTCCCCACGGCCATTCTGGCCATGGGCATGGTGTTGTTCGGCTCGCTGCTGGCCTTCCTCGGGCTGGTGCTGGAGAGCACCAGTCAGCTTGCCCTCGAGACC
Source organism: Myxococcus guangdongensis (assembly GCF_024198255.1). NCBI lineage: Bacteria > Pseudomonadati > Myxococcota > Myxococcia > Myxococcales > Myxococcaceae > Myxococcus > Myxococcus guangdongensis. The sequence continues at coordinate 72,974 of NZ_JAJVKW010000008.1, forward strand.
AAGCGGCTGAGCTATCTCGCCATCCCGCCTTCCCCGGGGGCCAATGCATCACAACAGGCCTCCGTCGCGCAGGTGGGCTGAATGCCCGCTTTCGCGTTCTCCTCTTCCATCACACGAGGTTCTCGGTGAGCTCATTCCACGAGCATCACGGACAGCAGAAGTCCTTCTTCGAAGTGGACCCCGCCCGCGTCGCGACACGCGTGTTCGGGCACCCCTCCTTCCCGCGGACGATGCAGTGCAAGTTCGCGTTCCTCGCGCACACGCTCGCCGGCTGTCGCAAGGTGCTCGAGGTCGGCGTGGGCAAGGGCTTGCAGCTCACATACTTCCTGGACCGCATGCCCGAGGACTGTCAGTACACCGGCGTGGACATCGCCGAGGCCCCCCTGCGCGAGGCCCGGGAGCGGCTGGCGCCCCACCTCCAATCCCGCGTGACGCTCCAGGCCGCGGTCGGTGAGCGGCTCCCCTTCGAGGACCGTTCCTTCGACGCCGTCTTCTGTGTGGATGTCCTCCACCACGCGGCGTCCCAGCCCTCCATGCTCGCCGAGATGCGCCGCGTCGTCCGCGCCGGAGGCCACGTCATCTGCGTGGAGCCCAACCCGCTCCACCCAGCAAACCTCATGTACCTGCGCGACCCCATCGAGAAGGGGCTCTTCCAGCTCACGCCCGACAACGCACGTGAGTGGACACGGCACGCGGGGCTCGAACAACTGCGGCTGGAGAACCTCCCGGTGTTCTTCCCCAGCTTCCCAGGGGTCCTGGAGAATGCCTATGGGGTGATGGAGCGGGTGCTCGCGCGCGTCCCCGTGCTCAACCGCTTCTCCACCACACGCGTCCTCCGCGCCTCGCGGCCCGAGGAGCCGCGGGGCTGAAGCCCCGCCTCACCCGCGTCCCGTCGGCTCCTCCAGCTCATCCGTGAGGCCGTGCTTCGCCAGCCGGTAGCGGAACGAGCGGAAGGACAGCCCGAGCAGCTCCGCGGCGCGCGTCTTCACGCCGCCCGCCTGCTTCAGGGCCGCGAGCAGGTAGCGCCGCTCGCTGTCATCCAGGTGGCGCTCCAGGTTGAAGCCCGTGCCCAACGGCGGCTCTCCCGGCTCGCCCGGACGCGACACCGGCTCCGACTCGCCCCGCACCGCGGGCGGCAGCGTGGACGGGCCCAGCAGGTCCGTGTCCGACAGCGTCGCCGCGCGCTCCACCATGTTCTGCAACTGCCGCACGTTGCCGGGGAACGCGTAGCGCTCCAGCAGGTCCAGCGTCTCCTGCGCGAAGCGCAGCGCCGGACGCCCCAGCTCCTCCGCCATCCTCGACAGGAAGTGGCCCGCGAGCAGCGAGATGTCCCCCGCGCGCTCACGCAGGGGCGGCAGCTCGAGCGTAATCACGTTGAGCCGGTAGAAGAGGTCCTCGCGGAAGCGGCCCGCCTTCACCTCGACCTCCAGCCGCCGGTTGGTCGCCGCGATGACGCGCGCCTGGAAGGGCACCTCCGCCGCGCTGCCCACCGGCTTCACCTTGCGCTCCTGCAGCACGCGCAAGAGCTTCACCTGTGTCGCCAGCGGCATCTCCCCCACTTCGTCCAACATCACGGTGCCCTCGCCCGCGGACACCAGGAGCCCCGAGCGCTCGTGCAATGCCCCCGTGAAGGCGCCCTTCACGTGGCCGAACAGCTCGCTCTCCAGCGTGCCCTCGTTGAGGGCCGCGCAGTTGAAGGGCAGAAACGGCTGCGCCGCCCGGCTGCCTCGCATGTGGACGGCCCGCGCCACCAGCTCCTTGCCCGTGCCGCTCTCCCCCGTCACCAACACCGTGCTGCGCCCCGGCGCCACCTTCTCCACCAACGACCACACCGCCTGCATCCGGGCGCTCTGCCCCACCGCCATGCCCAGCCCGGGCAACAGCCGCGCGCGCAGGGTGGTGTTCTCCTGCCGGAGCAGGCGCTTCTCCAGCGCCTTCTGCACCAGGAGCCGCAGCTCGTCGTTGTCGAAGGGCTTGCAGATGTAGTCGTACGCGCCCTCGCGCATCGCCTCCACCGCGGCGGCGGGCGAGCCGAAGGCCGTAATCAGCACGACCTCCGGCGGCTCCTTGCGCGCTCGCGCCGTGCGCAGCACGTCCAGCCCGCTGCCCGTCCCCAGCTTCATGTCGCAGATGACCAGGTCCACGCCATCCCGCGCGAGCACCTCGCACGCGGGCTTCACCCCGGGCACGCTCGTCACCACGTAGCCCTCGCGGTGCAGGAGCAGCTCCAGGTACTCGCGCATGGACAGCTCGTCGTCCACGACGAGGACATGGCCACGGAAGGCGCCCTCTTGAGACTGCATGGTCGTCACAGCGGCAACCCCACGACGAACTCCGTTCCCTCGGCCGGGTCCGAGCGCACGCGGATGGAGCCACCATGCGCGCGGACGATGGAATGCGCGGTCGACAACCCCAGCCCCGTGCCCCCGTCCCGCGTGGTGAAGAAGGGCTCGAACAGGTGCCCCATCATCTCCTCCGTGATGCTCCCCGCCGAGTCCCACACCCGAATCTGCGCTTCCTTCTCGTTCCGGGCCAGTCCCACCCTCACCTCACCCCGAGGCCCCGCCGCCTGGAAGCCATTGCGCACCAGGTTGATGAGCACCTGACGCAACTGGTCCGGGTCCACCGCGGCCATCAACGGCTCGCGCGCGGACACCTCCACCCGCACATCCCGGGCCAGCGGGTCCGCGCGCAGCATGTCCACCGTCTCCGTCAGGAGCGAATCCAGCGGCACCTCGCGCCGCACCGGCTCCGGAGGCCGCGCGAAGCGCAGGAAGTCCTCCACCAGTCGCCCCAGCCGGTCCGACTCACGCACCAGGATGTTGGTGAGCTTCTGCACCACCACGTCGCTCGAGCGCTCCTGCGCGAGCAGCTGCGCCGAGCCCCGCATCGCCGCCAGCGGGTTGCGCAGCTCGTGCGCCAGCTGCGCGGAGAGCGTCCCCAGGCTCGCCAGCCGGTCCGAACGCTCCAGGTCCTCCTCCATCCTGCGCAGCTCCGTCAGGTCCTGGAACACGATGAGCAGCGCGCCCGACTCGCCCTCCAGCGGCGTCACCGACAACCCGAGGATGCGGCGGCGGCCCTGCTCCGCGCCCACCACCAGCTCGCCTCGCGAGGAGCGCGGCGCCAGCACCGACACCCCCGGCAGGAGCGCCTCCAGCGGCTGCCCCACGCCCTCGCTCCCCTCCACCTGGAGGATGGCGCGCGCGGCGGCGTTGACGAAGGTGACGCGGCGCTGCGAGTCGCAGGTGATGAGCCCCGACGGCATGGAGGAGAGAATCTGCTGCTGCAGCCCCCCCAACCGGCGCAGGTCCGCCTCGCGCGCCGACAGCGCCCCGCCCGCCGCGGACAGCTGGCGCGAGAGGTAGCCCGCGAGCACCGCGATGAGGCCCAGCGCGAGCAGGTTGCTGCCCAGCACGAACAGGCCTCGGCTGGACAGCACCGGCCCCAGCGGCGCCGAGTCCGTCAGCCGCAGCACCACCACCAGCGAGGAGAAGGACACCGCGCCCGCCGCCGCCACCCACAGCGCGCCGCGCCAGTCCAGCACCACCGCGGCGCCGATGACGGCCAGGCTGTAGAGGAACGTGAGCGGCGAGTCGGAGCCACCGCTCAGGTAGACGAGGCCCGTGGCGATGACCACGTCCCCCAGCACCTGCACCCACGCGTCCAGCCGCCCCGCCCGCTCGCGCCGCAGGCGGATGCCCACCACCACCGTGGACACGTAGGCGGCGATGATGACGCCGAGCGAGAGCGAGTCCGCCCGGCTCGGCTCCTCGAGGGGCTGAAAGAGCAGGCGGCCCACGGTGATGACGAGCGACAGGCTCGCCGCCACCGTGCGGAACAACACCAGCCAGACCAGGCGCACGCGGAGCCTCTCGGCCTCATCCGCGCGCGCGCTGGAGACGACAGAGCTACTTGATGGCACCGGCAATGGAGAAGATGGGCAGGTACATGGCGATGAGGAAGCCGCCGACCACGCCGCCGAGGAACACCATCAGGATGGGCTCGATCATCGCCGTCAGCGCGCTGACGGCGGTGTCCACTTCGTCATCGTAGAAGTCGGCGATCTTGTTGAGCATGGTGTCCATGGCGCCCGTCGCTTCACCGACGCCAATCATCTGCACCACCATGGAGGGGAACACCTTCGTCTCGAGCAGCGGACCGGCGATGTTCTTGCCCTCGGCGATCTTCCCGCGCACGTAGTAGATGGCCTCTTCCACCGTCTTGTTGCCGGCCGTCTTCGCCGTCACGTCCAGCGCGTCGAGGATGGGCACGCCGGAGGAGATCATCGTGCCCAGCGTGCGCGTGAAGCGCGCCACGGCCACCTTGCGCAGCACGGGCCCGAACAGCGGCATCTTCAGGAACACCTTGTCCCAGAACTTGCGCCCCTTGGGCTGCTTGTAGCTCCAGGAGAACGACACCACCACCGCGGTGATGGAGCCGACGACGTGCAGCCAGTACGCCTCCGCCCACGCGGACAAGTCCACCACGAACTGGGTGGGGGCGGGCAGCGCCGAGCCGAAGTCCGCGAACATGGCGGCGAACACCGGCGTCACCTTGAGGAGCAGCAGCGCCGTCACGCCGACGGCCACCAGGATGACGATGGCCGGGTAGGTCATCGCGCCCTTGACCTTGCGCTTGAGCTTCTCGCTCTTCTCACGGTAGGCCGCGAGCCGGTTGAGGATGGTGTCGAGGATACCGCCGACCTCGCCGGCCGCGCACAGCTGGACGTAGAGCTCGTCGAAGACCTTCGGGTGCTCCTTGAGCGCGTCGGCGAAGGTGCTGCCCTGCTCCACCTTGCCCTTGATGGCCAGCAGCACCTTCTTGAAGGCCGGGTTGTCCATCTGGCTGGCGAGGATGTCCAAGCACTGCACCAGCGGCAGACCCGCGTCGATCATCGTCGCGAACTGACGGGTGAAGACGAGGATGTCCTTGCCCGTCACGCCACCCATGCCCGGGATGGAGATGTCGCCGTCGAGCGCGCTCTTCTTGCGCACCTTGACGGGATTGAGCCCCAGGGACTTCAGGCGGGCGTTGACGGCCTCGGTGTCCGAGGCCTCCATCTCGCCCTTCTTGGTCTCACCGCTCTTGGTCTTCGCCTCCCAGAGGAACTGGGCGGTGTTCTTCTTGGAAGCTGGTGACTTCTGGACTGCCTGTGCTGCCATGAGCTCGACCTCCGCGGACGCGCGCGCGAGTCTAACCGCTGAATCTCAAAACCAGGAACTAACGACCCGCCGCTCCCCCGGTCGGCCGCTGTACCCCCGGCACCGTGCCGCCCGTGGCCAGGATGTTGCGCAGCTCCTCCGGGTCGCTGGAGCGACCGAAGGCCTCATCCTGGGAGATGAGGCGCCGGAGCAACAGCGCCGCCAGGGCCTGGTTGAAGGTCTGCATGCCGTACTTGGCCTGACCCACCTGCATGGACGAGTAGATCTGATGGACCTTGTCCTCGCGGATGAGGTTCCGGATGGCGGGGTTGGGCACCATGACCTCCAGGGCCAGGATGCGGCCCGGAGCGCCCGCCTTGGCCACCAGCGCCTGGCTCATCACGCCCTCCAGCACGAAGGAGAGCTGGGCGCGCACCTGCGGCTGCTGGTACGGCGGGAACACGTCCAGCACGCGGTTGATGGTCTGCACCGCGCTGTTGGTGTGCAGCGTCGCGTAGCAGATGTGACCCGTCTCCGCGATGGTGAGCGCCGCCTCGATGGTCTCCAGGTCTCGGAGCTCGCCGACGAGCACCACGTCCGGGTCCTGGCGGAGGATGTACTTGAGGGCCGTCTTGAAGTTGCGAGTATCCGCGCCCACCTCGCGCTGGTTGACCAGGCAGTTCTTGTGCGGGTGCAGGTACTCGATGGGGTCCTCGATGGTCATGATGTGCTCATGACGCTCGGTGTTGATCTTGTCGATCATCGAGGCCAGCGTGGTGGACTTGCCCGAGCCCGTGGGGCCCGTCACCAGGATGAGGCCGCGGGGCTTCTTCACCAGCTCCGCGACGATGGGCGGCAGGCCCAGCTCCTGGAAGGTCAAAATCTTGAAGGGAATGGTGCGGAACGCGCCGGCCACCGCGCCACGCTGCATGAAGATGTTGGCGCGGAAGCGCGACAGCCCCTTCACGCCGAAGGACAGGTCCAGCTCGTTGTCCTCCTCGAACTTGTGCTTCTGGGCATCCGTGAGGATGGAGTAGCAGAGCTGCTTGGTCTCCACGGGCGTCAACGGCGCCGTCTTCAAGGGGACGAGCTCGCCGTCCACGCGCAGCTGGGGCGGGGAGCCGGTGGTGATGTGGAGGTCGGAAGCGCCCTTCTCGACCATCGCCTTGAGGAGCTGGTGCAGGTTGGCCACGGTGGGGGTGTCCTTCGATTCAGTCTGGGGGAGGAAGTGACTAGAAGCGGTCCGGCGCGGTGTTGCCCACGACTTCTTCCAGGGTGGTCGCGCCGTCCATCACCTTCTTGAGGCCGCTCATGCGCAGGCTGCTCATGCCCAGGCGGATGGCCTCCTGCTTGAGCTCGGAGGCGGACGCGCCGTTGATGACCAGCTCCTTGAGGCCGTCCCAGAAGGGCATGACCTCGTAGATGGCCACGCGGCCCCGGTAGCCGCGATCATTGCAGTCGCGGCAGCCGACCTTCTCGTACAGGGTGAAGGTGCCGATCTTGTCCGGGGGGATGCCGGCGTCGATGAGGGCCTGCTCGTCCACCGTGTCCGCGGGCTTCTTGCAGGCCGGGCACAGCCGGCGCGCCAGACGCTGGGCGAGGATGAGGTTGAGCGAGGCCGTCACCAGGAACGGCTCGATGCCCATGTTGAGCAGACGGCTCACCGTGCCCGGGGCGTCGTTGGTGTGCAGCGTGGAGAGCACCAGGTGGCCGGTGAGGGCCGCCTTCACGCCGATTTCCGCCGTCTCGAAGTCGCGGATCTCACCAATCATGATGATGTCCGGGTCCTGGCGGAGGAACGAGCGCAGCGCGGCCGCGAAGTTCAGGCCGATGTCGTCGTGCATCTGCACCTGGTTGATGCCGGCGAAGTTGAATTCGACCGGGTCCTCGGCGGTGCAGATGTTGGTGCCCACGTCGTTGAGGCTGGAGAGCGCCGAGTACAGCGTCGTCGTCTTGCCGGAGCCCGTGGGGCCCGTCACCAGCACCATGCCGTAGGGCCGGTCGATGGCCTCCTTGAACCACGCGAGCGGCTGCGCGTCGAAGCCCAGCTTGGTCATGTCGAGCTGGAGGTTGCTCTTGTCGAGCAGACGCATCACGACCTTCTCGCCGAAGAGCGTGGGACACACGCTCACGCGGAAGTCCATCTCCTTGCCGCCGCCAATCTTGATCTTGATGCGACCGTCCTGCGGAAGGCGGCGCTCGGAGATGTCCAGCGAGGCCATGATCTTCAAACGCGACGTAATCGCGTTGCGCAGCTTCATGGGCGGCCGCATCACCTCGTACATCACGCCGTCGATGCGGAAGCGGACCCGGAAGTCCTTCTCGTACGGCTCGATGTGGATGTCGGACGCGCGCTTCTTGATGGCGTCCATGAGGATGAGGTTCACCAGCTTGACGACGGGCGCGTCATCCGCGGCCTTCGCCATCTCGTCGATGTTCTCCGTCTCCTCCTTCGCCAGCTCGATGTCGTCGCCGACGTCGCCGACGATCTCCTCCATCGAGGGGCCCTTCTCCGCGTAGTAGCGTTCGATGGCCTCGCGGATGGAGACCTCCGAGGCCACCACCGTCTCGATGTTGTAGCCGGTGAGGAACTTCAGGTCGTCCACGGCGAAGATGTTGGACGGGTCGCACATGGCGACGATCAGCGACGGGCCCGCGCGGTTGACCGGAATGACCAGGTGCTTCTCGGCCACTTCCTTGGGCACCAGCTTGATGATGTCCGGGTCGACGTCGAAGTCCTTCAGGTTGATGGCCGGCACGCCGTACTGCTTGGAGAGGAAGTCGGTGAGCTTCGACTCCTCGATGGCGCCCGTCTTGATGAGCGCGGTGCCGATGCGCGTGCCGCTCTTCTGCTGCTCTTCCTGGGCCTTGCGAAGCTGCTGGACGGAGATGAGGTTCTCGCGGACCAGCAGTTCACCCAATCGACCGGACATTCGTGAAGCCTCTTCCTTGTGGCAAAGAAGGACGAAGCGGGCGGGGGCCCACCTCGCTCCAGGGGAGACGCGGGCGTTGCCTCGGGGCCCCACAGCACCTTTGGCACGGTTCCTGACGGCGAATTAGAGGGGAGCCGCTCACATCCGTCAAGGCGCCCCCTCGGGCTCCCCGAGCCGCCAACCCATTGAACACTCACGGGAAAAATGCGGGGGTCAGCCGCCGGTCCTGGCAATCACCGTGCGAGCAGCCTCGACGTCGCGCTTGATCTGCCCCGTCAGCTCCGCCACGGAGCCGAAGCGCTGCTCGGGGCGCAGCCGCTCCAGGAACTGCACCCGCAGCTCACGGCCGTAGAGGTCCCCCGTGAAGTCCAGCAGGTGCGCCTCGATGGTGACCTCGGTGCCGCCGAAGGTGGGCTTGATGCCGATGTTCGCCGCGCCCCCGTGCCACGCGCCCGCCCCCGCCTCGTGGTGGAAGCACACCCGGATGGCGTAGACGCCCGGCGCCGGCCGCAGCTCGTTCTGCGTGTCCACGTTGGCGGTGGGAAAGCCGATGGTGCGCCCGCGACCCGCCCCCGCCACCACGGTGCCGTCCAAATCGAACGGGCGGCCGAGCAGCCGGCAGGCCGCGGACACCCGCCCCTCCAGGATGTACTCGCGCACCCGCGACGACGAGGCGACGACGCCGTCCACCGTGACGGGCGTCACCACGTGCACCCGGGCGCCCCGGCGGCCCGCGGCCTCGCGCAGCGTGTCCACCGTGCCCGCGCGCGCGGCGCCGTAGGTGAAGTCGCTGCCCACCACCACGTGCGCCACGCCCAGCGCATCGAAGAGCGTGGCCTCGAAGTCGGCGGGGCCCGTGCGGGCGTAGTCGCGCGAGAAGGCCTGCACCACCACGGCCTCCAGCCCACAGGAGGCGAGCAGCTCCAGGCGCCGGGGCAGGAGCGTGATGAGCTTGGGCGCCAGGTCCGGCTGGAGCACCTTGCCCGGGTGGGGGTTGAAGGTGAACGCCGCGGGGGACGCGTGCTTGCGCGCCTCCGCGAAGAGGGCCTGGTGGCCCACGTGCACGCCGTCGAAGTTGCCCAGAGCCAGCGCCCGGCCCTCGAGCGCCCGGCCCGCCTCCGCCACCGAGTGGAAGACCTTCATGCCCCCCCTATACCAGTGTTTTTCCCTGGCCAGACCCCGCTTGGCCGTGGTTGGAGCGCCTGGAACATGCCCCGCCCTCGCCTGCTGCCAGACCCCGTCGGACTCCACCTCGTCGAAATGGCCACCCCTCCCGACTGGGACGCCGAGTTCGGCTTCGCGGGCCCCCTGGAGCTCGAAATCGGCTCCGGCGCCGGCGGCCACGCCCTGGAGTACTGTCGCAGGAACCCCCAGGTGCGCTTCGTCGCCTTCGAGTGGCGAAAGAAGTACGCCCGCGACACCCAGGACCGCGCCGCCAAGGCCGAGATGAAGAACCTGCGCGTCGTGGAGTCCGACGCCCGCTTCGTCGTGCCCCGCATCTTCGCGGACAACTCCCTGGCCGTCATCCACCTCCAGTTCCCCGACCCCTGGTGGAAGCGCTCCCACGCCAAGCGCGCCGTCGTCCAACCCGACTTCGCCAGGCTCCTGCTCGCGAAGCTCGTCCCCGGCGGCCTCTTCGACATGCGCACCGACGTGCAGGACCGCGCCGTCAACATGCTGTCCATCCTGGAATCCGTGGGATTCCACAACCCCTTGGGTTCCGGCGTTTTCCATCCGTATGACCCGGAGGAGGTACCCTCCACGCGGGAGCGGCGGTACCTGTCCTCGGGGGAGCCCGTCTACCGGGCCCGGCTGCGCAAACCGCTCTGAGCGCGTGAAGTGACGGGCACTTGCCGTCCCTCTTGGCTTCTGCGGGGACGGCGGGTGAGAATCAGGGCCATTCTGGCAGCGCGGGATGATTGCACTGGGGGCGCAACCGCATGGCGGACGGCGAGAGGAAGAAGACGCAGGAGGTCGCGCGTCGGGCGGGGACAGGCGGGGAGCTCAGTGGGCGGACGGTGCTCATCGTCGACGACGACCCGGCGCATGTGGCGCACGTGCGCGAGGGGCTGGCGCCGCGGGGCTACGTGTTCAAGGAGGCGCACGACGGGACCCAGGCCCTGTCGGCCATCCGCGAGTCGCGGCCGGACCTCATCCTGATGGACGTGGAGATGCCGGGGCTGGGCGGCGTGGAGGTGTGCCGCATCATCAAGGCGAACGCGGGGGAGGACGGGTTCGGCTTCATCCCGGTGATTCTGATGACGGCGCGCCAGGCGGCCGGGAAGGTGGAGGGGCTGGAGCTGGGCGCGGACGACTACCTGGTCAAGCCCTTCGACATGCTGGAGCTGTCGGCGCGGGTGAAGTCGATGCTGCGGCTCAAGGTGCTCCAGGACGCGCTGGTGGAGAAGAACCGGGAGCTGGACCGCGCCAACAAGGAGCTGGCCAGCAAGCGCGAGGAGCTGCTCGCCCTGTCGCGCACGGACGGGCTGACGGGGCTGTACAACCGGCGCTGCTTCGAGGAGCGGCTGAGCGAGGAGTTCGCGCGCTCCAAGCGCTACCAGTCCCCCCTGTCGCTGGTGATGCTGGACATCGACCACTTCAAGCGCATCAACGACACCTTCGGCCACGTCTTCGGAGACCAGGTGCTCAAGGCGGTGGCCCAGACGACGCGCGCGCGGCTGCGCGAGGTGGACATGCTGGCGCGCTACGGCGGCGAGGAGTTCATCGCGCTGCTCCCGGAGACGGCGCCCCAGGACGCGCTCAAGGTGTGCGAGCGCGTGCGAGAGGCCATCGCGGCCCTGGGCGTGGAGCATGTGGGTCCGGACGGAAAGCCGCAGCAGGTGCGGCTGACGGCGTCGCTGGGCGTGGCGACGGTGCCCTCCCCGGCTTTGGAGACGGCGGAGGCGCTCTTGCGCGCGGCGGACGCGGGGCTCTACGCGGCCAAGGGAGCGGGGCGCAACCGTGTCCAGCAACACGTTCCGTGACACGGCCTCACCAGAGGCTTTCCCCCGGCGCTGGTTTGACCTAAACCCCACTCCCATGCGCCTGACCGCGACGACGCCCTGGTTGCTGGCCCTGCTCCTGGTGGGCATGGGCGGCTGCAACCAGCCCCGCTTCGGCACACCCCAGGACGCCTATACCTCCTTCCACCGGCTGGTGAAGCGCGGTGAGCTGCGTCAGGCCTGGGGCGCGTTGTCCCAGCCGACGCAGGCGGCCCTCCAGAAGCGGGCGCAGGCGGTGAGCGATGCCTCCGGTGGCGCGGTGAAGGCCGAGCCCTTGGGCCTGTTCTTCGCGAATGTCCCCCCTCCTCCGGATGTTACGGAGGTCTCCCTGGTCCGGGAGGCGGGCGACGAGGCGACCGTGCTCGTGCGCTCGTCAGGCAGCACCCATGAGGTCCGGATGGTCCGGGAGCCGTCTGGGTGGAAAGTGGACCTCTCAGCCTCCCTCCAGCCGTGAAGCCGGGCATGCCCGGGCTCCTCGCATCAGGTAACGTACGACTGTGAACGATCGGAAGACACGGCGGGCCATCCCCGCGGTCGAAGTCATCCGGCGGCCGGCCTCGACGCCCGGCAGCGCTGGGCAGAGTCCGTCCCCCTCGGACTCCCCAGCGCCCGCGCCCACGCCGCGCCCCACGCCCCGGCCCACCACGGCGGGTCCGGCGGCGGCTCCCGTCGCGCCCCGGCCCACGGGCGTGGCGCCCACGCCCCGTCCCGCCACTCCGGCGGCGGCGGCCGCCCCCACGAGCCCCGCGGCGCCAGCACCCTCGCCCGCGCCGCGTCCCTCGGTACCGGTGGCCTCCAGCGCCCCCCGCCCCGCGGGCGTGACGCCGGGCGCCCGGCCGATGGCGCCGCGCTCGCCTGGAGGGCCCGGTGGCCCCGGTGGACGTCCCGGCGGTTTCGGGGGTCGTCCCGGGGGCTTCCGCTCCTCGGCGCCCCGGCCTCCGCCCACGCCCGAGCAGATCCTCGCGCTCGCGCAGCGCGAGCACGTGCCGGCGCGCATCGCCAAGGGTGAGCTGGAAGGCAAGATGAAGTGCCGCATCTGGCGCAAGCTGCACGCCGAGGAGGCCAAGCGCTTCGACCAGGTCTACGAGCTGATGGGCCAGACGCCGGAGCTGTCGCTGGGGGACGCGTTCGGCGTGCTCCAGAGCGGCATGACGGTGGCCGAGTTCATGGCGCGCAAGGAGCGCACCCAGCGCAAGGCGGCCATCAAGCAGGCGCGCGGCGAGGTGGACAACGCCGTCGTCGCGGAGCTGCTGTCGGGGCTCATCGCCGGCAAGGCGGAGGTCTCCGTGGTGCTGGCGGAGCGGTCGCTGCTGGACACGCTGGTCGCCGAGGAGCCCATCGCCTTCACGCTGGAGCGCACCGGGCGGCTGGAGAAGCTGCAGGTGGTGCTCCTGGCGCGGCGCGGGGAGTGGGAGCGGCTGCTCCCCGGACTCGAGCGCGACGCGAAGCTCACCCAGAAGCCCGCCACGGTGGCCCGTCAGCCGGACAAGCGGCCGTACTCGGACCCGCGCGCGTTCCTGGACCACCTGGGCGAGCAGGTGAAGCTGGTGCTGCGCAACGGCATCACGCTGCAGCTGCCGCTGATGCACGTGGGCCGCTTCGACCTGCTGTTGGGCGAGACGGGCCACGAGGTGTTCGTCCCGCTCCACGCGCTGTTGCGCTTCGAGCCGGTCGCAGCGAGCGCTCCCGCCACCGAGGCCTGAAGCCAAGGCCGCGGAATTTCGCGGGGGCGCCGCCCCTTCCTCCATCTTTTGCCGAGCGAGGCACTCACGCCATGCGCCCCTTCATCTCCCGCATCATCAAGCCCTGGCTCGCGCTGGCCGCGACGGCCGCCATGGTGGGCGCCACCCAGCAGGGCTGCACCAAGGACACCCCGCCCGCCGCCGCGGCCCCCGCGCCCACCGTCCCGGAGAAGCGGGAGAACGGCGTGCGCGTGGTGGAGCTGACGGTGACGGAGAAGGGCTACGAGCCCAGCCCCGTGCAGCTCAAGAAGGACGAGCCGGTGAAGCTGGTGGTGACGCGCAAGACGGACCAGACGTGCGCGACGGAAGTCGTGATGGACGACTACGGCATCAACACCGCGCTGCCGCTGGGCCAGCCGGTGGACATCACCTTCACGCCCAAGACGTCCGGCAAGCTCGTGTACGGCTGCGCCATGGGGAAGATGATTTCCGGCGTTTTCCTGGTGGAGTGAAGACGTAGGCCGAAATCTGGGCACCGCGCCGGGGAGGAGTAGTGTGCCGGCCCTGCATGGGCGGCGCGGCGGAGCTCTTCACGCGGCATGTCTTCCTCGACCTCGAAACCACGGGGTTGGATCCACGTGCCGACGAAATCATCGAGCTGGGGTGTCTGTTCTTCGAGGACGGGCGCGAGGTGGACCGCTTCGCGCGGCTGTACTCGGCGTCCAAGCCCCTGCCCCTCACGATTCGTCGGCTCACGGGCCTGACGGACGCGGACCTGGAGGGCCGGCCGCGCTTCGGCGTGGACCTGGAGGACCTCAAGGCGCGGCTGACGGGCTGGACGGTGGTGGCCCACAACGCCTCCTTCGAGAAGGGCTTCCTGCCGGACCTGCTGGGCTCCATCCGCGCGCCGGTGCTCGATTCGTGCGAGCTGATGCACTACCTGCACCCGGAGCTGCCCAGCCACTCGCTGGAGTCGCTCCTGCGCTGGGCGGGGCTGGGCATCCGGCAGCCACACCGCGCGGTGTCCGACTGCGAGGCGGTGTACGCGGTGCTCGTGCAGACGATGGAGCGCTGCATCAGCGACGGGCGTGGCGAGGACCTCGCGGACCTCGTGGCCACGCTGGACCCTCGGGCGGCGCGCCGGCTCGGCCCCGCTGACAGCCTGGAGGGGGGCGCGTTCGATTACGACGAGTGGCCACTCCTGGAGCTCCTGTCGCGTCTGAACGAGGCCTGCCGGGCGAGGCCCGCGCCGCTCGCGCTCGAGACACAAGGCGGCTTCCTGCGCGGACGTCCGGAGCGCCGTCGCGCGGTGGGCGTCCCCGCGGTCGCGGAGCCCGAGGCCGAGACGCCGGTGTTGGCGGTGCGGGCCGACGAGGTGTCCGCGGTGCTGGGCGCGGGCGGGGCGCTGGAGCAGCGTGAGGAGGGCTTCCGCAGCCGGCCCGCGCAGCTCGACATGGCGCAGGCGGTGGCGCGCGCGCTGTCGGATGGGGAGCAGGTGGCGGTGGAGGCGGGCACGGGCACGGGCAAGTCGCTCGCGTACCTGACGCCCGCGGCCCTCTTCGCCGCGCGCAACGGGCGGAAAGTCGGCGTGGCGCCGCACACCAAGACGCTGCAGGACCAGCTGCTGGAGAAGGACCTGCCGCGCCTGCACCGCGCGCTGGGGGGCACGTTCGGCTACGCGCTGCTCAAGGGCCAGTCGAACTACCTGTGCCGCCGCCGCGCGCTGGAGGCCACGCGCGTGGAGCCGGGCATGGGGCACAACGCCCGCGCGCCCCGGGCGTACCTGCGCGCGTACCTGCGCCGCAGCGTCGAGGGAGACCTGGACCGGCTGAGCCACTGGTTCCGCGAGCGCTTCCCCGTGCTCATGGGGTTGATGCCGGCGGTGCGCTCCGAGGCGGCGACGACGCTGGGCGACAAGTGCCCGCATCACCACCGCTGCTTCTACCACTCGGCGGTGGCCCAGGCGCGCGAGGCGGACGTGCTGGTCATCAACCAGTCGCTCGCCTTCGCGTGGCCCGCGCGCTACCCGAAGCTCGAGCACCTGATTCTCGACGAGGCGCACGAGGTGGAGGACGTGGCCACCACGGCGCTCACCGTGGAGCTGTCGGACCTGGCCTTCCACCGGCTCACCGAGCGGCTGCACGGGCGCGACGGACGACACGGCCTGTTCGCCGAGCTGCGGCGCGCGCTGTCGGCCTCCCGTCGTGAGGAGTCACGCGCGCTGATGGGCCAGGTGGAGGACTCGCTGCGCCGGTTGATGGACGAGGCGCGGGATTTGGGCGCGCGGGTGACGGAGCTGTGTGAGCCCTCGGCGACGGCGGCCGGAGAGGACCCGGACGAGGGCGCCTATGCCCCGGAGCTGCGCGTGACGGAGGCCGTGCGCGCGCTGCCCGCGTGGACGCCGGTGCGCGAGGGGCTGGAGCTGGTGCGTGGCGCGCTGCAGGCGCTGCACACACTGCTCGCGGTGCGGGTGCTGGAGGCCCTGCCGGAGCTGGCGGTGAGGATGCCGGCGCTGGAGCGCGAGCTGTCTGGCGCGACGACGGAGCTGGGAGAGCTGTCGACGCTGGCCACGGAGCTGTCGGGCGAGGCGGCGGCGGGGCGGTGCTACTCGGCCACGGCCGAGCCCCGACGTCAGCGCTGGAGCGTGGGCGCGCAGCCGGTGGACGTGTCCTTCCACGTGTCGCGCGACTTCGCCGCGAACAAGCGCGCGCTGGTGCTCACCTCCGCCACGCTGGGCCCGAGCAACGGGAGCGGCACGCCCTTCGTGTTGAAGCGCCTGGGGCTGGATGGCCGAGGCGACAAGCCCGCGCCCCGGCTGTTGCGCGCGCCCTCCCCCTTCCAGCTGCACGAGCAGGCGCTCGTCGTGCTCGTCACGGACGCGCCGCGCGCGCACGAGGAGCCCTTCGTCGACTGGGCGGCGACGCGCATCTCCGGCCTCGCGCAGACGATGGGCGGACGGCTGTTGGGGCTGTTCGCCTCCACGCGGCGCATGGAGCGCGTGGGCGCGGAGGCTCGCAATCGGCTGGAGCCGCTGGGCATCGAGGTGCTGCGGCAGTCCCGTGGACACGGCCGCTCCCTGGCGGCGCGGCAGGAGCGCGACACGGGCACGGTGCTGTTGGGCACGAAGAGCTTCTGGCAGGGCGTGGACATCCCCGGACGGGGCGTGGGCTGTGTCTTCATCGACAAGCTCCCGCTGGAGCCCGCGCTGCGTCCGCTGGTCGCCGCGCGCGAGGAGCCGCTGGCCCGCGCGGGGGGCGAGTACCAGGGCTTCCTCCAGTACCGGCTGCCGCGCGCGCTGCTCCTGCTGCGGCAGGGCGTGGGGCGCCTCATCCGGTCCACCACGGACCGGGGCGTCGTCATCATCGCGGACCCGGGACACCCCAGCTACCGCGCGTACCTGATGAACGCCCTGGAGGGCTACCGCGTGGAGGCGCTGCCGTGGGCGCAGGCGCGCCTGCGCATCCACGGCGTGCTCAAGCAGACGGGGCTGCTCGTGGACTCAGCCGCGCCGCGCTGAGCAGGGCTCACGAGCCCAGGCGAGCGCGGAAGCGAGACCTCAACGCACGCGGCTCACCGAGCGACTCGCTCGACGCAACACCGCGCAACGCTCACGCGTCCAGGCGCGCGCGGAAGCGGGACTCCAGCGCGCGCAGCTCGCCGAGCGACTCGCCCGACGCCCCACCCCGCTCCGCCTCCTCCAGCGCCTTCGCCAGCACCCGCGCATCCTCTTCGCTCTGCTCGCGCAGCCGCTGCATCATCGTCCGCGTCGCGTCGAACAAATCCTTCAGCTCGTCGCCATCGCGCAGACCGTACGACGGAGGACGCAGCTTGCCTTCGGCCACCTCCCCCACCATGCGCCGGATGCGCAGCAGCGGCCCCGCCACCCGATGCGTCACGACGATGGTGCCCAGCGCCACCACGGCGATGAAGGCCAGGAGGAACGCGCCCAGCACCCACCACGTCGCGCGCTGCCGCCACTCGAGCTCCGCGCGCTGCGCGACGATGGCCGCGCGCTCCTGCTCGTAGGCCGCGTCGATGGTCTGCGCCTTCTCGCGGAAGGCGGCCTCGAACGCCGGGTCATCCATGCGCGCGAGCAGCTCGTTGGAGAGCGTGGCGCTGGACAGCTCCCGGCTCACCTCGGCGGCCTTCGAGCGCGCCTCCACCGCCGTCGCCGTCTCCTGCATCAGCGCCCGCGCCGAGCGCACCAGGAACACGCCCAGCAGCGCCGACAGCACCAGCGTCACGCCCACGATGTACGCGGTCAGCTTGAGCTGGAAGCTCGTATCCAGCAGGAAGTTGCGCCAGCGCCGCTTGGGGGCCGCCTGCTGCGCCGTGCTGCTCGTCGTCATGTGTCGTTGCTCCACTCGAAGGTTTCGGCGGCGTCCTCCACGGCGCGGGGGACCAACGCCTTGAGGAGGTCCGCGGGCTGCGCGCCCCCGGCCTTCACGTCCACCTGTCCCAGCAGGGACAGGTCCGGGTAGGTCATGCAGACGATGGCCACCCGCAGGCCCCCGCCCTCCATGGGGTGGACCTCCGGGGTGATGCGAAAACCACGCACGCCCAGCTTCTTCAGCACGCCCTTGGCCTGCGCCTTGGTCTCCTTGGCCGGCGCCAGCACCGCGCCCCGGCGCACCAACCGCGAGCGCAGCCGCGCCTCCGTGGCCTTCACCAGCTCCGGCGGCAGCGAGCGCGTCAGGTCCTTCATGCCCTCCATGGCGATGTACAGACGGGCCGGACGCGCCTGGTACTCCTTCAGCGCGCTCACCGCCTCGCGCACCGCCGCCTGCACCGCCGCGTCCGCCTCGTCCTTGTGGGCCTCCAGACAGGGCAGCGCGGAGGACTCCAAGAGCTTCGCCAGCGACTTGGCGACGGCGGCGCGAACCAGCTCGCTCGTGTCCTTGAGGCCGGGGCACAGCACGGCCACGGCCTCCGGGTCCTCGGTGGCGCCCAGCACCAGCGCCGCCTGGGAGCGGGAGCGGGGGTCCTTGCCCTGCTGGAGCTGGCGCCCCAGGAACGCAAGACGGGTATCCCCCTGGGCGAGGGTCGCGCCGGGCGCGAGGAGCAACAGGAGCAGGACGAGGGCGGGCAGCCGCATGGCGGGGGAGGGCGACTCGCAGTGTAGCGCCGTGTGCCCGGTGACGAACAGTTGCCTGGAGGGCAGGCCGTTCACACCCACCTCCCCTCCCCGCGTAGGCGTCGTGGATCCGACCTGGGGCCATCCTGGGGTAACGTGCGCCCGGTCCAGGAGGGCATGCCCGGTGTCATTCGCTTCCCGGTTGGAAGGTCTGCTGCAGCAAGTGGGATTGAGCGGCGTGGTGGAGGAGGTGCGCACGCGCCTGGGCTACGCGCGCCCGAATCCTCCCCCCGCCCACAACGGCCATGGCGCGCCCCGTCCCGTGGAGCGAAGGGAGACTCCAGCCGCCCCCGCGCAGGCCGCGCCCCCGAGCGCCCCCGAGCCCACGCGCGTCGAGCGCACCCCGCGCCCTCGCCCCATCGAGGAGCCGCAAGCCCCCGCCGCCGAGGTCGTGGCCGAAGAGCCTGTGCCTCCGACGAAGGCCGCGAAGACGCGCAAGGCCAAGGTGACGAAGAGCGCGAAGAGCGCCCCCAAGGCCCCCGCGCCGAAGTCGGCCAAGAGCAGCCCCGCCCGGAGCAAGCCCCGCGCGAAGAAGCGCGAGAGCCCCGCCGCGTCCGCGTCTCCCACGGCGGACGCGGGACAGGCGGTGGACCGGTTGATGGCGGCGCTGCGGACGCATCCGCGCCACGAGCAGCTCGCGTCCGCGGGCAAGCTGAAGGACCAGCTCGTGCGCTCGCTGATTCCGCTCTACCTGGCCCGCGCCGCGGAGCTGGACATGGAGGTGACGTCCGGGACGACGTCGCGCTTCTGGGGCGAGCTGGGCGTCACCTACGCGGCGCCCAACGCGGCCAAGGCCCTGCGGCTGCATGCCGGCTACGCCCAGGACACCAAGAAGGGCAAGGCCATCACCGCCAAGGGCGTGCAGTACGTCGAGGCCGCGCTCGAGCGCCTGCGCGAAGGCGAAGCCTCCTGAGCCACGCGCCTGGCCACCGGGGCGAGTGTCGGACCGGTGGCACTTGGGGGTCCGAGGGGACCTGGTGAGGTTGGCTGGCGGACGCTCGCGGGCCCCTCGCGAACACGCAACTGGCCGGGGCCCGGGCTCCCCCTAGATTGGCGCGGAGCCATGGCTTCGACGCGCCCGTCCTCCTGGATGACTCCTCCGACGCCCGCTGCCTCCCACTCCGGGATGGCGTCCAGGGCCGAGGAGCGCCTCCAGGCCGGGCCTTCGTCGGGCCGCCGGGGGACGGGACGGGGTGGGACATGGGTCCGACGGCGCTGACCTTCTACCGAGCCGCGAGGCGGCTGCGCACGCTGGGTGTCCCGATGCTGCCGGGCATGGTGGCCGCCGTGGGCGACCGGCTCCTGCACAGCCACGTGGACATCGACGCGCGGCTGCACGCCTCGGTGGGGCTGGGCTACGGCGGCGTCGGCGTGGTGGTGGCCCCCGGCGTGGAGGTGGGCGAGGGCAGCTTCCTGTCCCAGAACGTCAGCGTGGAGCCGCAGCTGGGTGTGCCCGGCGTGCCCCGCATCGGCCGCAACGTCTACGTGGGCGTGGGGGCTCAAATCATCGGCCCCGTCACCGTGGGGGACGGCGCGGTGATTGGCGCGGGCGCCCTGGTGACGTCGGACGTCCCGCCCCTGACCGTGGTGGCGGGCACGCCCGCCCGGGTGGTGAAGGTGAAGCAGTCGATGTCGCACGGGCACTGACGAGGGCCCTGCAGGAGACGGCGTCCCCTCCCCCACCAGCCATCCAGGCGGCTCGGGGGTTGTCGGAGTCTCGTCGGCCGGGGCGTCCACCCCTCCATGCAAACTCCAAGAACTCCTGCGCGGCCCACTCTTGTGGCATATACCCACACCATGCCTTCCGCCCTGACCGCCTCCGAGATTCGAGAGGCGTTCCTCAAGTTCTTCGAGGAGCGTGGACACCGCCGCGTCCCGTCCTCCTCGCTGGTGCCCGCCAACGACCCGACGCTGCTGTTCACCAACGCGGGCATGGTGCAGTTCAAGGATGTGTTCACGGGCCGCGAGCGCCGTGACTACAGCCGCGCCACCACGTCGCAGAAGTGCGTGCGCGCCGGTGGCAAGCACAACGACCTCGACAACGTGGGCTACACCGCGCGCCACCACACGTTCTTCGAGATGCTCGGCAACTTCTCCTTCGGCGACTACTTCAAGGCGGACGCGATTGCGTACGGCTGGGAGTTCGTGACGAAGACGCTCGGACTGCCCCCCGCGCGGCTGGCCATCACCGTGTTCAACGGCGAGGGTGGCATCCCGTGGGACGAGGAGGCGTTCGAGCTGTGGGCGAAGCAGGGCGTCGCCCGCGAGCGCATCTACAAGCTCGGCCTGAAGGACAACTTCTGGTCCATGGGCGAGACGGGCCCGTGCGGCCCCTGCTCCGAGATCCACTTCCACCAGGGCGACGACATCCCCTGTGTCGAGGAGGCGGCGGGCAAGCCGTGTCAGGGCGTCGCGTGTGACTGCGACCGGTGGCTGGAAATCTGGAACCTCGTGTTCATGCAGTTCGAGCGCAAGGAGAAGGACGCGCCGCTGATTCCGCTGCCCAAGCCGTCCATCGACACGGGCGCGGGCCTGGAGCGCATCGCCTCCGTCGTGCAGGGCAAGCGCTCCAACTACGACACCGACCTGTTCCAGAGCATCATCGCGAAGGTGGTGGAGGTCTCCGGCAAGCCGTACTCGCAGGAGACGGGCGCTTCCCACCGCGTCATCGCGGACCACAGCCGCACCGCCGCGTTCCTCATCTCCGACGGCGTGCAGCCCTCCAACGAGGGCCGGGGCTACGTCCTGCGCCGCATCATGCGCCGCGCGATCCGCCACGGCACGCTGCTGGGCCTGGAGCAGATCTTCTTCTTCAAGGTCGTGGACCGGGTCATCGAGTTGATGAGTGACGCGTTCCCGGAGCTGCGCGACAGCCGGCCCTTCATCCTCAAGGTCTCCGAGCACGAGGAGGAGAGCTTCCGCCGCACGCTCAACCGCGGCATGAAGATGATCGACGAGAGCGTCTCCCGGCTGAAGCAGTCCGGCGAGAAGCTCATGTCCGGCGCGGACGTGTTCCTGCTGCACGGCACCTACGGCTTCCCGTGGGATTTGACGCAGATCATCCTGCGTGAGCACGGGCTCGACGCGGACCTCCCCGGCTTCGATGTGGAGCTGAAGAAGGAGGCCGAGCGCAACGAGGGTGGCAAGCTCACCAAGGACAAGGCCATCGGCGACGTCTACCTCAAGCTCATCGAGAAGCTCGGGCCCTCCGAGTTCCTGGGCTACGAGGGCGAGGGCCACGAGGGCGAGGGCAGCATCCGCGCGCTGATTCGCGACGGCGTGGAGGCGGTGCAGGCGTCCCAGGGCGACAAGGTGGAGCTGGTGCTGGACCGGACGCCGTTCTACGGCGAGTCCGGCGGCCAGCTGGGCGACACCGGCGACATCGTGGGCCACGGCGGCAAGGCGAAGGCCAAGGTCCTGGACGCGCAGCGCCCGGTGCAGGGGCTCATCGTCCACACGGTGGAGGTCACCGAGGGCAGCTTCCAGGTTGGCGACATGGTGCAGGCGGCGGTGGACGTGGAGCGGCGCAAGGCCATCCGCGCGAACCACTCCGCGACGCACCTGCTCCACAAGGCGCTCAAGCTGGTGCTGGGCGAGCACGTGAAGCAGGCGGGCTCCGTCGTCGCGGCGGACTTCCTGCGCTTCGACTTCTCGCACTTCGGCCCGATGACGACCGAGGAGTCGGAGAAGGTCGAGGACCTGGTCAACGGCTGGATTCGCGACAACGCGGCGGCGCAGACGCGCGTCATGGCGCTGGAGGACGCGAAGAAGTCCGGCGCGGTGGCCATGTTCGGTGAGAAGTACGGCGAGACGGTGCGCGTCGTCACCGTGCACCCGGAGTCCACCGAGCTGTGCGGCGGCACGCACGTCAAGCGCAGCGGCGACATCGGCCTGTTCAAGATTTCGAGCGAGAGCGGCGTGGCGTCCGGCGTGCGGCGCATCATCGCGCTGACGGGCGTGGGCGCGTTCCAGCACGTGCGCGAGCAGGAGCACGAGCTGCGCAAGGTGGCCGAGCTGCTCAAGACGTCCCCCAAGGACGTCGTCAAGCGCGTGGAGGCGACGCAGAAGCGCGTGAAGGAGCTCGAGCGCAAGGTCGAGGAGGTCTCCGTCAAGGCTCAGACGGCCGGCAGCAAGGACCTGCTGGAGCAGGCGCGCGACGTCAACGGCATGAAGGTGCTGGCCACGCGCGTGGACCCGGCGGACGACAAGGTGTTCCGCGGCATGGCGGACAACCTGCGCGACCGCATCCAGTCGGGCGTGGTGGCCATCGGTGGTGAGAAGGACGGCCGGGCCATCATCCTCGTCGCGGTGACGAAGGACGTGGTGGCCAAGGGCATCAGCGCGGGTGAGCTGGTCCGGGAGATGGCCAAGGAGGTCGGCGGCAAGGGCGGTGGCAAGCCCGACATGGCGCAGGCCGGTGGTCCGGACTCGGCGAAGCTGCCCGCCGCGCTCGAGAAGCTGTACGAACTGGTGAAGGGAGCTGGCGCCGCGTGAGCCCTCGTGTCCGCCCTGCCCTGGTGTCGCTGACGCCGCTCCTGACCGCGGCCCTCCTGTGGGGGGGCTGCACGAAGGAGGAGCCTGCGTCCGGGGCCCTGGGCACGGCGGACGAGCGCACGCTGCAGAAGCTGCGGCAGGAAGTGGACCGGGTGAACCAGGGCGGTCGTCCCACGCCCGGTCCCGAGTCGAGCCGGGGAGATCCGAACGCACAGCTCGCGGGGCTCGCCGCCGGGCTGGAGGATGCGGCGCCCCGGCGGTTGGAGCTGCCGGAGTCGAATGCCACGGTGCACATCGACACGGTGGCGGTGAAGCTCACGGGCCTGGAGTCCTCGCACTCGGTGAAGGGCTCGGGGAAGCTGAGCATGACGACGGAGGAGTTGTTCCTCCGGGTGCAGTTGGTGACGCAGAACGTGGGACCCGCGCCCGTGACGCAGGACTGGGATGCGGCGCGGGTGGTGGGCGCGCAAGACGCGTCGTATGGGATTGCCCGGGATGCGCAGGTGCTCGCGGGGACGCGCCCGCTGCGCCGCACGTGGGCGCTCGAGGAGCGCTCGGACGTCATCCTCCTGTTCGAGCTGCCCCCGCCGGCCCTGCGGGAAGGTGACCTCCACCTGGTCATCCCGGGGACGGGGGGAGAGGTGCGGATCCCCCTGCGATGAGCGGGCTTGTTCCCAAGCTGCTTCCGCTGCGCATCCGTCTTCCGTACGGCACGGAGGAGGAGTTCATCGACAAGTACGGCTCGAACGTGGCGCGCGGCGGCGTGTTCATCGCCACGCGCGCGCTGAAGCCCGAGGGAACGGGGCTCGCGTTCGAGTTCGTGCTGGCGGATGGGAGCCGGCTCTTGCGCGGCGAGGGCGTGGTGGTGAAGGCGCAGGTGGAGTCGGGCGCGGGGCGCTCCGGCATGACGGTGCGCTTCGTGAAGCTGGACGCGGCGAGCAAGGCGCTCGTCGACCGCATCGTCGTGCGCAAGGGGCCGCCGGAGCCCGCGCCGCATCAACTGGTTCCCGGGTTGGTGCGCAAGGGCCGGACCGTGGCGACGCCGGCGCCCGTGGTTCCGGTGGAACCCGCGAGTCACGGCGTCGAGGATTCGAGTGCCGAGGCGGCTGGGCCTGCGGCACTGAGTGCGCGGACGTCGAGCCATGAAGAGTCGGTGGATGCGGCTCCTGCACCTGCGCACGAGGCTCCGCGCGATTTCGAGTCCGAGGCGCGGGCCGCTGACGTCGCGGCTCCACGTGAGGCCGACTCGGAAGCCGCGTCACCGTCCACGGGATTTGAGACGTCGAGCGCGTACGACCAGGAGGCACGTCCTTCTCACGAGAGCGTGAGTTCGGAGACTGGTCACGAGGCCGTGGCCCGACATGACGAAGGCGCTGGGACGGCGCCACGTGCTTCGGACTTCGAGGCGCCCCATACGGAACTCCGCCAGGAGAGCGAAGCTCCGCGTGCCCTGGGCCTCGATGCGGAGTCGGGTGCTTCGGACTCCGGGATGCCGGGTGTGGAGCCCAGCCAGGCGGAGGGGGCTCACGCACAGGAGGATGCGAGCACCTCGCTCGACTTCGACATCACCGCGAGCCTGTTCGGCCCCGATGACGACGAGCCTGCCGGCACTGCCGAACAGACGGGTGCGCGGTCACTGGAAGCGACGGTTTCTCCAGCGTCGAGGTCGACACTCTCGGCCGAGGCGCTCTTCGGCGACGACTTCGATGCACGGGATGCCACACCGTCACCGTCGGCTGCGCAGCTCGAGGAGACAACGGGCTCACCTGCCGTTGATTCTTCAGGGCCAACGACGACATCGACGCAAACAGGGGGTTCGACCTTCGCGGGCTCGACGAGCACCGTCGCGTCGCTGGTGGAGCCGACTCCAGCGTCGGAGTACTCGACGGACCTGGCGGTCATCTCCACGGATTCGGCCGCGTCCACCACCGAACCTGCGACGACTGCTCCGGCTCGCTTCGAGTACGTGACTGGCACGTCGGAGCCGTCGACGCCTTCGTCTACCGTCGCCGGGGAGCACGTCGAGGCTTCAACACGCCCCAACGCTGCGGACACGTGGGGCGATGCTCCGACGAGCGATGCGGAGTTGTCGTTCCAGTCCGTCGACCCGAGTCCTTCTTCGGGGCCCAGCACGAGTAGCACCAGTGCAGAGGGCGTAACCGCCGTGGCCACGGGCAGCGCGACAAGCCGCACGAACATCACCGGTGCCGAAGGGGCGCCCCCCATCACGGGCACCACAGAATCTGGCCCCGCGACACGGACCACCGATTCATCGACGCCAAGCACCACGAACAACTCCGGTGCTGCAGGCGTGCCCATCACGACGTCCGCATCGACGAGCGCGACTGAGTCGACGCCATCCTCACGACCCACTGCATCGAGCAGCGTCGGTGCGGCTGGCGTAACCGTCAAGGCGGGCACGACCGAGTCGGCCCCATCGGCAAAGCCCGTGTCGAGCAGCATCGGTGCACCCGGGGTGACGGCATCTACCGGCACGATCGAGTCGGTTCCATCTACACGGCCGACTGCGCCGAGCAGCTTGGATGCGGCAGGAGTGACGGCCACCACGACCGAGTCGGATTCATCGACACCGCCTGTGTCGAGCAGCACCAGTACAGCAGGCGTGGCCGCATCTACGGGCACGACCGATTCGGCTTCGTCGACACTGCCTGCGTCGAACAGCATCGGTGCAGCAGACGCCACCGCGACCGAGTCGGCTTCGTCGACGCAGCCTGCGTCGAAAAGCACCGGTGCAGCAGACGTGACCGCATCTGCGAACACGACCGAGTCGGCTTCGTCGACGCAGCCTGCGCCGAACAGCACTGGTGCAGCAGAAGCGGCCGCCACGGCGGGCACAACCGCGTCGGTCCCATCGACACGGCCTGCGCCGAACAGCACCGGTGCAGCAGACGTAACCGCATCTGCGAGCACGACCGAGGCAGCCTCACCGACGCAGCCTGCGCCGAACAACACCAGTGCAGCAGAAGCGACCGCTACGGCGGGCACGACCGCGTCGGTCCCATCGACACGGCCTGCGCCGAACAGCACCGGCGCAGCAGACGTGACCGCATCTGCGAGCACGACCGAGTCAGCCCCATCGACGCAGCCTGTGTCGAGCAGCATCGGTGCAGCAGGCGTCACCGCATCTACGCCCACGACCGAGTCAGCCCCATCGACACAGCCGGTGTCGAATAGCACCGGTGCAGCGGGCGTGGCCGCATCCGCATCTACGGGCAGGTCCGAGTCGACATCGTCGACACTGCCCGCGCCGAACAACATCAATGCAGCAGACGTAACCGCTTCTACGGACACGACCGAGTCGGCTCCGTCGACGCTGCCTGCGTCGAGCAACGTCAATGCAGCAGGCATGACCGCATCGACGGCCACGACCGAGTCGGCTCCGTCGACACAGGCTGCGTCGAACAACCTCGGCGCAGCAGACGTGACCGCCACGGCGAGCACGACCCAGCCCGGTCAGTCGGCACACTCCACCGTCGCATCGGTGCTCAGCACCACGAACATCACAGGCGCGTCCGCAGTCACTGGCACCACCGACCCCACTCGCTCGCCCCAGCCCGCGCCTCGCCCCAACACCGAGCCGCGGTCCGAGCCCAGCGAAGCCCCGACGCCTCCACAAGATGCAGACACCGCGCGCAATCGCCGCCGCGCGCTGCTCGAAGTCCCCGTCTCCGCGCCCACCACCTCCCCCTCGCTCCCCGAGGTCGTCCTCGGCATCGACCTGGGCACCTCGCACGCGCGCGTCGCCGTCTTCCACGACGGCATCGCTCAGCTCGTCCCGCTCCCGGGCACGGAGGGCCACGAACTCCCTGCCCTCATCGCCGTGGACGGCAACGAAGAGCTGCTCGTCGGCCCCGCCGCACAAGTCGAGGCCACACGGGCCCCACGTCGCGCCGCGCCCGGACTCATGCGTCTGCTCGGCCTGCGCGCACGCTCGCCCCGCCTGCGCACCCTCGCTCCACAACTCCCCTTCCCCGTCGCCGCGGACCCGAGCGGGGACGCCTCCGTGGAGCTCGGGGGACGCCTCGTCGCCCCCACGCTCGTCACCGCGCTCCTCCTGCGCGAGCTGAAGCACGCCGCCGCGACCTTCGTCGGCCGGAAGGCCTCTCGCGCCGTCATCTGCGCGCCCACCCACTTCACCGACCGACAGCGCGCCGCCCTGCGTGACGCGGCCACCATGGCCGGGCTCGATGCCCAGCGCATCCTCACCGCCCCCGCCGCCGCGGCCCTCGCGCACGGCCACGGCAAGGGCCTGGCTCGCAAGCGCGTCCTCGTCGTGGACCTCGGTGGCGGCGGGCTCGGCGTGTGCGTCGTCCAGGTCACCGGTGACGACCTGGAGGTCATCACCACCGGCGGAGACCCCACCGTGGGCGGCCTGGACTTCGACGCCCGCATCGCCGAGGCCCTCGCCAGCGACCTCGCCGCCCAGGGCATCCCCCGCCCCGAGCACCCGCTCGACTGGGGCCCCCTGCGAAGCGCCGCCGAGTCCGCCAAGATGGCCCTCACCGAGAAGGACCAGGTGGACGTCACCCTGCCCTCCGGAAGCGTCCCCCCGCTCAGCCGCGAGCGCATGGAGGCCCTCACCGCGGACCTCGCCCAGCGCGTGACGTCCGTCGTGCGCGAGGTCCTCGACTCCAACGCCCTCTCTCCTCAGGGACTCGACGCCGTGCTCCTCGTGGGTGGCCAGGGCCGCACACCCCTCGTCCGCCGCCGCCTCGAAGAGAGCCTCGGCGTGCCCGTGCGCGACGACGTGGACGCGCGCGGCGCCGTGGCCCTGGGCGCGGCACTGCTCGGCCACGGCATCGTGCTCGCAGAGGGCGGCAAGCCCGCGGCCTCCGTCTCCGAAGTCCTCTCCGCCCCCATCGGCGTCGCCGAGCGCGGAGGCACCCAGCGCCGCGTGCTCGAGCGCACGACACGACTGCCCGCAGGCAAGACGCTCGTCATCCCCGTGTCCGCGCCTGGCCCGCTGGAGCTCGCCCTCTTCCAGGGCGCCGCGCCGCTCGTCGCGGAGAACGAATACCTCGGCCGCCTCTCGCTCAACGTCGAGCGCCCGGGCGAGGTGGAGCTGCACTTCACCCTGTCCGCAGACGCCGCGCTGAGCCTTGAGGCCACGCTGCCAGGCGTGCGCCGCCAGCCTGTCTCCCTCGCCCTGGAGGACCTGGACGACGCGGGGCGCGAGGCGCTCGTCGCCCGCTCGCCGCTGGTAGGCGAGCCCGAGGCCCGCCCCAGCGGACTGTTGTCCGGGCTGAAGAAGCTCTTCGGCCGCCGCTGAGCGCCCCTCCGTCCGTCTCCTGGCGGACCTTCCGAACCACCGCCGCCCCAGTGGCCTCCCTCTGTAGCCGACTCAACGGATGCCCAGCTTTCCGCTGACCGGATTTGCGAGGAGGTAATCGATGCGACGTTCGACGTGGGGGGGAGTTGCCGTAGCGACCGTGACGCTGGCGAGCCCGGCGTTCGCGATTGAGGCCCAGAAGGTGGCGGGGGCCCTGGACATGAGGCGGGAGCCCGAGGTCGGTCTCGACGTGCGACTGGGCCTGGGCAGCTTCACCGGAGACCTGGGCAGGGACGTGGGCGTGGGACCGCTCTTCAGCATCAACGCCGACGCCCAGGCCTGGAAGTACGTGGGAATCGAGGTCGGCTACGAGCTGCAGCGCATGCCCGTCGACGCCAGGCGCGTCGACAACGAGGACTCGGGCCTGTGGCGAAACAACCTGGGCCTCATGGCCAAGGCGGGCCCGCTCATCGACGAGAAGTGGCGCCCCTTCGTCGGCGCCGGCGCGGGCCTGAGCTACGTCGACCCCACCGACGGCGCCGACGGCGTCTACCAGAGTGACTGGATAGCCGAGTTCCCGCTCGCCGCCGGCGTGGACTACCGCTTGGGCCGCGTCCTCTTCGCGGGCGCCCGGGCCACCTACCGCCTGCTGGGCGGAGAGGACATCGTGGACCGCCCCGGCACCACCAGCGCCGCCAAGGGCAGTCTCTTCAACGCCAACCTCACCCTGGGCGGCCGCTTCTAACCGGTCCGCTCACACCGTGCGCAGCGCGAGCACCGTCTCGGGGCGTGGGTCCTTCTCCCACGCCTCGAGCAGCTCCGCCGCCGGTGAGCGCTTCGACGCGGCGACCTCCGCGAGCGGCTCCAACAACGGCGCATCCGCCGCGTCCAGCCGTCCCAGACCCCGCCGCGCGATGCCCACCATCTCCTCCGCGAGCCGGTACAGCTCGCGCGCGCCCAGCCGCCCCGCCAGCCCCTCGCGCCGGGCCGTGTCGTGGAAGGCCAGGTGCTCCACGTACGTGAGCTGGGGCAACAGCCGCTCCGCCTCGTCCAGCGCGGTGGCGTCGTACAGGATGCCGCGCCACAAGGCCGCCAGCGCGCCCGTCATCGCCGCGTTGCCGCAGTCCGCGCCCCGCACCTCGACGACCTTCTTCAGCCGCACCTCGGGGAAGAGCGTGGACAGATGGTCCGTCCAGTCCGCCAGGTCCGGCGGCTGCCCCTCGAAGCCCTGCTCCAGCAACTGTCGGAAGGTGAGCTTCGGGTGCAGGTACTTCCCCTCGCGGCGCAGGAAGAGCAGCGGCGCGTCCAGCGCCCAGTCCACGTAGGCCCGGTAGGAGAAGGAGCCGTCGAAGAACGCCGGCAGGTAGCCGCAGCGCGTCGGGTCCACCTCGTCCCAGACGCGGTTCCTGAAGGACAGGTACCCGGAGGGCCTGCCGTCCACGAGCGGGCTGTTGGCGTACAGCGCGTTCATGATGGGTGACAGTCGCGCCACCACCACCGTCTTGCGGACACAGTCGGCCTCGTCCTTCCAGTCGAGCGACACCTGTCCGGTGGCGGTCATCAACATCATGTTCAGCGCCAGCCGGCCGCGCTCCGGCAGGGTGCGCCGCATCACCAGGTAGCGGCTCTTGGGCATCCACGGCTGGGTGAACGTCGTCCCCGTGGGCCGGTACCCCAGCGTCACGAGCCGCAGTCCCAGCGCCCCCGCCGCCGCCTTCACCTGCTTCAGGTGGGCCAGGTTCTCCGCGTGCGCCTCGCGCGCGGTGTGGAAGGGGCTGCCGGACAGCTCGAACTGGCCGCCGGGCTCCAGGGAGATGGTGGCCTCGCCGCGCTCGCGCTGCAGGGCGATGACGGGGGAGTCCGGCGTCTCCCGGAACGGGACGTAGCCGTCGGGGGCCAGTCGGATCAGGAGCGCGCCCACCCCGGAGTCACCCTCGTAGGGGACCGGCTCGGACGAGCCCACCGGGTAGAGGAGCTTCTCGTGCTCGAGCCCCAGGCGCAGCTCCTCCTGGGGTTTCTCGGCGGCGCGAAATCCCGACACCAGCATGTCGACGGAGGTGATGGGCTCGGAGACGGCTCGCTTGAGGTCGAGTGACATGGGCGCGCCCTATATAACGGGGACCTCCGGACCCGCTGTCGATTCGCGCACTGGCCCGCCATGAGCCCTCCCTCTCCCATCCCCACTGTGTCCCCCCAGCCGCGCCTGTCCGATTTCTTCCAGGGCCTGGGCCTCCTCGGCCGGGCCGCGGGCCTCATCCTGCGCTCCCGCCGCCTCTTCGTGCTGTCCACCCTGTGCGCCGTCGTCACCGCCATCGCCCTGGTGGGCCTGGCCTGGCTGCTGTACCACTACGCCCCCCAGGCCCTGGGCTCCGTCTGGCCCCTGCCCGAGTCCTGGTACGGCCGGGGCGCCTGGTACACGGTGCTGGTGCTCGCGGGCCTGGTGCTCTGGGTGGTGGGCGCCAACATCGTCCCGCCCCTCCTGCTGGCCCCCCTGCAGGATCCGCTGTCGGAGGCCACCGAGGCCCTCTGTGGAGGAAACGACGGCCCACCCTTCACCCTGGCCGGCTTCGTGCGGGGCATCACCACGGGCCTCTTCCACACGCTCGCCCGGCTCTTCTTCCTGGTCGCCGGGCTGACGCTCCTGCTCCCCCTGCACCTCATCCCCGGGGTGGGCAGCGTGCTGTGGACGGTGCTCGGGGCCCTGTGGACGATGACCTGGATGGCGGGCGAGTTCCTGGCCGCCCCCATGACGCGCCACCTGTACCCCTTCGCCGAGGTGCGCCGGATGCTCCGCCAGCGCCGCGCCCTCTGCCTGGGCCTGGGGGCGGGCGTCTACGTCCTGCTCTGGGTGCCGATCCTCAATACGTTCTTCCTCCCGGTGGCCATCGTCGCGGGGACCCTCCTCTACCGGGGGTTCCTGAAGGCAGGCCTCCTGCCGCCCCCTCCCGGGGCCAGCCAGGGGGCGCTGCCCTGAAATAAACGCCTCCACCGACTGTCGGAGCCAACAGGGCGGGAACGCAGTGCCCGCCAGGGACGTTCTGCCTCTTCAGCGGAGAGTCGACGCCTTGAAGCACCAGAAAGCCGTGATTAGGCTTGCCCGGCCGCTTCAATGCCCAGCTACCGTTTCAAGGGTTCGGATTTTCTAGGCATTTCACGTCACACCCCGGAGCGCCGAACGGTGCTCCAGCTTGGATGAATCACATGCCGCGTTTTCTCCGCCGCATCTCCGCCGTAGCCGTGCTCCTCGGAGCATGGGCCCTCGTGGGCAGCCATCGCGCGCCGATACCGCTGATGATGGGCGCGGCCGAGGCCGGGCAGGCGCAGGGCACCTGGGACGGCAGCCTGCCCTCCGCGAAGGGCGAGAAGGCGCCGCATGACCTCAACAGCCTTCGCGTGCTGACCAAGGTCATCCTCTACGTGAAGGAGAACTACGTCGACCCCAAGCGCATCAAGCCGAAGGAGATGATGATCTCCTCGCTCGAGTACGTGGAGAAGAGCGTCCCGGACGTGCTGGTGGACGGCAACCCGGAGACGGGCAAGCTGTCGGTCAACGTCAACGGCAAGTCGCGCGAGTTCGACATCGCGCACGTCGACTCGCTGTGGAAGATGTCGTTCGCGCTCAAGGACGTCTTCGACTTCCTGTCGAAGAACATGCGCCCCATCGAGGACACGCGCGACATCGAGTACGCCGCCGTCAACGGCATGCTGTCCACCCTGGACCCGCACTCGGTGCTGCTGCGCCCGGAGCTGTACCGGGAGATGAAGCTGTCCACCAAGGGCGAGTTCGGCGGCCTGGGCTTCGTCATCCAGATGCGCGAGGGCAACCTCACCGTCGTCAAGGTGCTGCCCAAGACGCCCGCGCACCGCGCCGGCATCCAGAAGGATGACCGCATCAAGAAGATTGGCGAGGAGTCCACCGTCAACATGGACCTCAACGAGGCCGTGTCCAAGCTGCGCGGTCCGGTGGACAGCCGCATCACGATCACCGTGGAGCGCGACGGCTGGGAGAAGCCGCGGGTGATGACGGTGGCGCGCGCGATGATCTCCATCGAGAGCGTCCAGCACAAGATGCTCTCCGGGAACGTCGGCTACATCCGGCTGAAGAACTTCCAGGGCAACACCACGCGCGACCTGGAGGCGGGGCTGGGCGAGCTGCGCAAGCAGGCGGACGCCAAGGGCGGCTTCAAGGGCCTGGTGCTGGATTTGCGCGGCAACCCGGGCGGTCTGCTGGAGCAGGCCATCCAGGTGTCGGACACGTTCCTGTCGAGCGGCACCATCGTCGCGACGGTGGGCCTGTCGGACAAGCTGCGCGAGGAGAAGCGCGCGCGACCCACGGAGGGCGAGGACTCCTACCCCATCGCGGTGCTGGTGAACGCGGGCAGCGCGTCGGCGTCCGAAATCGTGGCGGGCGCGCTCAAGAACCTGAACCGCGGCGTCATCATCGGCCGGCAGACCTTCGGCAAGGGCAGCGTGCAGGTGCTGTACGACTTCCCGGATGACAGCGCGCTGAAGCTGACCATCGCCAAGTACCTGACGCCCGGCGACGTCTCCATCCAGGAGGTCGGCATCGTCCCGGACATCCAGCTGGTGCCCACCCGCGTCACCGACGAGCGCGTGGACGTGTTCGCGTCGCGCCGCTCCATGGGCGAGGCGGACCTGGACCAGCACTTCGGCAACCCGGACTCGGCCACCGTCGCCAAGAAGCGCGAGGACGTGCTGGACCGCGAGAAGCCGCGCGAGAGCCTCAAGTACCTGAAGGTGGACCCCAAGCAGCAGGAGAAGCTGGCCGCCGCCGCCAAGGAGGAGCCCAAGCCGAAGGTCGCCGCCACCGAGAAGCCGGAGAAGAAGCCGCACGGTGAGAACGACCCGCTGCTGGACGTGGCGGGCCAGGGCGAGGACCTGGACGACCAGCTGGACGCGGAGTCCCAGGATGAAATCAAGGAGGACTTCGAGGTGCAGTTCGCGCGCGACTACGTGCTGCGCGCGCCGGCCACCACCCGCCAGAAGATGCTGGAGCAGGGCAAGCCCTTCATCGAGCAGAAGCGCCGTGAGGAGGAGACGCGCATCAACAACGCCATCGCCGCGCTGGGTGTGGACTGGAGCCCGGGTCCCACGCCGAAGAACGTGCAGCTGACCGGCACGCTGACGCCGACTCCGGACACGAAGATCATGGCCGGCGAGCTGCTGGAGATG
The DNA here is from genome assembly GCF_024198255.1 of Myxococcus guangdongensis. NCBI lineage: Bacteria > Pseudomonadati > Myxococcota > Myxococcia > Myxococcales > Myxococcaceae > Myxococcus > Myxococcus guangdongensis. The sequence goes on from NZ_JAJVKW010000008.1 coordinate 105,843, forward strand.
GTGGTGACGGCGGAGAACAAGGGCGGCGAGCCGCTCAAGCGCGTGCGCGCGTGGACCGAGAGCGACAACGCCTTCCTGGACCGCCGCGAGTTCATCTTCGGCGCGCTCAACCCGGGCGAGAAGAAGTCCTGGAAGGTGAAGGTGCGCCTGCCCAAGGATCTCACCAGCCGCCGCGACGACGTGACGGTGCGCTTCTTCGACGACCAGGGCGCGCTGCCGGAGACGCGCGTGTCGGAGCTGAACTTCGCCGAGCTGCCGCGGCCGTCCTTCGCGTTCAACTGGCAGGTCATCGACGACTGCGCCAGCTGCAACGGCGACGGCGTGGTGCAGCGCGGTGAGTCGGTGGCGGTGCTGCTCGACGTGACGAACGTGGGGCCGGGCACGGCGCTGGACTCGTTCACGCAGATCAAGAATGGCGGCGACGCGAACATCTTCATCGAGAAGGGCCGCTTCAAACTCGGCGAGCTGAAGTCGGGGGAGACGAAGTCCGCGCGCTTCCAGGTGGAGGTGAAGAAGGGCTACAAGGGCGACACCTTCCCGCTGAAGCTGGCCATCATCGACGAGCCCCTCGAGGAGTTCGTGATGGAGAAGATGGAGCTGCCGGTGAAGGACGCGGCGGTGGCCACGATGGAGCCCAAGAAGGGCACGGTGCGCATCGCGGAGAAGGTGGAGCTGTTCGGCTCGCCGGTGGAGAACGCCCGCACGGTGGCGAAGCTGAACTCCGCCGCGGTGCTGCCCGTGGAGGCCGCGACGAAGGGCTTCCTGCGCGTGGAGTTGGAGAAGAACCGCTTCGCCTTCGTGCGCACCCAGGACGCTCGCGAGGTGAAGGCCGGCAAGCCCGTGGCGCCCAAGGTGGCCTGGACGACGACGCGCCGTCCGCCGGACATCAAGCTGGACGCGGACCCGTCCTCGGGCGGCCTGGTCGCCAACGGGGAGAAGTTCACCCTGTCCGGCGTGGTGACGGACCCCAACGGCCTGCTGGACGTGTACGTGCTGGTGAATGACCAGAAGGTCTTCTTCAAGGGCGTGGACCCGGCCAAGGGCGAGCCCAACACGTTGAAGTTCTCCACCGAGTTCACGCTCAAGGAGGGCAACAACAACGTGCTGGTGGTGGCGCGCGAGAGCACCGACTTCGCCAGCCGCCGCACCCTGGTCATCCGCCGCCGTCCCGCGGAGGTCGCCCAGACGGTGCCCGCGCCGGGTCAGCCGGCGGGGACGGTCAAGCCGCGGCAGCAGTAGTCCTCCGGCCCCCGCGCCGGACGCAGCCTCCCGGGCGGTCCGTTCCGCCAGTTCTCCTCACGGAGACTGGCGGGAGGGGCCGCCCGTTTTGTTGACGCTCCGCGCGAGCAGGCGTTAGCGTCCGACGCCGTGGGGCGCCCCCGGCCGGCGGGTGCTCGGGAGGCGGTGACTCGAATGCGGACGTTCAGTCGGTGGCTCGCCCTGGCGGCGTGTGTCTCGGGAGCGACCGCGTACGCGGACCAAAACGACCTGCGCATCTCCGAGTTCGGAGATCCGGCGACGCGCGCCTCCGCCAACGCCGACTTCCAGGCCTTCGCGCGCATCATGGGCGCCGCCATCACCTCGGCGAACCTGATGCCGCCGGAGACGACGGGGCACTCGGCCTGGGCCATCAACGCGGAGCTGTCCGTGGTGTCGATTCCGGACAGCGTGCGCATCCCCACCGAGAACCCCCAGCAGCCCTCCACGGTGCTCATCCCCTCCTTCCACGTGCGCAAGGGCCTGCCCTTCTCGCTGGAGCTGGGTGGACGCGTGGGCTGGGTGGAGAAGAGCAGCCAGGTGGTGGCCACCGGCGAGGTGAAGTGGGCCGTCAACGAGGGCTTCACGTGGCTGCCGGACGTGGGCGTGCGCGGCCACGTGACGAAGCTGTTCGGCACCCGGGACTTGAGCCTCACGGTGATGGGCCTGGACCTGGGCGTGGGCAAGTCATTCCCCCTGGGCGGCATGGTGACGTTGACGCCCTACGGCGGCCTGGACCTGGGCTTCGTCGGCGCCACCACCAGCCGCATCGACTTCCAGCCGGACCGCTCGTACGAGGACTCCACCGGGAACGACTCGCGCGCGGCGCTGGACGGCACGGCGCCGTACCGGAAGGTGTCCTTCGGCGACAACGTGAACCAGCGCTTCTACGGCGGCGTGCGCTTCATCGGCGGCGTGCTTCAGCTGGGCGCGGAGCTGTCGATTACCCGCACGGGCAGCGTGGAGGACCCGGGCGCGAGTGAGAACCGGGGTCTGCCGGGGGTCTTCGCGTTCAGCACCACGCTGGGCCTGGACTTCTGAGCGCCTGACTCAAGCCGCGGCGCGCAGGGCTTCACGCACCGCGCCCGGCCTGTTGGTGATGAGGTAGCTGACGCCCATGCGCTCGAGTTCGCTCGCGCGTGCGGCGTCATCCACGGTCCACGCGGCCACGCGCAGCCCCGCGGCGCGCCAGGTGGCCACCCGCTCCGGCGTGCAGTCCACGTGGTACGGGTGCACCGAGTGCGACGACACGAGCGGGCTCACCGCGTAGGCCTGCACGCCCCAGCGCCGGTCCGGGTCGATGAGGTAGCCCCGGCGCAGCTCGGGCGCGGCGTGGAGCAGCCGGAACAGGCACAGCGGGTTGAAGCTGGAGATGACCACGCGCTCGGCCATGCCCAGGTCACGCACGAGCCGGGCCACCTTGCGGGCCAGGCCGTCGTCATCGAAGCGCTCGCACTTCAGCTCGATGTTGACGATGAACTGTGGGGGCAGGGACTCCAGCACCTCCTCCAAGAGGGGGATGCGGGCTGGAGCGAAGCCGAGGGGGGAGCCCACGTCCGCCTTCTGGAGCTTCCACCAGGGCGTGGTGCGCACCTCCCACGGCAGGCGGGCCAGGCGCTCCAGGCGCTCGTCGTGACAGACGACGACCTCGCCCGAGCCGCACACCATGGCGTCCAGTTCCACGCCGTCGGCGCCCTGATGGACGGCCTCGGAGAAGGCTTCCAGGGTGTTCTCGGGGGCGTCGGCGGAGGCGCCTCGGTGGGCAAGCAGGAGCATGGGCGCAGTGTGCGACGGAAGCGGCCGGCGCGTGCAGCCGAAGTGCGGGCAGGCGTCCACGGCTGGACGCGCGGCTTGCCTCCCCCGCCCCTTTGCTGCACTGTGCCCTCATCATGGGCCTCGGCCTCGGAGAACTCATCGTCCTCGGCTTCATCCTGCTGGTGGTCTTCTCGGCCGCCCGGATGGGTCAGCTCGGCAACGCGGTGGGCAAGTTCGTCTACTCGTTCCGCAAGGCGTCCAAGGGCGATGACCTCGTCGACGCCAAGTCGCTGCCGTCCTCGCGTCGGGGCTCCACCGACGCCGAGTACACCGACCAGGACGCCCCGCGCCGCCGCTAGGCCGGCTGGCTCCCCTCCTCACAGCTCGACGCGGTCCGGGCCCTGTGCGCGCCACGTGTCTTCAGTCCGGGCCGTGAGGCTGGAGCGTGCGCACCGCGCGCCCACCGCACGGTTTGCGTCCGCCGGGCCTCGGAGTGTCCGACGTGAGTTCGCGGCACGCCTGTGGTTCGCGACCTCGTGAGGTAGAGACCAGCTCGGCTCAGTCCGGCCCGTGGTGTCCGACGCGGGCCCTGGGTGCTTCCGTCGCTTCCGGGCGCGTGGCGCGGAGGGACTCGGGGCCCTCGGCCAGGAGACGAGCGGCCTGCTCGCGCAGCGAGGCGTGCACGGCGTTGTCCGAGATGAGCTCGCGCAGGTCCCCCGTGTTGAGCAGCGGGACGATTTTCGCGCCCACCTCCGGAGGCAGGTACGGGTTGAAGACGAGCGCCCGGCGCACGGCGTGGCGCACGGACCAGCGCGGAGACCTCCAGATTTCGAGCAGCGGCTCGGGACGCGCGGGACGGCGAGCGGCCACGCGCACCACCAACTCCTCGGTGAGGCGGGGGTTGATGAGGACGTTGCGCAGGACGGAGGGGTTGCTCACGGTGGCCAGGCGCGACAGCGTGTCCGGGTCTCTCGTGAGCCGGGCCTGCTGCTTGAGGTGCCCGAGCGACTGCGAGAAGGCGTTGGCGTCCGCGCGGGCGGCGGCATCCGGGTTCATCTCGCGCTTCGCGGGGCCTTGGGCGAACAGGTCCGCCACGGTGTCGAGCGACTGCACATGCGCGAGCCTCCGCAGCGCGCCCACGTGCGGGATGTGCTCCGCCTCCTGCGCGAGCGCGGCCATGAAGTCGGACAGTACGCAGGTGGCGGGCTCCCAGCCCTGACGGGCCAGGGAGATGAGGTGCCCCACCAGCTCATTCGCGTCGAGCGGGTCTCCGCGTGACAGCTCCCTCGCGGCCGCCTTGCGACGCACGGACGCACCGCCTCCGAGCGCGTGGAGGAATCGGACGACGTTGCGAGCTTCCTCCAGCGAGGGCATGGCGGCTCACTCCGTGGGCTTGGCCTGGGCTGGCGCGGTGGGCTCGGAGGGAGGAGGCGCGGCCGCGGCGGGCGCGGGGACGGCCTCCACCGTCACTTCGAGCCGGAAGCCATCGAGGGAGGCTGGGTACTCGTGGAAGACGAGCAGGAAGGGCGCTCGGCCGCCGGGAGCCACGGAGATGGCGGCGGAGTCCATGCGTTGACGCAGGGCCAGGGCCGACTCGGTGTTGCTCACCGCGAACAACTCCTCCGACGTGGCCACCGAGCCCGCGAGTCCTTCGACGGAGCGCACGCGCTGGTTCCCATCGAAGAGGGCGCCGCGCACGCGCAGGTGCGTGGCCGCGGAGGTCCGGTTCTCCGCGTCGCCTCGGATGAAGAAGAGCGGCTTGCCGGACTGCGTCTCGTACAGGCCGTTGGACACGTCGAGCGCCACCAGCGGCGTGGGCGCGGGGACGACGAGCGAGCGCAGGCGCTCGGGCGAGAGGACCGAGAAGTCCACCCTGCCCTCGTGCAGATAGACCCAGCCCAGCGCGCCCAGTCCCACCACGAGCGCGGCGGCGACCACGAGGTTGACGAACAGGGCCGTCACCTTGCGCGCGCGGCTGGGCGGGCGGGCCTGGGGGATTCCGACGTCCTCGGGCCGGGCCGTGGGCTTGGCCACGGAGACCACGGGCGCGGCGGACATGCTCGGGTCCAGCTCCAGCACCTCGCGATGCCCCACCCCGACGCCCACGCGTCCCAGGGTGACGCCGCCACCCTGGCCAGCGTCCACGGGAGGCACGTCGTCCAGGAGCGAGCTCAACGAAGCGCCGTGCGAGCCATCGTGGTCCATCGCGCCCGGAGACACATCACCGAACAACGCCGCGCGCCCGGTGTCCGAGGCCTCGAGCCCCGCGTGCTCACCCAAGGCATCGCCGCCGTCCGAGTTCAGGTCGAACAGGTCCTGCGCGCCGGGAGGCGACGAAGGGGGCTGTCCGGGTGACGAATGCCCGGGATGCGTCGCGTCGCCCAGGTCGAGGGACGCGAACGGGTCCGCACCCGCGGGAGGACGGCCCGGGAGCGTCGCGTCACCCGGCGCGAGGAAGGGGTCCACGGGAGCAGGGGCGGCGGGCGGACGCCCCGGTTGCGTCGCATCGCTCGGATTGAGCGGCGCGGTTCCCCCGCGAACGGGCGCGGCGGGAGGACGCCCAGCCTGCGTCGCGTCGTTCGGATTCGGCGGCGCGCCACCTCCACGAGAAGGGGCGGAGGTCGGACGCCCAGCGTCGTTCGGATTCGGCGGCGCGCCTCCCGCGCGAGCAGGGGACGACGGCGGACGCCCAGGCTGCGTCGCGTCGTTCGGAGCCAGGGCCGCGAACGGGTCCGCGCGGCCAGGAGCGGCGGGCGGACGGCCCGGCTGCGTTGCGTCGCTCGAGTCGAGGGCCGCGAACGGGTCCGGAGGCGGCCGACCCGCCTGCGTCGCATCGCCCAGGTCGAGCGAGGCGAACGGGTCCGCGGGAGGCCGACCCGCCTGAGTCACGTCACCCAGGTCGAGCGAGGCGAATGGATCCGCCGGCGGTGCCGGAGGACGCCCCGGAAGCGTCGCATCCTCGGGCGCCGAAAACGGCGAGGCCCCCGCCGCCACAGGCGAGGGTGGCCGCCCTGTCGCTGGCGCACCAGCACGCGGAGCCCCCGATTGAGGAGCCCGAGCAGACGGCGGCCCCGTCACACCCCCAGGAGCACGAGGAGCGGCGGTCTGCCCCGCCACCGGCGAACTCGCGGGAGGCGCCGAAGCAAACGGAGGCGGCGCCGCCAACGTCGCGTCGTCGATGTCGATGGACGCGAACGGGTCATCCTCGGCTGCGGGAGGCGCGGAGACCGCGGCCCGAGGAGCCGGCAGCGCGGGCCCGTCATCGATGTCGATGGACGCGAATGGATCCGCATCGAGCGGAGGCGCGGGCGGCTTCGCGCCAGGAGCCACGGGCGCGGGCACTGCGCCGAACGGATCCGCCGAGCCACCAGGAGCGGAGGGCGCGGCCAGGAAATCAGCGAAGGGGTCCGCGAGGTCCGCCCCTTGCGACGCGGCGCTTCCCGATGGCGGAGCCGTGCGGGCTGGCGCCCCCCGAGGCGCCGCGACACCCGGAGGCTGCCGGGACGCGATTCCGGGAAGGGGCACCGCGCCGGATTGCCGCGATGCGGCGGCCTCATCGACCGGCGGAGGCACCGCGCCACCGTACAACCCCGAGGAAGTGTCGACTGGCGGACGAACGGGCTGCGCGGCCCCGGGCAACGGAACAGCGCCCGCGTTGCGCGCCGCGGCGACGCCGGGACCGCCCGCCACGGGGGCACCCGAGGACTGCGCCGGAGGCAGCGGGATGGGACCCACACGGGTGGGCTCGCGGAAGACGCCGTCCTCCGTGTCCAGGTCCCCGTCCATGCTGTTCCACGAGCCATCCCCGGGGGCGGCTGGGGGGAGCGTCCGTGTCGCCGCGATGCCCTGCGCGAAGTAGCCAGGGCGCGTGATTTCAACGCCTTTGGGGTCGGCAGCGGCCCCGAAGGCGGCGAAGGGGTCGGCCTGCCCGGCCGACGAGGAAGGCGAGGACGCACCGGCATCCTCCCCGCCTGATTCGCGGGTGACGCGGAACGTGTTCTGACATTTGGTGCAGCGGACCTTGACCCCCTTCTCGGTCACCTTCTCGTCGGGGATCTTGAACCGCGTCTGGCACCGCGCGCACTTGACGATCATTCAGCAGGCCTGGGGCAGGCACGAGTATAGGAGCATCAGGTGGGTCCGGCGAGACAGGTTCTCGCTGCTTGCTCGCCTCCAACCCCTCTGGTACGAGGTTCGCCCCTGCGAGACTCAGGCATGGAAGGTGGCTTGGAGTCGAGCCCAAAAGGGGCGGAGAAACCGATGAGCGAGGCCGAGCAAGCAGGCGCTCCAAGCAGCAAGGAGCCGAAGATCATCAAGCGGTACACGAACCGGAAGCTCTACGACACCGTGGAGAGCCGGTACGTCACCCTCGATGAGATCGCCGCGATGATCAAGGAGGGCACCGAGGTGCGGATTGTCGACAACCGCACGAAAGAAGACCTGACCTCGGTCACCCTCGCGCAAATCATCTTCGAGGAGGAGAAGAAGAAGAACCAGATGCCGCTGTCGGTGCTGCGGGAGATCATCCGCCACCCCGGCGAGTCCATCTCGGGCTTCATCCAGAAGGAGGTCAGCCCTCGCGTCGCCTCCATCCGCGAGGAGGCCGAGTCCCGCCTCGACAAGCTCCTGCGCCGCGAAGAGGCCGTGAAGGCCGGCCTGGAGGTCCCTCCCGAGGAGCCCCTCCAGCAGGCCGCGGACGCCAACCTGCCCGCCGGTGGCCTGTCCCCCGCCGACCTGCTCAAGGCCAGCCAGCGCGCCTTCGAGGACTGGCAGAAGAAGATCGACGAGCGCGTGAAGCACGTCGTCGAGAACCTCACCGGCAACCTCCCCGCCCTGGGCCGCGACATGCAGTCGCTCACCCAGCGCCTCGAGGAGCTGGAGAAGAAGCTCGAGCAGATCGAGCAGTCGAAGAAGTCCGAGTAGCGAGCCGTCAGGCCCTCGGCGCCGCCCGCTTCCGCTTCCGGGGAGCGGGCCCGCCGTGAATCTCCGAGGCGATGGCGGCCAGCATCTGCGCGCCGCGGCTTCGGGGCGCGTACTCGAAGATGGTCTTCCCGTGGCTCTGGGCCTCGTCCACCTTCACGTCGTAGCCCAGCGGCGTCGTGGCGAGTGACTCCGGGAAGTACGCCCTGAGCCGCTCCAGAATCGCCGTGGCCAGCGCCGTCTTCCGATACAGCGTGGGCACCACCTTGGTGACGCTCAAATCCGAGCGACCCTCGGCCTCGCCCACCTGCCGCACCGTGTCCGCCACCTCCGCGCAGCCATCCAGCGCCAGGTACGTCAGCGCCACGGGCACCACCACCTCCGTCGCGGCCACCAGGATGTTGCGCGTGGTGAGCCCCATGGACGGCGGCGAGTCGAAGACGACGGCGTCGTAGCCCGCGTCCTTCGCCGCCTCCAGGCGGTCCGCCAGCCGGTGCGAGCGCCGCGCGTGGGACGCCACCACCACCGGGAAGTCCGCCATCTCCTTGTACGAGGGCAGCACGTCCAACCCGGCCACGGCCGTCGGCCGAACGACGTCCGCCAGGGCGACGGTGTCGTCGGTCAGCAGGTGGAAGACGTTGCGAGGAAGCGTGCGCACGTCCAGGCCGAGCGCCTTGCTGGCGTGGCCCTGCGTGTCCAGGTCCACCAGCAGCACGCGCATGCCGCGCTCCCTGGCGAGCCACGCGGCGGTGTTCACCGCCAGCGTCGTCTTGCAGGTGCCGCCCTTCTCGTTGATGAAGGCGATGCGCCGCATGGTGGCCTCGGGCTCCCCCGGACCTGCCCGGGTGATTACTTCTTCGACGGCGCCTTCTGCGCCACCAGGGTGTCCACCTTGCTCTCCACCGACGCCAAGAGCCGCTCCAGGTCGTCCACCTTCGAGCGCAGCTGCTCCAGGTCCGCCGTGGACGGCAGGTTCATGGCCGACAGGGCCGTGCGCAGCGCGCTGTCCAGCGTGCCCTTGGCCGACAGCGAGCGCGACACCAGCGTCTGCACCGTCGCCACGAACTTCTCGTTGGAGAGCAGCTGCTGCGCCAGCTTGCCGACGCGCTCCTCGCCCGTCTCCACGAGCTTCTTCATCACCGGGTTGTTCTTCAGCATGGGAAGCCTGGTTTTCACCCGCTCGGCGGACCTTGGCCGTCGGGACGTCGGGAAAAAGACGCCGCACTCTGCGAGGGGGCAACGCGACGTGTCAAGCAAGGCAACAACCCCGGGCCAAACGCGTTGACTCCTGGAGACTCGATTCCTACGGTTCGCCGCTCGCTTATGGCAGGGCTCCTGGACAAGCGGTTGTGGGTCGTCTCCGGCAAGGGTGGCGTGGGCAAGAGCACCGTCGCCGCGGCGCTCGCCCTGCGCTCGGCGCGCGCGGGGCGTCGGACGTTGGTGTGCGAGGTGAACACGCAGGAGCGCATCAGCCGCTTCCTCGAGCACCCTCCCGCCGGCCCCGAGGTGATGCTGCTGGAGGAGAACCTCTGGGCCGTGGACGTGCGCCCGCAGGAGGCCATGCGCGAGTACGGGCTGATGGTCCTGCGCTTCGAGACCCTCTACAAGACGGTCTTCGAGAACAAGCTGGTGCGCTACTTCCTGCGCTTCGTGCCGTCCCTGCAGGAGCTCGTCCTGCTGGGGAAGATCATGTACCACCTGCAGGAGAAGCTGCCGGACGGGCGCTGGCGCTTCGACACCATCGTCCTGGACGCGCCGGCCACCGGCCACGCCATCTCCTTCCTGAGCGTGCCGCAGGTGCTCGTGCAGACGGTGCCCCCGGGCCCCATGTCGCGCGAGGCCCAGAAGATGCGCGACCTGCTGGTGGACCCGTCCGTGACGGCGGCCGTCCTGGTGGCGCTCCCGGAGGAGATGCCGGTGAACGAGGCGCTGGAGCTGCACGCGGCGCTCAAGGAGCGGGTGCACCTCCGCACGCACGCGGCGGTGCTCAACCAGGCCATCCCCGAGCGCTTCACGGAGGCCGACCTGGAGGCGCTGGCGGGCCACCCGGAGTTGCACCCCGTGGCCCAGGCGCACCATGACCGCGCGGCGCTGACGGTGCTCGCGGGCACCAAGCTGGAGCGCAACCTTCACACGCCGGTGTTCACCATCCCCCGGCTGTTCCTCCCCGCGTTCGGGCGGGACGCCATCGAGCAGGTCATGGGTCACCTCGAAACACTGGTGATGGGGGAGCGGTGAGCACCACGGCCCTCGCGCCCGCGCTCGCGAACAAGCGCGTCCTCATCTGTGTCGGCTCCGGCGGTGTCGGGAAGACGACGGTGGCGGCCACCCTGGCCCTGCGCTCGGCGGTGGAGGGCCGACAGAGCCTGGTGTGCACCATCGACCCGGCGAAGCGGCTGGCCAACTCGCTGGGCCTGTCCGCGCTCGGCAACGCGGAGACGCAGGTGCCGGCCTCCGCGCTGGCGCCCCTGGGCGTCACGCCGCGCGCGGCGCTGTACGCGATGATGCTGGACATGAAGCAGACGTGGGATGACCTCATCACCCGCGTCGCGCCTCCGGAGCAGCGCGAGCGCATCCTCGCCAACCGCTTCTACCAGTCGCTCTCCACGGCCCTGGCGGGCAGCCAGGAATACATCGCGATGGAGAAGGTCTGGGAGCTGCGCCGCAAGGGCGAGTACGAGCTCGTCGTGCTGGACACGCCGCCCACCGCGCACGCGCTGGACTTCCTGGACGCGCCCAACCGCGTGCTGGACTTCCTGGACAACGAGGCGGCGAAGTGGCTGCTGGCGCCCGCGCTGAAGGCGGGCAAGCTGGGCCTGTCGCTCTTCAACCGCAGCGGCTACGTGCTGCGCGCGCTGTCCAAGTTCACCGGCACGGAGATGCTCCAGGAGCTCTCCAGCTTCATGCTGTCCTTGTCGGGCATGAACGAGGGCTTCCGCGAACGGGCGCGCGGCGTGCGCTCGCTCCTGGAGGACAAGACGACGGGCTTCGTGCTCGTGACCAGCCCCCACCCCGAGCGCATGGACGAGGCCATCCACTTCAACACCCTGCTCAAGCAGCACCGCATGGAGGTGGTGGCGCTGGTGGTGAACCGCGTGCATCCGCTGCCCACCGAGGCCATGTGGGCGGACGCGGCCACGCTGACGCCCACCCGCCGCGCCAAGATGGAGGAGACGCTGCGCGAGCTCCAGGTGCTCGCCGAGCAGGACCAGAAGGGCATCGCCCAGTTGCAGGCCGCCTGCCCGGGCATCCCCCTCATCCGGGTGCCGCGTTTCGGGCTGGACGTCCACGACATCACCAGCCTGTGGCAGACCGGCCGCTACCTGTTGGGCGACGACACCTTCTGAGCGGGCCCGGGCTCACCCCTCGTCGCGGCCAGCAGTCGCCCGGGGGCCGGACAGGCGGGACGGCGGCACGCGCGCCCCGGACGCATTAAACTGGGCGCGCCCACCCTCGTTGGTGGGAACTCCGAGGCACGGCGCGTTGTCCGGAGGCGGCAGGGCCAGGAGGACGCATTCCGTGACGCGGAACGAGCGAACGTACATGTCGGTCAGTCGCTGGGGCTGGGTGTTGGCGCTGGGCCTGGGTGTCGCCGGATGTCGGACGACGGGCGCGGCGGGGAGCTCGGACACCGCCCAGGTGACACCGGCGAAGCAGGAGATTGAGTTCGACGCGGTGACGGTGACCGCGGACCTGGAGCTGGACAAGCTCAACGACGAGGAGCTCTTCGCGGGGGGCACGTCCGCCTTCGCGGCCAACGACTTCAAGCAGGCGGCGCGCTTCTTCGGGCGGCTGGTGGACTTCCATCCCCAGAGCCAGCACCGCCGCGCGGCGCTCTACAACGCGGGGCTCGCCCACCAGCGCCTCAAGGAGTGGGAGGAGGCGTGGCTGCGCTTCTCCGAGCTGGCGGACGCGAAGGGGGGCCAGGGGGACGCGCTGGACGCGGCCTTCCGCGTGGCGGAGACGCAGTACCACCTGGAGCGCTACGACGAGGCCGTGGCCCTCTTGTCCACGCTCGCCGCGCGCGAGGACATCCCGGTCAACCGCCGAATCGAAGCGCGCGTGCAGCAGGGCGTGTGCGAGCTGGAGGCGGGCCGCACCGACGCCGCCGAGGCCACGCTGCGCAAGGCCCTGTCCGCCTACGAGGCCCTGTCCGACAAGGACGAGGTGGACGACTACTTCCCCGCGCAGGCGCACTTCTTCGTGGGGGAGCTGTACCGGCTCGACTACGAGGACGTGAAGCTGGACCCCGCCAAGGGCGCGGACAAGCTCGCCGAGGACCTCAACTATAAGGCGGAGCTGCTGTTGTCCTCGCAAGGCCACTACCTGCGCTCCATCCGCGTGGGCAACGGCTACTGGGCCACCGCGTCGGGCTCGCGCATCGGCGCCATGTACGAGGACCTCTACGCGCAGATGGTGAGCTCACCCGCCCCCTCGGAGCTCAACGCCGAGGAGGCCGTCGTCTACCGGCAGGAGCTGCGAAAGAAGATTCGGGTGCTGCTCACCAAGTCCATCAACATCTACGAGCGCACCCTGGAGACGGCCGAGCGCATCGGCTCGCAGAGCAGCTTCGTGGACCGCACGCGCGAGAGCCTCGCCAAGGTGAAGGCCCTGCTCTTGGCGGACGCGGAGGGAGAGCCCCCGCCGGAGCCTCCCGCCTCCAAGGACGAGCCGCACACCTGAGCCGCGGCTGAAAGTCGCCCGGAGGCCGCCCACTGGGCAGCCCCGGGCCGGGCGGCGTAGCCTGGGGCCCTGCCATGGAGCCCCTCTTCACGCCCGAGCAGCTCGCGGAGATTCACGCCTACCATCTGCCCCACTACATCCGCGCGGCGGTGAACCCCTTCGCACGGTTCGCCCTGCTGGCGCTCATGTTGGGTGTGCTGGTGAGGCCCTTCTTCCGCATGGCCACGGCGGCCGCGGCGGGACTGGAGCGCCGCTTCGGCGTCCTGCGCACCGCGCCCGTCAGCCGCGCCTTCTTCAGCGCCATGGACCGGCTGTGGGGTGAGTCCGGCTGGGGCGCGGCCGTCCTCTTCGCGCTGATGACGGACCTGTTCGTGAAGCTGGTCTACGCGCCGGTGGACATCTGGTTCGCGTACACGCTGGAGCACCAGCACGGCATGTCCAACTACACCCCGGCCGCCTTCGCCCGGGACATGCTCAAGGGGCACCTGTTGGGCGGGTTCGCCATCGCCGCGCTCGTCATCGGCCTGTATGGCCTGGCCCGCCGCACGCGGCAGTGGTGGTGGGTGCTGGGCGTGCCCGTGGCCCTGCTGATGCTCGTCTCCTCCGCGCTCGACACGTACCGCGGCCGCCTCTACTTCGAGCAGGAGCCGCTGCCCCAGGGGCCTCTGCGCACGCGGATGACGGAGCTGATGGCCCAGGCGGACATCACCTTCTCCGACGTGCTGGTGGAGAAGACCTCCGTGGCCTCGCGGCGCATCCAGGCGTACTTCGCGGGCCAGGGGCCCACGCGCGCCATCGTCCTCAACGACGTCATCCTCCAGGAGCTCTCCGAGGACGAGGTGCTCGCGGCCGTGGCCCACGAAGCCGGCCATGTGCAGGAGCAGAAGTGGCCGGGCCGCATCGCCTCCTCGCTGGCCGTCGTCGCGCTGCTCTTCGCCATCGACCGGATGCTGCGCGTGGCGGCGGCGCGGAACTGGTTCGGCACCTCGCGCTTCGCGGACATCCGCACCCTGCCGCTGCTCTCGCTGCTCCTGTCGCTCGTGCTGCTCCTGGGAGCCCCCGTGGCCGGGGCCTTCTCCCGCGAGCGTGAGCGCGAGGCGGACCGCTTCGCCCTGCGCCTCACCCACGACGTCGACGCGTTCCGCCGAATGCTGGTGAAGGCCGCGCGGGTCAACAAGATGGACCCCGACCCTCCGCGCTGGGTCGTCCTCAAGGGCATGAGCCATCCCCCCGTGGGCGAACGTCTGGCCGACCTGCCCGCTCCCTGATGTGAAAAAGCGGCCGGCAGGTGGGCTCCACCACTCCCCTACCCTCTCCACCCGAGCCCACCCGCCGACAGCCGCCGCCGGGCCACTCCCCCGAGCGCCAGCGGCACTTCCTCCCCCCACGCCTCCCAGCTACGGCTGCTGGGCGTCCTGCTTGAGCTTCTCCACCGCCACCAGCGTGATGGCCTTCACCAGCGCCCGCGCCCTGCGTCCCGCCGCCGTCTCACCGTGCGGGTCCACCTCCACCGCCTTCGACAGGTCCGTGAAGCCCTGGCGCTCCCCCTTGCGCAGGTACAACTCCCCCCGATTCGCCAGCGCCACCGGATGTCCCGCGTCCCGCGCCAGCGCCGTGCTGAACTCCGCGATGGCCTCCTCCAGCCGCCCGAGCTTCTGGTACACGGTGCCCAGCGCCGCGTGAGCGCCCGCGTCCCGAGGGTTCCCGGCCACCAGCCCCTCGAAGAGGATGCGCGCCTCCTCCAGCCGCCCCGCGGCCGCCAGGTCGCAGCCCACCTGCGCAATCGCCTTCGCCTCCTCGAAGGTCATCCCCTCCACCTCCGCCCACGTCGCCTCGCCCCGCGCGAAGGACCGCATCCTGTGCACCGCCCCGGTCTCCATCCGCATGCCCTCGATTCCCTCGTGTTTGATGACGCGACCCATGGACTCAGGCTCCGCGCAGGTTGGAGATGGCCGTCTTCGCCATCTCGTTGAACTTGGCGGACATGTTGCTCATCAGGTCGAACATGGCCTTGCGCTTCTCCAGCAGGCGCTGGAGCCGCAGCTCCAGCTCGCGCATGTCCCCGTCGAGCTTCGCCGCCTTCTTCTTGTCGACGTCCGTGGAGCCCAGCGTCGCGCGGTCCTCGCCCGCGGTCGCCATCTGCTCCATCACCTCCATGATTTCGGTGTCCGTGTCGTTGGAGATGGCGCCGAGAATCGCCTGCACCTTGTCCTCGATGCTCATGCGCGGGTTGTCGACGATGCCGCGAACACTCGAGGCCGCCTTGCTCGGCGTGTTCGTCTTCACGTCCTTCGACTGCTCCAGCTCCGCCTTCACATCCAGCAAGCCGATGATGCCGTCGCGCCCGTCGATGCCCGCCGCCATCTCCAGCCGGTCGAAGTACTCCGGGTGGTCCTTGAAGAACTGCGCGGCCTTCTTCAGCGTCGACGACGCCCCCTGGTTGTTCAGCAGCGCCAGCATGTCCGCGCGAGTCACGCGGTCATCCTTCACGCCCGACGCCGTGTCGAACGTCCCCCAGTTGTCGCGCAGCACCGCCACCGCCTCGAGGTACTCACGGAAGTCCGGGTCCTTCGACGTGGGCGGCTTGCCGCCCCCCACCGGCCCCGCTCCGCCCGAGCCATTCGAACCGCCCGTGCCACCGGTGCCACCCGTTCCTCCACCCGTCCCCGGTGACGGATTCCCCGGCGTGGTGGGGCGCGGCCCCGGAGGCGGCCCCCCGGTGGTGGGAGGAGGTGTCGTGCCGGGCGGGCAGTCCTCCTGCTTGGGCGGGGACACCGGCGGCGCCGTCGGCCGGCCATATCGGGCGAACTCCTCACCCACGCGCTTGAGCTCCGCGCGGACGCCCGACAGCTTGATGCGGTCATCGTTGTAGAAGGTCCCCAGGACCGGCATCAGCGACGAGAGCAGCCCCCGCGAGTCCACCCGCTCGAACAGCGCCGCGTTCTCCGTGAGGAACCGGGCCGCGTTGCGAAGCTGCGGGGACAGGCTGGCGTCGTTGGCCGCGCGCCGCAGCTCCTCCTTCGACAGCGCGCCGGACTTCTTCCCATCCGCGAGGTCCAGCTGCTCGAAGTTCGCCTCCAGCACCTTCAGCGCGGCCTCGTACTCCAGCATCTTCGGGTCCAACGCGCTCGCGCCCGCGGGCAGCAGCGGGGCATAGCCCTGCGTCTTCGCCGCGGCACCTCCGGAGGTCGCGTACTCCGTCTTCGCCGCCGGGTTCTTCTTCAGCTCCTCCGCCACGCCCGCCACGCCCGTCGCCGCCTGCAGCACGTTGCCCGTCATGACGCCCGTGGCGGCCTTGATGGAGCTGGTGACGAGCGGCGACAGGTTCCCCGCGTCCCCCGCACCCTCCATCGCCGAGCCCTCCGGGCGGGCCAGCAGGTTCGTCGCGCTCTTCAAGAAGTCCACCATGAGTCCTCCCACGCGGCGGGTTGATGGAGTGCCGCGCGATGACGCGTGGGGGTTGCAGCGACGGTGCCGCCCGTCGGCCCGGCGACCACGCGAGCGAATTCCGTCGGTTAGCCGGACTGACAACCCGAGCACGTCCCCGTCAACGGACGGCGCGGTCCGCGAGGGAGGATGCGGTTAAGTTGCGCGGCGCATGCGAACCCTGGGTTTGGACTTCGGAACCAAGACCATTGGCGTGGCCGTCTCGGACGGCCTGGGCCTCACCGCCCAAGGCGTCACCACCATTCGACGCACGTCCCTCAAGGCGGACCTGGCCGCCCTCGGCGCCCTGGCGCGCGAGCACGAGGCGGACCGCTTCGTCCTCGGCCTGCCGCTGAACATGGACGGCTCGGAGGGCCCCCGCGCGGAGGCCTCGCGCAAGTTCGCGGACGCGGTGACTCAGACGCTCGGCATCCAGGTGGAGCTCTGGGACGAGCGGCTGTCCACCGTGGCCGCCACGCGCACGCTCCTGGAAGCGGACGTCAGCCGCGCCCGCCGCAAGGAGGTCATCGACCAGGTGGCCGCCCAGTTCATCCTCCAGGGCTGGCTGGACGCGCGCGGCAGCCGGAACACCGACTACCACCCGGACGACTACGACGACGACGAGCCCGGCCACTCCGGGTGACGCCTTCGAGCCCCTACGGCCGGCGCCGGTACACGTGCAGCGGCGCGGTGAAGCCGTCCAGCTCCTCGTAGGCAACGCCGTCCAGTGTCAGCGTGCGCCCCTCCAGCGTCACCCCGGGGTCCTTCGCCAGCGCACCCTGGTCGAAGCGCACCAGCACCTCCGGCCGCGTCTCACCCAGCAGCTTGCGGAAGGTGTCCCAGCGCACGCGGGCGATGCGCTCCTCGGGCAGGCCGGAGAAGAAGGCCACCTGGAGGTCCATGTAGCTGGGGTCCGTATCGAGCGCGAGCGCCCCGCCCTTCTCGGCCACCTCCGCCTTCACGAAGTCCGCCACGCGCATCACCGGCACGGGGTTGGTCGACGTGGGGCTCACCGGCCGCAGGGACGTCTGCAGGCGCCCGTCGTCGCGGAACGTGTACACGCCCAGCGCCACCGGCAGCACCACCGCGAGCAGCGCCGACACGCCCGCCACCCCCTTGCGCGCGCCCTCGCTCCTGGAGCCCATCAGCGACCAGAAGCCGAACGCGACGAACACCGGCACCACCGCCAGCTGCGTCACCGTGAAGCGCCCCAGCGGCACGAAGTTGAGCAGCACCACCGCGCGGAACGTGAAGTACGCCGCGGGCACCACCGCCGCCGCCACCAGCCAGCGCGTGTCCGGCCGCGCCTTCCACGCCTTCACCATGCCCCACAACCCGAGCAGCCCCACGCCCGGCGTCAGGGTGAAGAGCGCCACGCCCGGCCAGAAGAACAGCTGCTGCGCGCGCCAGCCGATGGCCGCCCCCGAGCCCGCCGACGACACCACCCAGTCGCGGTGGAAGTCCTCCACCGCCTTCACCGGGTAGAAGGGGTCGCCGTGCATCAGCTCGTTGCCCTGCATCCACAACAGGGGGAACGGCAGGCACGCCAGACCGAAGCCCACCGCGCGCGTCACCGCCGCCACCTTGTCCTGGCTGCTGAAGAACAGCCCCAGGCACAACAGCGGGATGTACATCCACGCGTCGTAGCGCAGCGCGCACGCCAGGTTGAGCATCAGCGCCGCCTGGAACAGCGGCGCGAAGCGGTTCTCGTCCACCCCTTCCGCGTAGAACGCGAACGCGGCCAGCATGAAGAACAGCGACACCGCCTCGCTGCCCGCGGTGGTGGAGAACTGCAGGTGCATGCCCCACGCGCTGAACACCAGCGCGGCCACCATGCCCGCGCGCCAGTCGAACAGCCGCCGCGTCAGCGCGAACAACGGCACCACCGACAGCACGCCGAACAGCAGGCTCACCACGCGCCCGGCCACCTCCCGGTCGAACACCGACAGCGCGATGCCCACCAGGTACATGTGCAGCGGGCCGAACTGGTACGCGCCATCCCCGTACGCGGTGATGAGGTGCGGCGCGCGCAGCCACCGCTCCGCCAGCTCCGTGCGCACCACCGCGTCGCCGTACAGGTTCTCGTTCACGAAGAAGACGAGCAGCCTGGGCACCAGCGCCACCGCCAGCAGCACCCCGAGGAGAAGGCGCGTGCTCGGCTCGGGCGCGGGAGATGGAACCGCCGCGAGACTCGGCACGGAGGACGGGGGGTGGGAGACGGAGGTGGGTGCGGTCGCCATGACGCGCGGCAGGATACGCAGGCACGGCCCAAAGCCAAGCCGGCGACCCCGTCTTCTGGGGGCTCCCCGCGGCCGACTTCACCCTCAGCGAAGCGCGCGTCGAACCGAGCACACCGCCGCCCTCGCGTCCCCCGAAGGCGCCTCGGGCAAGCCAACGTGTACCGCGCGGCGAATGTATCACCCTTCGGTGCAGGCACGCCCGCCTGGCTGCTGGCAGGGATGTCTCGACAGCCCTCACCTGCTCCGCCGACATGTGGAAGGAACACAGACGCCGCCCCACAGCCAGCCAACAGTCCGCCTCCGGCAAGGCTGTCAGGCGTTCAATACCCCTCGCGTTCCGGGGGGGCACCTACCCCGTTGCACGCGCCGCCCTATAATCCCCCTTGCCTCTTCACCCCGTGGAGGGGGCGCGCCTTGTGGCGTCCTGCCCCTGACACGAGCGTAACGCGCGGTCCCATTCCGCGGCGGGGTCCCGAATTGGCTGCAGGGCTGTCGTGCCTGGGACCTCGGCGGGATGGTTGTGGAATGGCAATCCAGCCCTCCAGGTTCACCATTCTGGCCCCCTAGGGCGCGAGTGCCTCGCACCCCAGGCCGGCTTCCGAGGGAGAGACATGAGGGACGCTGAGAAGGGTTCGTGGGTCTCCAAAATCGCCGCGCTCCAGGACGCGAAGACCTACGCGGAGCTCAACTGGGAAGGCAACTTCGAGGACTACCTCGAAATCGTCCGGAAGAACCCCAAGGTCACGCGCACGGCCTTCCAGAGGATCTACGACATGATCCTCAGCCACGGGAAGTCGGAGTACATCGACAACAAGAAGAAGCTCATCCGCTACCACTTCTTCAGCGACGAGAAGTTCGGCGGCAAGGACGCCATCTTCGGCCTGGATGTGCCGTTGATGAAGCTGGTGAACGTCTTCAAGTCCGCGGCCCAGGGCTACGGCACCGAGAAGCGCGTCATCCTGCTGCACGGCCCCGTGGGCTCGTCCAAGTCCACCATCGCGCGCCTGCTCAAGAAGGGCACCGAGGACTACTCGAAGACGCCCGAGGGCGCGGCGTACACCTTCTCCTGGACCACCGACAAGAAGCTGCCGGACGGCACCGTCGTGAAGGAGAAGATGAAGTGCCCCATGAACGAGGAGCCGCTCAACCTGGTTCCCCGCGAGTGGCGCTCCAAGGTCTACCAGGAGCTGTCCCCGACGGACTCCGGCTACACCGTGCCGGACGGCTCGGAGCTGTGCCCCGCCTGCCGCTTCGTCTTCAAGGACCTGATGACGCAGTACCACGGGGACTTCGCGCGGGTGATGGACCACGTGCGCGTCAACCGGCTGGTCTTCAGCGAGAAGGACCGCGTGGGCATCGGCACCTTCCAGCCCAAGGACGAGAAGAACCAGGACTCCACCGAGCTCACCGGTGACATCAACTACCGGAAGATCGCCGAGTACGGCTCGGACTCGGACCCGCGCGCGTTCAACTTCGACGGCGAGTTCAACATCGCAAACCGCGGCATCATCGAGTTCGTCGAGGTGCTCAAGCTGGACGTCGCCTTCCTCTACGACCTGCTCGGCGCGTCGCAGGAGCACAAGATCAAGCCGAAGAAGTTCCCGCAGACGGACATCGACGAGGTCATCCTCGGCCACACCAACGAGCCCGAGTACAAGAAGCTCGAGAACAACGAGTTCATGGAGGCCCTGCGGGACCGCACGGTGAAGATCGACGTGCCGTACATCACCAAGCTCGCCGAGGAGGTGAAGATCTACGAGAAGGACTTCAACTCCCGCGCCATCAAGGGCAAGCACATCGCGCCGCACACGCTGGAGATGGCGGCCATGTGGGCGGTGCTCACGCGCCTGGAGGAGCCCAAGAAGCACAACCTGTCGCTCCTGCAGAAGCTCAAGCTCTACAACGGCAAGACGCTCCCCAACTTCACCGAGGACAACATCAAGGAGCTGCGCAAGGAGAGCATCCGCGAGGGCCTGGAGGGCATCTCCCCGCGCTACATCCAGGATAAAATCTCCAAC
Organism: Myxococcus guangdongensis; assembly: GCF_024198255.1. Classification (NCBI taxonomy): domain Bacteria; kingdom Pseudomonadati; phylum Myxococcota; class Myxococcia; order Myxococcales; family Myxococcaceae; genus Myxococcus; species Myxococcus guangdongensis. The sequence continues at coordinate 126,142 of NZ_JAJVKW010000008.1, forward strand.
GCGCTGGTGAGCGACAAGGGCGAGGGCTGCATCAACCCCTTCATGGTCCTCAACGAGCTGGAGGCGGGCCTCAAGACGCACTCGCTCATCAACAACGAGGACGCGCGCAAGCGGATGAAGGAGCTGCTCACCTCCGTGAAGCAGGAGTACGAGGACATCGTCAAGAACGAGGTCCAGCGCGCCATCAGCGCCGACGAGGACGCCATCGGCAAGCTGTGCGGCAACTACATCGACAACATCAAGGCCTACACCCAGAAGGAGAAGGTCAAGAACAAGTACACCGGCCTCTACGAGGAGCCGGACGAGCGGCTCATGCGGGCGATCGAAGAGAAGATCGACATCCCCGACAGCCGCAAGGACGACTTCCGGCGCGAAATCATGAACTACATCGGCGCGCTGGCCGTGGAGGGGAAGACCTTCAACTACCGGACCAATGAGCGGCTGCACAAGGCGCTCGAGCTGAAGCTGTTCGAGGACCAGAAGGACAGCATCAAGCTCAAGAACCTCGTCTCCTCCGTCGTGGACAAGGAGACCCAGGAGAAGATCGACCTGGTGAAGGACCGGATGATGAAGAACTACGGCTACTGCGAGATCTGCTCCACCGACGTGTTGAACTTCGTGGCGAGCATCTTCGCCCGCGGCGACGCGAAGGAGTAACCACCTCAGGAGAAGGGCGAGCCGTCGTGACCTTGAAGATCCACCAGGACCACTCCCGCTTCAAACAGATCGTCCGCGGGAAGATAAAGGCCAACCTGCGCAAGTACGTGCAGAAGGGCGAGATGATTGGGAAGAAGGGCAAGGATGCCATCAGCATCCCCATCCCCTTCATCGACATCCCCCGCTTCAAGTACGGCCACAAGGAGCAGGGCGGCGTCGGACAGGGTGACGGCGAGGTGGGCCAGCAGCTCGGCCCCGGGGCGGTGGAGCCCGGGGACGGGCACCAGGCCGGCCAGGGCGAGGGAGACCACGCCCTGGAGGTGGACGTCACGCTCGAGGAGCTCGCGCAGATATTGGGCGAGGAGCTGCAGCTGCCCCACATCGAGCGGCGCCAGAACGAGAAGATCATCACCCAGAAGATTCGCTACACCGGCATCAACACCACCGGTCCCGAATCCCTGCGCCACTTCAAGCGCACCTTCAAGCAGGCCCTGCGCAGACAGATCGCCGCCGGCACCTACGACGCCGCCAGGCCCGTCATCATCCCCACCCGCGAGGACCGCCGCTACCGCAGCTACAAGCTGCAGGACCTCCCGGAGACCAACGCCGTCATCATCTACATGATGGACGTGTCCGGCTCCATGGGGGACGAGCAGAAGGAGATCGTCCGCATCGAGAGCTTCTGGCTCGATACGTGGCTGCGCCACCAATACAAGGGATTGGAGGCGCGCTACATCATCCACGACGCGGTGGCGCGCGAGGTGGACCGCGACACCTTCTTCCACACCCGCGAGTCCGGCGGGACGATGATCTCCAGCGCGTACAAGCTCTGCCGGGACATCATCCTGGCCGACTACCCGAAGAGCGCCTGGAACGTCTATCCGTTCCACTTCAGCGACGGCGACAACTGGAGCGCGGACGACACGCGCCAGTGCATCGAGATGCTGCGCAACGACGTGCTGCCCAACGTCAACCAGTTCGCCTACGGCCAGGTGGAGTCCCCCTACGGCAGCGGTCAGTTCATCAAGGACCTGCGCGAGGCGGTGGGTGACACCCCCAACGTCGCGCTCAGCGAAATCGCGGACAAGGACGCCATCTACGCGTCCATCAAGGACTTCCTCGGCAAGGGACGCTGAAGAGTCAGCGCCCCCACCTGTCCTCCGGAGAGACTTCCCGATGCCCAAGAGCCTTACGCCCCGTCTCGCAGCGCTGAGGGATGAGATCCACGGCTACGCGAAGGAGTTCGGACTCGACTTCTTCGACACCGTCTTCGAGATGGTGTCCTACGACGAGATGAACATGGTCGCCGCCTACGGCGGCTTCCCCACGCGCTATCCGCACTGGCGCTGGGGCATGGAGTACGAGCAGCTCTCCAAGGGCTACGAGTACGGCCTGAGCAAGATCTACGAGCTCGTCATCAACAACGACCCCTGCTACGCGTACTTGATGGAGAGCAATCCGGAGGTGGACCAGAAGCTGGTCATGGCCCACGTCTACGGACACTGCGACTTCTTCAAGAACAACTTCTCCTTCCGCCACACCAACCGGCGGATGATCGACGAGATGGCCAACCACGCCACGCGGGTGCGCCGCTGGGTGGACAAGATTGGCGTGGAGAAGGTCGAGGACTTCATCGACCGGACGCTGAGCCTGGAGAACCTCATCGACCAGCACTCGCCCCACATCCGGCGCAACCCGGACCCCAGGCGCGCGGAGGACGAGCTCAAGTCCAACGAGCGTGTGGAGGGCTTCAAGGTCGGCCGCGAGTACATGCGCGGATACATCAACCCGTCCGAGTTCCTCGACTCCCAGCGCAAGAAGGTGGAGGACGAGAAGCAGCGGGCCAAGAAGTTCCCCGAGCGCCCCCAGCGCGACGTGCTGCTCTTCCTATTGGAGGAGGCGCCGCTGGAGCCGTGGGAGTCGGACATCCTGGCGATTCTTCGCGAGGAGGCCCACTACTTCGCGCCCCAGGGCCAGACGAAGATCATGAACGAGGGGTGGGCCAGCTACTGGCACTCCACCATCATGACCCGCAGGGCGCTGCGCGACGATGAAATCATCGACTACGCGGACCACCACTCCGGCACCATGGGCACCCGCCCTGGCGCCATCAACCCCTACAAGCTGGGCATCGAGCTGTGGCGGGACATCGAGGAGCGCTGGAACAAGGGCCGCTTCGGCAAGGAGTGGGACGAGTGTGATGATTTGCGCGCCCGCCGCAACTGGGACAAGAAGCTGGGCGCCGGACGCGAGAAGATCTTCGAGGTCCGCAAGCACTACAACGACATCACCTTCATCGACACGTTCCTGACGCCCGAGTTCGCGATGGAGCAGAAGCTCTTCGTGTATGGCTTCAACGACAAGCGCAACTCGTGGGAGATCCTCGACCGCGAGTTCCGCAAGGTGAAGAGCAAGCTCTTGCAAGGGCTCACCAACTTCGGCCAGCCCATCATCGAGGTGGTGGACGGCAACCACGAGAACCGTGGGGAGATGCTGCTCGCGCACAAGCACGACGGCCAGGACCTCAAGGGCGACTACGCCCGCGAGACGCTCAGGAACCTCCAGTCCCTGTGGCGCCGCCCCGTCAACATCATCACCCGCTACGACAACAAGGGCGTGATGCTGCGCTTCGACGGGACGAACCAGACGGAGAAGAAGGTGGAGCTGTAGCGCCCAAAGCCCGCTCGCTCACGGGCGGGTCTCCGCGATGGGGGCCGACCTCACGGGCGCGAAGCCCGTGTCCGGCCCCTGCGACGTCAGGCGCTCCAGCGCCGTGCACAGCGCGTCCACGCGGCCGAAGCGCGCGGACGGCTCCTCCTCCAGACACCGCTCGACGGCCTCCGCGAAGTCCAGGTCGATTCCCGGCACCAGGTTGACCAGCGGCACCAGCGCGGCCGCCACCCGGCCCGCCTCCAGGTCCGCCTCGGAGGCGCGCACATGCGGGACCCGTCCCGTGCACAGCTCGTACACGAGCAGCCCCAGCGCATACAAATCACTCTGCGGCGTGGCTGGCGCGCCCAGGCGGACCTCGGGCGCCATGTAGCGCGGCGTGCCGACGACTCCCGGGACGGCCCACCGCTTCGAGCGGTCCGTCCCCACGAAGGCCGCGAGCCCGAAGTCGAGCAGCTTGATGCTGCCATCCGCGTCCAGGATGGCGTTGCCCGGCTTCACGTCGCGGTGGAGCACTCCGCGCTGATGCGCGGCCCTCAGCCCCCGCGCGAGCCCCAGCGCGATGTCCAGCACGTACCGCCAGGGCAAGGGCGGCGCCAGCTCCGCCAGGCTCTTGCCGTCCACGTACTCGTACACCAGATACGGCCGCCCCTCGACCTGCCCCGCCCGGAACACCGTGACGACGTTGGGGTGCTTGATGCGGGCGATGGCGCGCGCCTCGATGGCGAAGCTGTCCAACGTGCTGGTGTCCGGCTCCAGCGCGACGCTCAGCTTGAGCGCGACGAGCCGGTCCAATGACGTGTCATGCGCCAGGTACACCGCCCCCATGCCGCCCCGCCCCAACAGCCGCACCAGGTGGAACTCGTCCAACACCGCGGGCGGCGTCCACGTCCGCGCCGCCGTGCCCCCCCAGGGCGGAGACGGCGCCTCCGGCGGCTCGGGACAGGACTGGCTGTGCATGACGGCGACCAGCAGGTCCCGACACGCGGGACACCCGGCGGCGTGGCGATGAACCCGCCCTCGGGCCCCGCTGTCCAGCCGCGCCTCGACGAGCGCCACCACGTCTTCCTCGCACAGGCAGCCGGATGAAAGGATTTGGCACCCCCCTGGATTGCCCCCGGCCAGAGCCTCTCACGAATCGGTCGGCCGCCGGGACGGCGTGAGACACTTCCATTTCATGCCCAAATGACACCTTCACCCAGACTAACCTGCACATCCAGTAAAGTCGGCCTGTTCGGATATAATGAAGGGATGAAGCAGGGGGGCTTGGCATTCGCACGGTTGTTCCTAGCGCATGCGGGCTTCCCGGTGGAGTCCGCCGCGACGGAGGAGCTCGAGTCCCGGCTGTCACGCTTCTGGCGCGAGGGGCGCGAGCGGTGGCCCGCCATCCCCTTGTCCGAGGAGGTCCTCGTCCGGCATCTGGCGCTGCACTTCCCACGCATGGCGTCTGGCGAGGGGCTGGCGGCGGGACTGGAGCGATTCGACGCGGGGGACCTCTATCTGGCGTGTGGCTGCGCCGAGGGGCTGCCGGCCGCGCTCGCCGCCTTCGAACGGCACCACATGGCCGCGGTACCCGCGGTGCTCTCACACATGAGGCTGCCGGCGGCGATGGTGGACGAGGTGCGCCAGCAGGTCCGGGAACGGCTGCTCGTGCGCACCGACGCGGCCCCGCGCATCGCCGAGTACTCCGGCCGGGGTTCCTTGACGAACTGGGTGCGCGTGGTGGCGCTGCGCACCGCCCTGAGCCTCTTGCGCAAGTCCCATGAGCCGGGCGCCTCGAGCGACGCCGTCCTGGAACTGCTCCCCGCCCCCGACCCAGACCCCGAGCTGGAGGTCATCCAGCGCCGCTTCCACGACGATTTCCGCAGGGCCCTGGAGGATGCCTTCGCCACCCTCCCCTCCGAACACCGCTACCTGCTGCGGCTGCACTTCGTGGATCGCCTCTCCACCCCGAAGCTCGGCACCCTCTTCGGCGTCAACCAATCCACCATCTCGCGCTGGCTCCAGAGCGCCCAGCAGGCCGTGCACGACGAGACCCGACGTCTGCTCAAGGAGCGCCTGGACCTCTCCTCCCAGGAGTTCACCAGCGTCCTGCGCTCCGTGGAGGGCCAGCTCCATCTCAGCCTGACACGCATTCTCGATGAAACAGTTCACTCCAAGTGAATATCGAGAATCTGTGCATAGGTTGAAGGACGTGGGCGTCATTAAGTCGCGAACGTTTCTCGGACGCCCCTCATCCCGGAGTCGCCGTCGAGTCGAGCACCGTGTGCGCGGGAGGCCACACGGCCTCGGGCCAGTCAGCAGACCTCCCGCGCCATCGCGAGACACGCCCTCTTCCTTGCCTCCACGACGTTGACCGGGCGCGTCTGTCATCACCACCTCACCCGTTCATCCGGGAGGGCCCCCGTGTCGGCGCGGGCGCCACCCGGCTGCCCCGACAGGACCCCATGCGGACTCCCTCCAGCCCTGCCCGTCCCTTCCATGGAATGACACGCCACATGCTGCCCCTGCTCGGCGGGCTCGCGCTGGGATGGAGCGCGTGCGAGGAGCCCCGCGCCGGGGCCGGGTCCTCCGAGGCAGTGGACGCCAGACACCTGGCGAGACTGGACCTGGCGCCCCCCGAGGCGCGCGTCCCCGACGAGTACATCGTCGTCTTCGGTGAGGCCGTCACGGGCCGGGCCATGGCGGCCGCGGAGGACGACGTGGCGCGCGCGGGTGGCGACAACGCGCTGCTGCATCGCTACTCCGTCGTCCCGGGCTTCGCCGCGCGCCTGGACGCCACGCAGCTCGAGCGGCTGCGCGGGAATCCGGCCGTGGCCGCCATCGAGCAGAACCAGTACGTGTCGCTGTCCGCCGTCTACCCCACCGACACGGTGGGCATCGACCGCGTGGACCAGCGCCAGGGACGCAATGGCCTGTATGACGACCGCGATGCCACGGGCGTGGGGACGCATGTGTATGTCCTCGACACCGGCATCAACACGCAGCACTCGGAGTTCAGCGGACGGATTGGCACCTCGGAGGGATTCATCCCCGACGGGCGGGGCTACGAGGACTGCAACGGCCATGGCACCCACGTCGCCAGCCTCATCGGCGGCACCACGTACGGCATGGCCCGGCAGACGACCCTCCACGCCGTGCGGGTGCTGACCTGCGCCGGCAGGAGCAGCTGGGCCACCGTCATCATGGGCCTGGAGTTCGTCCGCGGTGACTGCGCCGCCCAGGCCGCGCGGTGCGTCGCGAACCTGAGCCTCTCCGGCCCGCTCTCCGCCATGGCCAATGCAACGGTGGCCCAGTTGGTGAACGCGGGCATCCCCGTCGTGGTCGCCGCGGGCAACGACAACCTGGATGCCTGCACGCAGTCTCCCGCGAGCGAGCCCAAGGCGCTCACCGTGGCGGCCGTCGACGGGGACGACCGGCGCTGGAGCGACTCCAACTGGGGGGCCTGCGTGGACCTCTTCGCGCCGGGCGTGGACATCCTCGGGGCCTGGACGGGGGACGCCGTGGCGGCCCAGTTCGAGACGGGGACCTCCATGGCCAGCCCCCACGTCGCGGGCGCCCTGGCGCAGTACCTGGGCGAGAACCCGACAGTCACGCCCGCGCAGCTCGACGCGAAGCTCAAGAGCTCGGCGACGCTCTCCTGCGTGGAGGACCGAAAGGGCAGCCCCGACCTGATGCTCTTCAGTGATTTGGACCAGGGCAACGGACACTGCGTGGCGACGACCAACAGCTGTCAGGGATTGTGCGGGCAAGCGGCGGTGAGCTGCTTCTGTGACCCCACCTGCCTCGACTTCAACGACTGCTGCCCCGACTTCGAGGAAGTGTGCCTGTGAAAGCTGTTCCACGACGAGGAGGAAGCGCCATGTCACGAATGCGTCATTTGCTGGTGATGGGAAGCACGGCCTGTCTGGCTTTCCTGTCGGGGTGCTCGTCCGGCCCTCGCGACGAGCAAGGGGTGGAATTCGGCCGCACGCTGCAGGGGCTCGGGGATTCCAGCCGCCTGTCCAAGGCGGAGTGGACGACCTACCTGAGCGATGAGCGCTACGTCCAGGAGCTCACCAAGCCGGATGTGCGCATCCGACTGAACATGGCGGACCCGGCGCAGTATCGCTTCGCCCGCTCGCGCCTGAAGCTCGCCGGCAAGACGGCGGAGAACTCGCCCTACCTCTTCGAAGCCATCGAGCAGCGGCGCCGCGACCACGTGGCCAAGGGGTACACGGCGGGCCATGCGGCGGAGGACGAGCGCGGCGCGGCGACCCCATCGGGCATCCGGGAGATACACTCCCTGGAGACGTCCAGCTCGGGTGACTACACCCCCGAACCCAATGACGGGCGCGCCACCGCCATCTCCACCTATCCTGGAGGCTCGTACTACACATACACGGACACCAGCTTCTCGGACGCGTCGGGCTTCCCCCTGGGAGACCTGGCCTGGGTGGAGCACTTCGACAGCGGGAAGAACGTGGCGGTCAACGCCCAGGGAGACCTGTCGAGGACCAGCATCAAGCGCTACCGCGTCTCCACCTACAAGGCGGAGGACACGAAGGATGGCTTCACCGACTCCTTTCAGTTCACGGAGTTCGGCTCGGAGGTGAGCGCCGCCGGCAACAGCCAGGAGCGGCCCATGTTGACCGGGCTGACGGTCCAGGCCCCCAAGGACCTGGTGCTCAACGACGGCGTCATCTCCGTGTGCCTCAACCGCACCTGGACGGGGGACTGCGATTACAACCTGACCGACATCGGCTACGCCGTCAGGCTGCCGCTCAAGGGGCAGGTCTCCGTCAGCAGCAACCACATCTTCGACGAGGCGACCATCAACCGGTACAAGAACGAGACTCTCGCCGGCGAGTCAGGTGACAGGTACGGCTTCCTCAAGCTCATCCTCACCAACGATGGCGGAGGCTGCGACCTCACCGACAGCAATGTGAGACAGGCCAGGATGTCCCAGTTCTGGAGCCGAGTCTCCTTGAGCGCCAACAAGAAGACGTTCTATTGGGATTTGACCGACGCCTACTCCGCCTTCTTCGACGACGACTGCCGGCAGGTGCAGGCCGAGGTGAAGTTCACCGCCAAGATCATCCTCCCGCTCGTCGAGCCGACGGCGGACTCGAAGCCCTACCAGTCCTCGGTCTCCCTGAGCACCGCGATGCCGGACAGTCGCTTCGACTACACCTTCCCGAAGATCACCGTCACCAACAGCTGCCTGGCGGCGGGGACGCAAATCGAGCTGGCCGAGGGCGCCGCGACGCCCATCGAGAGCGTCAAGATTGGTGACAAGGTCAACCACCCGGAGCGGCCCGCGCTCACCGTCATGGACACGGCCGTCGGCGTGGAGACGGTGCCGATGGTGCGCATCCGCAGCGAGTCCGGCCACTCCCTGCTGATGACCGAGATGCACCCCATCCAGGTGATGGCACGCGGCATGGTGCAGGCCCGCTTCCTCAAGCAGGGGGACGTGGTGATGACCCGGAAGGGCCCCAGCAAGCTCGTCGAGGTCCGCCGCGAGCCGTTCGCCGGCAAGGTCTACAACGTCAAGGTCGGATCGGACGCGGAGAAGCTGGCGCTCGGCGCGGACCAGACCACCGTGTATGCCAATGGGTTCCTCGTGGGTGATGGGCAGATTCAGCAGAAGTACGAGACCCTCGCCATGACCCAGAAGGACGGCAACGTGCTCGCGAAGCTGCCCCGCAAGTGGCACCGCGACTACGTGCTGGCCGCCAAGCGCAGGTAGCCCGCCTCATCCAGGGCGCGGATGAAGTCGGTCCGCGCCAGTCCTGACCGGCCACCCGGCGTACGTCGCGCCGAGGTGGCCATGTCCGTTGTCGCCGCCCCATTCCGGTCTGCTTTTCCACTCAACGCGACGGAGTCCCCCTGATGCTCACGCGCCCTGGTCTGTTGTCTGCGTTCCTCGTGGCCCTGGTCGTCGCCTGCAGTGACACCCCGCCTCCCGAGGTCGGGCCCACGCCGAGCCTCCAGCCCGCGCGCTCCCGGGACGAGACGCGAGCAGAGCGCGAGCGCGTCGCGCGACAGCTGCGGATGGCGAAGGGGAGCGCTTCAATCGCTCCCACGCCTCCAGAACTGAACGACCGGGCCCAGGCCATGGCCCAGGCCCTGGACGTCGGAGCGAGGCTGAAGAGCGTCCTGCTCAGCGCGCCCGGACTGGAGGGCGCATTCGCCGGCGCCTCCTTCGGCGACATCAAGCCCCGCAAGGGCACCTCGCTGGCCGTCATGAGCACCGGCCACATCAACAGCGACAGCCGCCTGCCCGAGCCCGGCACGGACTACGAGCCGTTCGGAGAAGAGGGAGACGTCGTCACCCTCACCGTCACCCTCACCGTCCCCGTGGGGGTCAACCGACTGTCGTTCGACTACCGCTTCCTGAGTGCCGAGTCCCCGGAGTTCATCGGCACCCAGTTCAACGACCAGTTCACCGCCGTCGTCCGGGACAACGACGGCACGCGCGTCCGTGTCGTCGAGGAAGCCTCGGTCAACAGCTCACACTTCTTCGATGCCTCGGAGACGCGCGCCAAGAACACGAAGTTCGACAAGCTGCTCGCGGACGACCCCGCCGGCACCGACTACTTCCCGACCAGCTATCCCCCCCGGACCCCCACCTTCCCGGACGCGGGCATCACCGACTTCAAGATCGTCCACGTCCCCGTCGTCCCGGGCGACGTCGTCATCGAGTTCTCCATCCGTGACGTGGGCGACGGCATCTTCGACTCCACGGTGGTGCTCGACAACCTGCGCGTCTCCAGCCTGGAGCTCATCGACCCGAACCCCGCGCTCGTCGTCCAGGAGCACGGCACCGTGGAAGTGGATCCCGTGAAGCTCTCCACCCCCGCGCTGGACGGCAAGCGCATCGTCTCCGTCGCGGCGGACGGAGCCACCCAGCTGCTGCTGCGCGTCCAGGTCCCCGGCCCCGGCAAGATGGACTTCACCCTGAAAGACGTCACCACGTTGGTCAACGGCGGGGTGGGCGCGCTGGGAAGCAGCACCCAGGCCGTCACCGTCAACGTGACAGCCCTGCCGGGCTATCAGGGCGAGTACTACGCCTTCGCCCTGTACACGAGCCCCGAGGACTTCAACGACGCAGTCTCCGCGGACAAGAGCGAACGGACGGTGCTGCTCGGGATGAAGTTCACGCCCGATATGGGCACGGGCTACGAGGACACCTATGAGCTGTCGGTGGTGCGTCCCCCCGTCGTCGCCATCCACGACATCTGGTCCAACTGCCTCTACTGGACCGAGCACGCGGAGATCTCCTCCAACCCGCTCTTCAACGTCACCTGCGCCGACTACTCCGCCACCAACTCCGCGAGCATGGACCACGCGGACAACAAGGCGGTGCTCGGCAAGGCCATCGACGAGGCGCTGAGCGAGGCGCGCGACAAGGACATCGCCGTCACCCAGGTGGAGGTGCTCGCGCACGGCATGGGCGGGCTCATGGCGCGCCGCTTCGTGGACGGGCTCAACTACAAGAGCGCCTCCAACTTCAACAAGGGAACGGTCAACCGGCTCATCACCCTGAACACCCCTCACATGGGCTCGCGCATCGCCGACGAGCTCAAGAAGGTGAAAGACAAGCTGCTGGCGATGGACGGAGGTGTCAACGGAGACCAATGGCAGATCTTCAAAAACACCCTGCAGGACGCGGGCATCCAGGTCTCGGGCCCCCTGGGCGGTGCCATCGACGAGCTGCGGACGGACAGCGGCATCATCGCCAACATCAAGACCACGCCCGTTCCCTCCCACATCATGTTCAGCCGCGGCGGCCTGGCGGTGAACCGCGTCCAGAGCACACCGCTGCTCATGCCTTTCATGACCGCGCTCTACACCAACATGGAGTTCCTGCATCCCATGTGGGATGGCACGGACGCGTCGGCCGTGGTCAAGCGGACGCTCATCCTCGGGGAGAACAGCAAGATCTTCTGCACCGATGACCACGACATGTTCCTGGCCCAGGCCGAACAGTTCAGCGGCGACGCGGGCACCGCCGCGTCCCCCTTCGTCGTGAACCGCGCCAACAAGGAGACGGAGCACTTCATGGTCCCGGCCGACGTCGCCCACCAGGACAAGATCGAAACGCTCCTCAACAGCCCCGTGAATGGCCCGAACTTCGCGCCGTCCCTGCTGGCGCCGTCCCTGGTCACCCGGCAACCGCGCTGCGCCGGCGGCGCCTTCGCGCCCTCCGGTGGTTCGCTCGTCACGGAGGCCGAGGACGACGACACGCTGTTCGAATACCGCGAGCCCACGCAGACGGAGCTGGAGCTCCAGGAGGTCCTGGCGCTGGCAGGAGGCTTGCGAATCACCTCACCCGCACCGGGCACCGTCGTGACGCCAGGGAGCATCATCACCGTCTCCGTGGAGGCCACGGGCGGATTCGTGCCGGAGGCGCTGCTCATCGTGGCGGACGGACACGTGGTGCGTCACGAGGGCAGGCCGCTGACGGTCCAGTTCCAGGTCCCCCCCAAGGCGCTGGGCGGCCTCTCCATCATCGCCACCGGAATCGCGTTGAACGGAGAGATTCAACAGTCGAGCGCGGTATCCCTCACCGTGTCCTCCTCGGCGGTGGTGACCTCGCTGTCCGTGCTCAACGGGGACGCCCACATCCGCGGCGTGGGCCAGACGAGCAACCTCGTCGTCGTCGGAGACTTCAGCGACGGCGTCAAACGGGACGTCACCGCGGCGGCCACGGGGACCATCTATTCGACCTCGAACCCGAGCGTCGCCGTGGTGAGCGCGAACGGCGTGGTGACCGGCGTGGGCCCCGGCCTTGCGACCCTCGTCGTGCGCAACACCACCATCGCCACCAGCATCACCGTGGCGGTGAAGGAGGGCACCACCGCCCAATGCCTGGAGGTCCGGCTGGGGGACTACAACCTCTTCGTGCTCGAGGACTATCGCCAGGGCATGGATGTGGGCGGCAGGGTCGCCGCTGGCGGAAACATCCTCCTCACGGACTTCCGGGTCGGATGGAAGCTCCCCGCGACGGAGACCGCCAACGTGCTGGTGGCCGGCAACGACATGCGGCTCCAGAACGGCACCGTCTGGGGGAACACCCGCTTCGGCTCACACCTGACCACCGTGGGGCCCGTCATCTTCCAGCGAGGCACCGCGGCGCGGGGCACCCCCATCGACTTCGCCGCGCGGGGAGAGAGCCTGCGCACCCTCTCTGGCCACTTGAAGGCCCTGCCCGCCAACGGCACCACCACCCTGGAGACCTGGGGCGGTGTCCTGTTGAAGGGAACATCACCCAAGGTCAACGTCTTCAATGTCCCTTCAACCGCCTTCGCCTCCGCCACCCTGCTCTCCATCGACGCGCCCGCCAACTCACTGGCGGTCATCAACGTGAGCGGCACCACGGCGCGCTTCACCAACTTCGGCCACGTCTTCGCGGGCGGCATCGACGAGACCGGTGTGCTCTTCAACCTCCCGGACGCGACCAGCCTCACCGCCTTCGATTATGGCTTCTACGGTACAGTCCTTGCACCAAACGCGAATGTCTCCTTCAACAGTGGGAGCTGGGTGGGCAGCATCTACGCACGCTCGATGACAGGCAATGCGGTTGGCCATATCAGCCACCTGAGGGATACTGACATCTGTCCGTAGGGCCGGAGCGCTCGTCACGTGACGGGCGCGAACCCGTGGGGGGTCAAGTGGCCAAGAGTCCTGTGCGCGGTGTCACCACCGTGGTTTCCCTGATGCTCCTCGCGGGGTGCGCGGTGGAGCCTCTCACGGAAGCCACCGGCCCCCTGCGGTCCGCGACAGGAAATGGGACGACCCCGGGCGCCTCCGTGAGCATCCTGTCACGCGACGAGGCCCGGGGCGTGCCCACCCTGGTCTGGATGGAGCCGGGCGCGGTGGCGGCCCCGTCAATCCATGGCACACCCGAGGCCGCCGCCTGGGATTACCTGGAACAACATGCGTCTTTGTATGGCTTGACGCCCGAGGACCTGGGAGCCGCCTACGTCCACCGCGTCCACGACGTGGGGCGCGGCGGCATCAGCGTGATGTTCCGACAGCGCGTCGCGGGGCTGGAGGTGCTGCGAGGCGAGTTGAAGGTGCTGATGACGCGGCGGCTGGAGCTGGTGGGGCTCACCGGCAATCTGCGCGGCGGGGTGAAAGCCGCGCGGAGCCAATCCCTGACATCCGACGTCGACCAGGGCTTCCGGTACGCGCCCGGCAGCGCCGTGCTGCGGGCCCTGGAGGACCTGTATGGTGTCTCGCTTTCGAGCACCGTCCGGGAGGTCGGCGGGCTCCACGGGCGGCAGCACCTCTTCGACCTCGCGCCGGGCGCGGTGGACACGCCCTCCGCCATCTCCCTCGTGACACCAGCGAGGCTGGCGCGCGTCTATCATTCCATCAAGGGGCGCCTGGTTCCCGCGTATGTGATGGACGTCCTCGCCGAGCGCACGGGAGACCCCCGCCCCCGCGGGTATGAGTACGTCGTGGACGCGAGCGACGGCCGGGTCCTGGAGCGGCGCAATCGCATCTCAAGCGAGGTGTTCTCCTATCGCGTCTTCGCGGAGCCGGACGGCACACCGGGGGATTCCCCCCAGCTCGACTTCTCGCCGCACCCCACGGGCAGTCCGGAGACGCCGGAGCCGGGCTTCCGCCGTCCCATCCAGGTCGAGGTGGAGGGCCTGACACACCCCGATGGCACGGTGGACCCGTGGCTGGCCTCGAACGCGACGCTCACGTCGGGAAACAACGTCTGGGCCTACGCGGACCACCTGGATCCGGACGGCTACTCGGAGGGGAGCGATGTCCAGGCCTCCGTGACGCCCGGCACCCGGGAGTTCAGCGCGGAGTATCAGCCGGGCCTCGAGCCCCTGGAGACCGAGAGCCAGACGGTCGCCTCCATCGTCCAGCTCTTCTACACGACCAACTGGCTCCACGATGACTACTACCGCTCGGGCTTCGACGAGGCGGCGGGCAATGCCCAGGCGAACAACTGGAACCGTGGCGGCGTGGGCGGAGACGTCCTGCTGGCCGAGGCTCAGAACCAGGGCATTGACCCCGAGGCGCGCAACAACGCCTTCGCGTATGTCCCCGCGGACGGGCGGTCCCCGAAGCTGGAGATGTTCCTGTGGCGGACGCGCGAGGAGCGTGGGCTCACCGTCCCCGGACAGCCCCGGTACACCACGGGCGGAGCGGAGTTCGGGTTGCGGCGCTTCGAGCGGACGGGCCGGCTCGTGCTGGCGGAGGACGGCGCCGAGCCCCGGCTCGATGGATGCGAGGCCCTCCAGAACGACGTGGCGGGGGCCATCGTCCTGGTGGAGCGTGGCAACTGCAACTACGAGGTCAAGGCGGTGAACGCCGAGGCCGCGGGGGCCGCCGGGCTCATCGTCATCAATCACACCCCGGGCTCCCCCCCGCCGGACATGCGCGACGTGGACCCCGCGCTCCACACCGACCTGCCGACGCTGTCCATCACCTTCGAGGACGGAGAGGCGCTCAAGGCGCTGCTCGGGACCACGGCCGTCTCGGGCACCATGGACCGCACCCCCATCGTCGAGCGGGACGGCAGCCTGGACAACACCATCGTCGCGCACGAGTGGGGCCACGTCCTGTTCCACCGGCTGGTGGGCTGCGACACGCCCCAATGCCAGGCCTTGAGTGAAGGCTGGAGCGACTTCATCGCGCTCCACATGATGGTGCGCGAGCGCGACGACCTCGAGGGCAGCTACGCGGTTGGCGGCCATGCGGCGCAACTGCTCGGCCAGAGTTCCTATTACGGCGTGCGACGGGTGCCCTACTCCCGTGACTCCGGGCGCAACGCACTGAGGCTCGGCCACATCGCCAACAGCGCCTCGCTCCCCACGCACCCGCTGCGGGACAACGGCATCGAGAACGCCGAGTCCCACAACGCCGGCGAGGTCTGGGCGTCCATGCTCCTGGAGGGCTACCTCGCCCTGCTCGACGGGACGAAAGGCTCCCAGCCGCGCCTGCCCTCGTTCGAGGCCGCGCGGCGGCGCATGGCGGACTACGTCGTCCACGCCATGGTCCAGACGCCCGACAACCCGACCTTCACCGAGCAACGCGATGCCCTGCTCATGGTCGCCGGAGCCCGGGACAGCGAGGACATGCGGGTTCTGGCGGAGGCGTTCCGCCGGCGGGGCGCGGGCTCGTGCGCGGTGGCGCCTCCCCGCGCCTCGGTGGAGTTCGAGGACGTGGAGGAGTCCACCGAGCTGAGCGCCCACCTGCGCATCATCTCCGCGCGGCTCGACCTGGTGCGCACGTGCGACAACGACAGCGTGCTCGACGCCTCCGAGTCGGCCCTGGTCAACATCACCCTCAAGAACGACAGCCCCGTGACGCTGACGAACGTGGACGTCCTGGTCCGCAGCCCGGAGAAGGCGCTGCTCTTCCCGCTCGGAGCGACGCGCAAGGTGGACAGCCTGGCCCCCTTCCAGAGCGTCGACCTCTCGATTCCCGTCGAGCTCGATGCCGCGCTGGCGCAGTCGCCCTCGACGGCCTACGAGGTCGTCGCCACCAGCGCCCAGGCCTGCGAGCCCACCGTCACGTTGGCGAGGACCGTCCGCTTCAACTACGACCTGGGGCCATCCCGGACGGACCGGGTCGAGGGCCATGCGACGACGTGGACCCCCACGGTGCTGGGAGGGACCGCCGACCAGGCCTGGCGCATCGTCGATTCGCCCCTCGATGCGGGTGAGCGACTCTGGTTCGCGAGGGACGGCTATGACTTCGCGGACACGGTGCTGGAGACGCCGTCACTGGAGATTCCCGAGGGCGGCCGGTTCGTGCTGCGCTTCGAGCACCGCCACGCGTTCGCGTATTGGAGGGACCCCGTCAATCCCTCCATCGTCCGCTACTGGAATGGCGGCGTCATCGAGCTGACCCGGGACGGCGGCGCGAGCTGGGTGGATGCCCAGTCGCTGCTCACCATCGGCTACAACGGGGTGCTCGACAACGAGACGGGCAATGCCCTGCAGGACCGCGCGGCCTTCGTGGCCGAGAGCCCGGGATGGCCCGAGCGGCTCACGCCCGTCGTCCTGGACTTCGGCACGCGACTGGGCGGCGCCACCGTGCGGCTGCGCTTCCGCATGGGCTCCGCCTGGGTCTTCCAGGCGCACGGGTGGGAAATCGACAACATCACCGTCGAGGGGACACGGGCAGCGCCGTTCCTGGAGGTCATCTCCCAGGCGCGCACCTGCGCCCTGCTCGCCCACGCCGGCGAGGAGCAGACCGTCGTCAGCGGCGAGGTCGTGAAGCTCGATGGCTCGCGCAGCGACGACCCCCTCGACGGGGCGCTGAGCTACGTGTGGTCGCAGGCCCTCGGGGCTGAGCCAACGGTCGTCCTGAGCGGTCACACGACGAAAGCCCCCCAGTTCACCGCGCCCCTCGTGGACAAGGAGACGGTGTTGGAGTTCCAGCTGACCGTGAGCGTCCCCCACCAGTCGCGCACGGCGCGGGTCAAGGTCCGGGTCCTGCCCCCCGTCACGCAGCCCGACGCGGGCGAACCGGACGCCGGTCCTCCGCCTGACGCGGGTGAACCGGACGCCGGCCCGCCTCCCGACGCGGGTGAAGAACCGCGCACCCTCGTCCCCCCCGAGATGCAAACCTGCGCCGCGGCTGGAGGCGGCGTGCCCCTGGGCCTCCTGGGCACGCTGCTCCTGCTCGCAGCCCGCCGTCGACACCGGGGCTGACGGCCCTCGTCCGAAGCAGCCGAGCGGGCGAGCGCGGGATTTCCCGAGCCGTCCATTGGGCAGGGGCGGGGGTGTCCACTACACTCGCGCCCGCCCCATGCGACTCTCCCCCCTCTGTGCCCTGGCCGCCCTGCTGGCGGTGACCTCCTCGGAGGCCGCCGTCCGGTATGAAATCAAGAACCGCCGCATCGAACCGCGCCAGACGCTGGCGGGCGCGCTGCATGAGGCGCAGCTGCCGGACGCGCAGGTGACCGCCGTCATCTCCGCGCTCGAGGGCGTGTTCGACTTCCGCCGCTCCCGCGTGGGGGACCAGTTCCGCATCGTCCTGCGCGACGGGGAGCTGGACTTCTTCGACTACCGCCAGAGCCTGGTGGACGAGTGGCAGGTGCGCCGCGACGGCGAGAAGTTCGTCGGCAGCAAGCGCGCGATTGAAGTGGAGAAGCAGGTGTCCGTGGTGTCGCTCGAAATCCAGACGTCGCTCTACGAGGCGGCGGTGGACGCGGGCGAGGACCCGGCCATCGGCATGGTGCTGGCGGACGTGTTCGCCTGGGACATCGACTTCTACCGCGACGTGCGCAAGGGCGACACGGCGCGCGCGCTGGTGGAGAAGTTCGTCTCCAAGGGCCGCGTGCTGCGCTACGGCGAGGTGCTCGCCGCGCAGTACCAGGGGGGCCTCGTGGGCCCCAAGAAGGTCTACCGGTACGTGCTGCCGGACGGCCAGCCCAACTACTTCCAGGCGGACGGCGCCAGCGCGAAGAAGACCTTCCTCAAGAGCCCGCTGAAGTACGCGCACGTCACCAGCAAGTTCGGCTCGCGCTTCCACCCGGTGCTCCAGTACCTGAAGAACCACAACGGCGTGGACTACGGCACGCCCATCGGCACGCCGGTGTGGGCGGTGTCGGACGGCACCGTGACGCAGGCGGGCTGGGCCGGCGCCGCCGGCAACATGGTGGTGCTGCGCCACGCCAACGGCTTCGAGACCCAGTACATGCACCTGTCCAAGGTGGGCGAGGGCGTGCGCGTGGGTGCCCGCGTCAGCCAGAAGCAGGTCATCGCCTACTCGGGCAACACCGGCCGCTCCACCGGGCCGCACCTGCACTTCGGCATGAAGCGCGGCGGCAGCTACACCAACCCGCTCAGCCAGCAGTTCCCCCGCGCGGACCCGCTGCCCAAGCAGCTCTTGCCGGACTTCCTCGCCAAGGCGCAGGAGCTGGCCTCGCAGATGGAGGCCGTCTCCGTGGCCGCCGTCGCGGGACAGGCTCCGGCCGCGCCCTGAAGCAGGCGCGGCGCCGGCGGGCTACGACTCCCAGGTGATGTCGTAGTCCGCCGCGAAGTAACCGTGGGGCGTGCCCACGACGCGGCCGTTGCACTGGATGGCCTTGAGGGCCTCCTGCAACACGCCCTCGTGGAACTGCACCGGCTGCATGTCGCCCTGGAAGGACAGGCGCACGTGACGCTCGTGCAACACGGTGTACTCCCGGCGCCCGTAGCTGACCAAGGTGGAGTAGGCCGTGGGCGCGTTGGACAACAGGCGCTTGGGGTCCCCCTTGCCAATCAGCCGCGTGAGCGTCTGGCCCACCGTGGAGGAGAAGAAGCCGGTGACGGCGGCGGCGCCGCACGCGCGCACCGCGTCCTCCTGCGTGGGGTAGCGCCCCGCCTTCTCCAGCGCCTCCGACGTGGCGTAGAGCAACCGGATGGCGTCCACGGCGGAGTAGGAGAAGAAGTCCACGGGGGAGCGCTTGAAGAGCGGCTCGCGCAGGCGCGCGGCGGAGTCCGGCCCCAGCTGCCGCTCGGCGAGCATCAGCACCGCGTTGAAGATGAGGCCGCGGACCGTGTCTTCCGGCCGCACCAGCGCCAGGCGCTGGTCCAAGTCATTCTTCGGGAAGGCCATGAGCGTTGATTTCTACATCAAACGGCTCCCCGGAGGGCGGCCGTTCCACGAGGGCCCTGTGGGAAAGCGAGCGGATGGGCGCGCACCGCGCATCGTCCCTGGACGTCCCAGGTCCTTGCCAGGGAGCATCCTCCCCCTCCCTGGCTCCGCGCTTTCCGCATGTGCCGGGCCTTCCGGCTGCGCTACCCTGACGGCCCTTCGGTTCGTTGCTTCCCACTCGACGACACACCTCGGATGGAGACCTCTCGCGACATGGCCTCTCCCGCCTCTTCCTCCTCGCAGCGCCCCGCCGCCCCGTCCACGTCCACGGCGGATGACGGAGGCCGCACCGGGCGCGATGCTTCGTCCATGCGCCGCTCGTTCCTGGACCACGTGCGCTACTCGCGCGGGAAGAACTACGAGACCTCCACCGCGCATGACCGCTTCATGGCGTTGTCGCTGGCGGTGCGTGACAGGCTGGCGGACCGCTGGGTGCGCACGGCCCGCACGTACTACGAGAAGGACGCCAAGCGCGCCTACTACCTGTCCGCGGAGTACCTGCTGGGTCGGGCGCTCGGCAACAACCTGCTGAATCTGGGCATGCACGACGCGGCCGCCGAGGCCATGCGGGAAGTGGGGGTGGACCTCACCAACCTGCTGGAGATGGAGCCGGACGCGGGCCTGGGCAACGGCGGCCTGGGGCGGCTGGCGGCGTGCTTCCTGGATTCGCTGGCGACGCTCGGCTACCCCGGCATGGGGTACGGCATCCGCTACGAGTTCGGCATCTTCACGCAGGACATCGTGGACGGCTACCAGGTGGAGCGCGCCGACGAGTGGCTGAAGTTCGGCAACCCCTGGGAGATCGTGCGGCCGGAGAAGGCGGTGCCGGTGCGCTTCTTCGGACGCGTGGAGCACCACCAGGGTCCGGACGGCAAGCCGGTGGCGCGCTGGGTGGGCGGCAAGACGGTGGTGGGCGTGCCGTACGACACGCCCATCGCGGGCTACCACAACGACACGGTGAACACGCTGCGGCTGTGGCAGGCGCGCGCGTCCGAGGAGTTCGACCTGCTCCTCTTCAACGCGGGCGACTACGAGCGCTCCGTGGTGGAGAAGAACGACTCGGAGGTCATCTCCAAGGTCCTCTACCCCAACGACGCGTTCCAGGCCGGCAAGGAGCTGCGGCTCAAGCAGCAGTACTTCTTCGTCGCGTGCTCCATCGCGGACATCGTCCGTCGCTACCTGAAGAACCACACCGACTTCAGGGACTTCCCGAAGAAGGCGGCCATCCAGCTCAACGACACGCACCCGGCCATCGGCGTGGCGGAGCTGATGCGGGTGCTGGTGGACGAGAAGCGGCTGGGCTGGGAGGAGGCCTGGTCGATTACGCAGGCGGTGTTCGGCTACACCAACCACACGCTCCTGGCGGAGGCGATGGAGAAGTGGCCGGCGACGCTGTTCGAGCGGCTGCTGCCGCGCCACCTGGAGCTCATCTACGAAATCAACCAGCGCTTCCTGCGCCAGGTGCAGATCCGCTACCCCTATGACCAGGAGAAGCTGCGGCGGATGAGCCTGGTGGAGGAGGGGCCGGAGAAGAAGATTCGCATGGCCCACCTGGCGGTGGTGGGCAGCCACAGCATCAACGGCGTGGCGGCGCTGCACACGGACCTCTTGCGCCGGGACGTGCTGCCGGACTTCGCGGCGATGTACCCGGAGCGCTTCAACAACAAGACGAACGGCGTGACGCCGCGCCGGTGGCTGGCGTGGTGCAACCCGCGGCTGTCCAAGCTGATCACGTCCCGCATCGGCGAGGGCTGGGCGACGAACCTGGACAAGCTGCGTGAGCTGGAGCCGCACGCGGAGGACCCGGCGTTCCGCAAGGCGTTCCGCGAGGTGAAGCGCGCCAACAAGGAGGACCTGTCGCGGCACATCCAGGACCTCCGCTCGGTGCGGCTCAACCCGGACGCCATCTTCGACGTGCAGATCAAGCGCCTGCACGAGTACAAGCGCCAGCTGCTGGACGCGGTGCACATCGTCGCGCTGTGGATGCGGGCGCGAAGAGACCCGAGCACCATCATCCACCCGCGCGCGTTCCTGTTCGGCGCCAAGGCGGCGCCGGGCTACCACCTGGCCAAGCTGACCATCCGGCTCATCAACGGCATCGCGGAGGTGGTCAACAGCGACGCGGGCACGACGGGGCTGCAGGTCGTCTTCGCGCCCAACTACCGGGTGAGCCTGGCCGAGCGCATCATCCCGGCCGCGGACGTGTCCGAGCAGATTTCCACGGCGGGCATGGAGGCGTCCGGCACGGGCAACATGAAGCTGATGCTCAACGGCGCACTGACGCTGGGCACGCTGGATGGCGCCAACGTGGAGATTCGCGAGGCGGTGGGCGACGAGAACTTCTTCCTCTTCGGCCTCACCGCGGACGAGGTGATTGCCAGGAAGCGTGCCGGATACCGGCCGCGCGACGAGTACGAGAAGAACCTGGAGCTGCGCGAGGCGCTGGACCTCATCTCCACCGGCTTCTTCTCCCCGGAGGACCGCGCCCTCTACAAGCCCCTGGTGGACAGCCTCCTGGAGGAGGACCGCTACCTGGTGCTGGCGGACTTCGCGTCCTACGCGGCCAAGCAGGACGAGGTGGTGCGCGCCTATCAGGACGCGGACACCTGGGCGCGCAAGTGCATCATCAACGTCGCCCGCGCCGGCATCTTCTCCTCCGACCGCACCATCAAGCAGTACGCCGAGGAGATCTGGCGCATCCAGCAGACCCCCGTCGAGCCGTAGGCCTGGGTAGACGCCCCGCCCCGTCGCCAGCGTGACGGGACGGGGCACCTGGGGCCCCGCAGGCCCCCTCCATTCTGGGAGGGACGAGCCAGGTGGCCCCGGTGTCGACGCGATGCGACAAGAACTGACGCATCGAGACGACGCGGCGCGCAATCACAGACAACGCAGCGCGACACAGAAGGGCCGTCTCGCCCCGCGGTGCTGACGCGGCGCGATGTATTGACTCGCGAATCAACCCTGGTGCACTGATACGCCCGGAGTTCGGGACTCGCTCGGTAGTGGGGATGGTCTGAGCCGTACCGGTGGGGCCTTCGCGTGGCTGAAGGCTGGCATCCCGGTTCCTGGTCCGACGTGCATCCGTTGCAGCAGGCAATCCTCACCAGCAAGGAGTCCCCATGAAGCAACAGCCGCCGCTGTTCCTGGCAGTCCTGGCCGTGGGTGTACTGGGCGTGGCCGCACCGGCCCTCGCCGCGGAGAAGACGACGTACCCCGTGGTGTTCGCGCACGGGTTGGGAGGGTTCGACGACATCCTCGGGTACGACTACTGGGGTGACGACTACGGCGTCTTCGTGGGCGACCCGTGCGACGAGTTCCTGGAGGTGAGCTGCAACGGGGACCTGAACAGCAAGCAGCGCGCGTTCGCCGCCGCCGTGCAGCCGCTGCAGAGCTCCGACGTGCGCGGGCTGGATTTGGCCAACGACGTGGAGGGCTACATGGCCTCCACGGGCTCGGCCTACGTGAATCTGGTGGGCCACTCGCAGGGCGGCATCGACGCGCGCAAGGCGGCGAAGGTGCTGCGCGAGCGCAAGGGCTACACGGCGGTGAAGGCGCTGGTGAGCGTGTCCTCGCCGCACCGGGGCTCGCCGGTGGCGAAGTACGTCCTGGACCTGGGGCCCGGCGTCACCAGCGTGCTGAACGCGCTGTTCCGCCTCTACGGCGACGTCGTCTACGGGCCGGGCAATGACGGCTACGCGGCGCTCAAGGCGCTCATCTACAACGACGCGGACGCGAACGACGGCAAGACGACGGGCGCCAAGGCCTTCAACGTGGCCAACCCCATCAGCGCCTCGTACGCGGCGCACTACGCCTCGCTGGTGACGGCGCAGAACGGCCTGAGCGTCAACCCGGCGCTGTGGCTGGTGCGTCAGTTCTTCTTCGACATCGACGGGGACGGCGCGTGCGCGGACGACTGCGACAACGACGGCGCCGCCGGCAAGGGTGACGGCATCCGCAACGACCAGGACGACGATGGACTGGTCGGCATCAACTCGCAGCAGATGGGCTACCGCCTGCGCTACACCGAGCGCCTGGGCGCGGACCTGGTCGCGCAGGACTCGGCGCTGGGCTACGTCAGCAACATCAACGCCCCCAGCTCGCTGCAGCAGACCTCCATGTCCAGCGTCATCAACCAGGACCACGTGGACGTCATCGGCATCGGCCCCGACACGTTCAGCGAGATGGAGTTCTACGCGGCCATCATCGATTACATCGCCAAGGTCGACTGACGCACCACACCGGGAGGCCGCGGTTCACGGCCTCCCGGTTCCCCACGCCCTTCCCGGAGACATGGCCATGCGACGGAGCTTGAAGGTCTTGCTGGTGGGCGCGGGGGTGCTGCTCCTCGCGGGGCTCGGGGTGACGCTCCTGCGGGAGGACGTGCCGGAGGTGACGCCCGTGGTCCCGGACGGAGCGCCCGTCGCGGCCGTCGCGCCCTCGGTGCCGGGTGGCGCGGTGCCCTCCGCCACGACGAGCGCCGCGCGGCCCTCCCCTGCTCCGGTGCCCGAGCCCACGGACACGGAGCTGGAGGAGCTGGCCGCCTCGCTCAAGGAGCGCTACGGGAAGAACCTGAGCGAGCCGCACGCGCAGATACGCCTCATCGAGGACCTGATGCGCTTCTTCCAGCAGCGCTATCCAGGCCGATGGAGGGAGGAGCTGCTGGCCTTCCTGAAGGCGCACTTCCCGGAGCACTACGACGCGCTGGCGGCGATGCTGCGCAACCGCGAGGACTACGAGAAGTGGGTCCACGACAATGACCACTACCTCAAGGGCCTGAACGAGAAGGAGCGGCGGGCGGCCATCCGCGACGCGCGCAACCGGCTGTTCGGCAAGGACGTGGCCGACCGCATCTGGGCGGCGGAGCTGAAGAACCAGGCCATCGGCGACACGCTGCGCTCGCTCGACGCGCTCCAGGGCCAGAGCGTGGAGGAGAAGCTCTCCACCTTCAAGCAGCGCCTCCAGGAGGTGCACGGAGAGCAGCTCGGGGCCGTGCTCGAGCGGCACCAGCAGGAGCTGATGAACCGCTTCCTCGACGTGTCCTCCGTGCAGACGGACCTGGGCACCATGTCCTCGGAGGAGCGCTCGCGAAACCTGCGCGCCATCCGCCGCGAGCTGGGCCTGGACGACGAAGCGCTGAAGCGCTGGGACACGCTGGACCAGAGCCGCGACGCGCGGTGGGACGCGGGCCTGAAGTACATGGCGGAGCGTCAGGCGCTCGCGCAGGAGCTCTCCGGCGAGGAGCTGGAGGCGCGCCTCACCGAAATCCGCGCGCGCTACTTCGGCGCCGAGGCGGAGAGCATCGGCCAGGAGGAGGCCAGCGGCTTCTTCCGCTTCGAGCGCCCGCGTCGCTGGGGACGCAACTGAAGGACGGCGCCGAGGTCAGAGCGGCGTCTCGCCACCGACGCCCGCCACGGTCGGCTCGACAGGCAGGGGCAGCAGCTTGGGCGTCATCCGGCGGCGCTGCTTGAAGCGTCGCCACTCCTCCTGAAGGGACAGCACGTCCTTCGACCCGGCGCCCACCCCGCCCTGCTGCGCGGACGCCCAGGCGCGACGGACGACCTCCTCGTCCGGGATGACGCGCGCCACGAGGCGCTCTCCGTGTCGCTCCCGGAGCAGGTCGAACGCGAGCAGAGCCCACCGTGTCGGTCCGGAAACCATGAGCACCGTCTCCAGGGCTCGCGCCGCCGCGACATCCACCTCCGCGCTCGCATGGCCACGCAGGGGCAACAGCAGCATGGGGAGCGAGCGGTCCAGGGGCGGCTGTGCCACGAACCCTCGCGCCAGCGTTTCGCGCTGCGCCGGAGACAGCCGCACGGAGCGGTCGACGCCGCTGACATAGAAGTCCCGCACCACATCGCCCGACGGCACCAGCCGGAACAATCCATCCCAGCGCGTCGCCGGGTGGCTCGCCGCGAGCACCTCCCAATCCATGGGAGCCGACGCAAGCGCCTGTTCGTCCTCGCGATACGGGACGCTGGGGCTCGCCTCCGCCTGGGCCTTCACCGCGAGCTCCACGAGCCGCCGGTAGGCCTGGGCCTCATCGTTGCTCGTCGGGTAGCGCGTCCCGTAGGACAGCCCCACGGTCGACCACGTGCCGTTCCAGCGCGTCAAGAACGCGACGACAGGCAGCCCCTGCACGTAGCGAGGGGGCGCAGGGCAGTTCATGGAGGGGGAGTAGGCCACCTCCACCCGCTCGTCGGGATGGGCGGTGCCCTTCCAGACCTCCAGCACACGCAGTCGCGCGACGCCCTCTTCGAAGCCACTGAGCTTGTACGCGTCGTAGTCCTCGAAGGTCCGCGTCGTCACCGCCTCGACCTCCGCCCACACGATGAGCTCCGCCTCCAGCGTCAGCTCCCAGAGCGTCATCGGGGCGATGGGATAGGCCTCCGCGCGAGGCCCGTTCAGGACGAACAGCAGCCCGAGCAACAGCGCCCCGATTCGCACCACACAATGACGGCTGGATTCCTCACGCATGGGGACTTCCTCCGCACGAGACGAAGGAAGTGTGCGCCCGCGCGGAAGGTGGAGCATCCGCCCGCCCTCACGCCTCCGTCATGCTTCCATCACGGCGCGGGGCCCACGCGGGCCTCAGCGGTAGTGCGTGGCAATCCAGTCGCCGTCGATGCACTGGATGGAGATGTCCAAATCGTACACGGCCCGGAGGACCTCGGGCCGCATGATGTCCTGGGGGCGTCCCTGGAAGGCCACCTTGCCGTCGCGCATGGCGATGAGGTGGTCCGAGTAGCACGACGCGAAGTTCAAATCGTGCAGCACCATGACGATGCTCTTCTTCAGTGAATCCACCGCGGTGCGCAGCTGCTTCATCATCGCCACCGAGTGCTTCAAATCCAGTCCGTTGAGCGGCTCGTCCAGCAGCACGTGGTCGGTGTCCTGGCAGAGCACCATCGCCACGAAGGCGCGCTGGCGCTGGCCGCCGGACAGCTCGTCCAGGAACCGCTCGGAGAGCGCCTCCAGCCCCATGTGCTGGAGGGCCCGCTCCACGTGCTCGCGGTCCACCACCGTGGGCCGCCCCTTGGAGTGCGGATAGCGGCCGAACGTCACCAACTCCCGCACCGTGAGCCGCGACGTCAGGTGGTTGTCCTGGCGCAGGATGGCCAGCTTCCGGGCGAGCACGTCCCCCGGCGTGGTGCGCACATCCAGCCCGTCCACCAACACCACGCCCGAGGACATGGGCATCACCCGGCTGATCATCGACAGCAGCGTGGACTTGCCCGCGCCGTTCGGCCCGATGATGGAGGTGATTCCGCCCACGGGCAGCGTCAGCGTCACGTCGTCGACCACGAGCGAGCCGCCGTAGCGCTTGGTGACGTTCTTCGCCTGAATCATACCGGCGCCCTCCTCATCAACATCCCGATGAACACCAGCCCGCCCACGAAGTCGATGATGACGCGGGGGCTGGTGTTGAACGCGAAGACCTGCTCCAGCACGAACTGCCCCGCCACCAGGCACACCCCCGCGATGAGCGCCGCGGCGGGCAGCACCAGCGCGTGCCGGTACGTGCGCACCAGCGTGTGGGCCAGGTTGGAGACCAGCAGGCCGAAGAACGTGACGGGCCCCACCAGCGCGCTCGACACCGACACCAGGATGGCCACCAGCACCAGGATGATGGCCGCCGTGCGCTGGTGGTCCACGCCCAGGTTGATGGCCGTCTCCCGCCCCAGCACCAGCACGTCGAACGTCTTGAGCATCCGGAAGCCCACCACGGACACGCCCAGCGTCAGCACGAAGGCGACGACGAGCAGCTCCTGGTCCGGGTTGTTGAAGCTCGCGAAGAAGCGGTCCTGGAGGAAGATGAACTCGTTGGGGTCGATGAGCCGCTGCAGGAAGGACGCGAGGCTGCGGAAGAGCACGCCCAGCACCACGCCCGTCAGCAGCACCAGGTGCAGGCTGCGCCCTCCCCCACCGAAGAGCCCCCAGAACAGGACGGCCGAGAAGGCCACCATGATGAGGACCTCGACGCCGAACTGCAGCCTCGGGTCCAGGCTCGCCGCCTTGCCCGAGCCCAGGAAGTACAGCAGGCACGTCTGGATGAAGACGTAGAGGTTGTCGAACCCGAGGATGGCGGGCGTCAGCACCCGGTTGCCCGTCACCGTCTGGAACAGCACCGTGGAGACCGCGATGGCGTAGCCCACCAGCAGCGCCGTCGCCAGCTTGCGCCCTCGGAACGGCAGCACGAAGTCCCACTGGCCGCTCGCGCCGAAGAGCAGGAACAGCACGGCCACCCCCACCATCACCCCGCCCAGGATGAGCAGCGTGCGCTCCGGGCGCCGCTCCACCACCAGGCTCTCAACCGACACGGGCGTCCCTCCTCAACAGCACGTAGAGGAAGAGCACGCTGCCCAGCACACCGGCGATGGTGGCCCCGGGGATTTCATACGGGAAGCGCACCACCCGGCCGATGATGTCGCACAGGAGCACGAAGCCCGCGCCTCCCACCGCCACCCAGGGAATCGCCTTCCTCGCGTTGTCCCCCGTGAACATGCTGACCAGGTTCGGGACGAGCAGGCCCAAAAACGGCACCATCCCCACCGTGACGACCACCATGGCGGTGACGAGCGAGACGATGAGCAACCCCAATCCCATGATGCGCGTGTAGTTCATCCCCAGATTGGTGGTGAACGACTCGCCCATGCCCGCGACGGTGAAGCGGTCCGCCGCGACATACGCGCAGCACGTCAGCCCCAACGTCAGCCAGAGCAGCTCGTAGCGCCCGCGCAGGATGGTGGAGAAGTCCCCCGTCTTCCAAGCGTTGACCGACTGGAGCAAATCCAACCGGTACGCATAGAAGGTCGTGACGGAGTCGAAGACGCTGCCCAGCACCAGCCCCACCAGCGGGACGATGAGCACCGAGCGCAGCGGGATTCGACGCAGGATGAGCAGGAACAGCGCCGTGCCCCCCATCGCGAACGCGGCCGCCACCAGCATCTTTCCCACCACGGGCAGCTGAGGCGCCAGGACGGCGGCGACCATCAGCCCCATGCTGGCGGACTCGGCGGAGCCGGCCGTGGAGGGCTCCACGAAGCGGTTGCGCACGAGCATCTGCAACAGCAGCCCCGCCACGCCCAGCGACGTGCCCACCAGCATCACCGCCAGCAGCCGGGGGATGCGGCTGATGACCAGCAGCTGGAGCGCCTGTTCGTCGGGGCTCGGCGTGACGAGCGCATGCCACGACACGTCACCGACGCCGATGAGCAGGCTGCCCAGCGCCAGGAAGAGGATGACGATGCCGGCGACGAAGAGGCGCATCAGGGAGCGGGCGTGGCGTACGCCTGGGCCACCTGGTCTCTCAACAGGCCCACCGCCTGGAGGCCACCGCCGATGAGGTACGCGTTGAGCGGGTCCAGGTAGACGACCTGCCCCTTCGTCCACGCCGTCGTCTGGCGCACCAGCTCGTTGTCGAGCACCTGCTTCGCCCCGCCCTGCTGACCCATGCTCGCGTCGCGGTCGATGACGAACAGCCAGTCCGGGTTCTTCTCGCGGATGAACTCCGAGCCGATGGCCTCACCGTGCAGCGACGCCTTGAGCCCGTCCGCGGCCACGGGCACGCCGAAGTCCTCGTGCACCACGCCGAAGCGCGAGCCCGGCCCATAGGCGCTGATGCGGCCGCCGGTGACGAGCACCACCAGCCCCTTGCCTCGGCTGGCCGTCGTCTCCCTCAGCTTCGCGAGCGACTGGCGCAGGCCGTCCACCAGCTCGCGCGCCTTCTCCTCCTTGCCGAAGATGCGCGAGAGCATCTCCGTGTTGGCGACCACGGTGTCGATGTAGCGCGCGCCGCCCATGGGCACGTCCACCGTGGGGGCGATGCGCGACAGGTTCGCGTACTTCGCGCTGGAGCGGCCACCGGTGATGATGAGGTCCGGGCGCGCGGCGTTGATGGCCTCGTAGTTCGGCTCGAAGAGCGTGCCGATGCGCGCGAACTTCGCGTCGGCGAACGGAGCCAGGTGCAGCGGGAACTGGTCCCCCGCCACGCCCACCACCGCGTCCACGCCCAGCGCCTGGAGGATGTCCAACGCCGCCAGGTCGAACACCACCACCCGCCGCGGATTCAAGGGGACCACGGACTCCCCCTGCGCGTGCTGGATGGTGACGGTGGCCACCTTCGCGCTGGACGCGGGCTCCACGGCGGGCGCCGTCACCACGTCGGCGGAGGGCTGCTGAAGCTTCACCACCACGCCGATGACCGCCACCACGGCGACGACACCGAGAATCGCGAAGGGGAGGAACGGACGCCTGTCAGAAGTGCTCAAGGTTTCATCCAGCCGGTGCGCTCGCATGCGAACGCAAGAGGTCGCTCGGGAAGCGCGGCCCCACATACCAGCCTGGGCGTGAAGTCGCACTAGTTGATTATGCGAGTCATTATCATGATTGAGCGCAACGCGTCAACGAACCGCGACCCACCAGGGCGCGCGGTCAGGGCCCCTGTGTTTGACGGGTGAAGTACGCCTTCTTGAGGGCAGCGCGGCTCTCGCGCGTGTAAGGACGTCCCCCCCCGCGAGGAGCCCTCGGATGCTGCACGTGCTGTGTCTGGAGTACCGGTTGTCGGAAGCCGCCGCCGCGCCCCATGTGAGCGACCACGTGCGCTTCCTCGAACGCCATCACCGGTCCGGGACGTTCATCCTCTCCGGGCAGACGGTCCCCACGGCCCTGGGCGGCGTCATCCTGGCCCGGGGTGTGGACCGGGTCACCGTGGAGCGCATCGCCGCCGAGGACCCCTTCGTCCTGGCCGGCGTCGCCCGGTACACCCTCCTCACGGTGGACCCCGGCAGGCTCCACCCGGCGCTCGGCGCGCTCCTCGCGGTCGACGCGTCTCGCGAGCGGAGCCCCGCCCCCGGCGACGAGGGCGCGCCCCAGTCCTAGACACGGCGCCATCAAGGCGGGGCGCTTCCCGAGGAGCACCCCACCCGTCAGCCCGTCACGCTCACGCGGCCTTGTTCAGCCAGGCCTCGTAGGCGGTGTAGTCGTAGTCGCGCCCCAGGAAGGCGTGGACCAGCCGGGCCGCGTCGTCGGAGCCCCCCGGCTCCAGCACCGCGCGGCGGTAGGCCTTCGCGGGCTCGGGGGACAACAGGCCCTGCTTCTGGAACACCGTGAACAGGTCCTTCGCGATGACCAGCGACCACATATACGTGTAGTAGTTCGACGAGTACCCCTCGAGGTGCCCGAAGGACAGGTGGAAGTACGTCCCCTCCACGTAGGGGAACGGCGTGTACTTGCCCTGCAGTTCGCGCACGAGCGCGGTGGCGTCCAGCCCCGCCGGCTCCCGCCGATAGATTTCCAGGCTGAGCGCCGCGTAGAACATCTGCTGGCGCACCCACAGGCCCTTGCCGAACTCCTCCGCGCGGCGCATCCGCGTCACCAGCTCCGCGGGCAGCGGCTCGCCCGTCTGGTAGTGCTTCGCGAAGGTCTGCAGGCTCGGCGCGTCGCGCGCCCACTCCTCCAGCATC
The DNA here is from genome assembly GCF_024198255.1 of Myxococcus guangdongensis. NCBI lineage: Bacteria > Pseudomonadati > Myxococcota > Myxococcia > Myxococcales > Myxococcaceae > Myxococcus > Myxococcus guangdongensis. The sequence continues at coordinate 156,534 of NZ_JAJVKW010000008.1, forward strand.
TGCGACGGCGCCTCCACGAAGTCCCACTCCGTGCGCACGCCCGACACGCCGGCCCAGCGCGTGTGGCCACCGAAGATGTGGTGCAGCAGGTGGCCGAACTCGTGGAGGAACGTCTCCACGTCGTCGTGCTGGAGCAGCGCGGGCTCCTGGCCGGGCTTGGGGAAGTTGCACATCAGCACGCCCTCCGGCAGCCGGCGTCCGGCCTTGCCGCTGGTGAGGGTGAACTGGGCCGCGTGCTTGTACTTGTCCGCGCGCGGGTGCATGTCCAGGTAGAAGCGCCCCTTGACGGTGCCGTCCTCCAGCACGTCGTAGGCCTCCACGTCCGGGTGCCACACCGTGGCCTCGGTGATTCGCCGGTAGGAGACGCCGAACATCTTCGCCGTCAAATCCAACATGCCCTGCTTCACGCGCGAGTACTCGAAGTACGGACGCACCGCCTGCGAGTCGAACGCGTACTGCTCCGCCTTGATGCGGTCCTCCAGGTAGGCCTGGTCCCACGGGTCCACGCGCGCCGCGTCCGGCACGTCGCGGCGCTTGCGCTCGAGCAGGAGCGCGTAGTCGCGCTGCATCCGCGCGCCGGACGCCTGCGAAATCCGCTCGATGAAGTCCGCGGCGGCCTGCTCGTCGCGAATCATCTTGTCCTCGGTCGCGAAGGCCGCCCAGTTGCGGAAGCCCAGCAGCGTCGCCAGCTCGTGGCGGCGGGCCACCATGCGCTCGAGCACGTCGGTGTTGCTCGGGTGGCCGCGCATCCGGAAGGCGCGCCACATCTGCTCGCGGGCCTTGGCGTCGCGCGAGTACGTCATGAACGGGATGATGTCCGGGTAGTCGGTGGTGATGGTCACCTGGCCGTCGGCGCCGGGAGGATGCGCGCGGACGTAGTCCTCCGGCAGGCCGTCCAGCGCCGCGGGAGGCAGGGACACGGTGCGCGTGTCCTGGAGCATGTTGCGGCTGAACTCCTGGCCAATCTTCACCAGCTCGTCGTTGAGCGCCTTCACGCGCGCGCGGGTGGCGTCGTCGCGGTCCACGCCGGAGCGGCGGAAGTCGCGCAGCACCTTCTCCACCCACTTGCGCGTCTGCGCGTCCTGTCCGGACACATCCAGCGAGGCGAGGACGTCGTAGACGCCCCGGTCCATGCGGATGTCGGTGGCGAGCGTCTCCAGCTCCTGCTCCGCGGCCTCGGCGGCCTCGCGCATGGCGGCCTCCGGGTGCGAGTGCCGGGCGACGCTGGCGCGGGCGGCCGCGTCGTCGAGCGAGGCCATGGCCTCGTCGTAGAGCTCCAGCACCTGGACCACGTCGTAGGGGGCTTGCAGGGCCTTGAGGCGGGCGATGCCGGCGCGCGTGGCCTCCATGGCGGCCTCACCGGAGCGCCGGAACTCGGCGGGCGGACAGGTGATGAGGCGGACGGCGTCGGTGACGGGCGTTTCAGACACGGGATGCTCTCCTGAGCGTGCTGACGGGTTTCACCCACGCTCCTCGCAGTCTCCGAGGAGCGACGGAAGGATGCGGGCCCAAGGTAATCCGCCCGCCGCTCACGAGCAGCAGCCTTTCACGGCCGGACGTCACGCTGGCCGACAGTGGGCCGCCCCTACCCCACCCCGGGAGGGCACGTAGGTCGGCCCCAGCTGTCAGCTGGACTACCGACGGGGGTGTGCCCGGAGGGGCTGCACCGGAGGCGCTGGGGCGTCCAGCACGTTCACCGCCTGGGACGCCGTCAGCGCCGGGTTCCCGGTGTCCTCGGCGGAGACCGTCGTGGACTGCGACTCGGTGAACGTCACGCTGAAGACGTGCACGCCCGCGCTCGCCTCGGTGAAGGTGAAGGGCGTGGGGGCAGCCCCCGGGTCCTGGTCCACTCGCACCGCCACGGTGCCCCGGTAGCCCGAGGCCGGGTTCTCGTGGACATCCAGGAGCGTCACCGTCACGTTGACCGGCTGACCCACCGTGGGCATCGGGGTCGCGACCGTCAGGCTCATCGACACCGCCGGCCCCGCCGTCACCTCCGCCTCGACTTCGACGGACAGCCCCCCTCCCGCCTCCGACACGGTGAGGGAGTGCGTGCCCGAGCTCTTCAGCGCCACCGTGAAGGTCCTCTGCCCCGCGTCCTGCGCCGCGAAGGTGAGCGTCGAAGGGAGCTCTGCCTTGGTATCGCTCGACTCGAGCTCCACGATGCCCGTGTAGCCGGTGACGAGGTTGTCGAACGCATCCCTCACGCGGAGGGTGAGCACGTGCTCGGAGCCCGCCTCCACCACGGCCGGGAGCCCCTCCAGCGTCAGGTGGTGGGCCGCTCCACTGGTGACCTGCGTCTCCACGAAGCCCGTGAGCTGCGAGGCGCCCGTGGCCGTCACGCGCTGCGGGCCCGTGGTGACCAGCACCACCGGCGTGCCGAAGGTGTGCACGCCCTGGTCCTGCGCCGTGAAGGTGTGGCTCGAGGGGAGCCCCGCGTCCGGGTCCGTGGAGGTGAGCACCACCGCCCCCGTGTGGTTGCGCACGGTGTTGCCGAACGCATCCACCACCGTCACCGTCACCGTGGACTGGTGTCCCGCGGCGACGGTGGAGGCGAGCCCCGTGAGCACCAGCTCGGACGGCGCGCCCGCGTCGATGTCGAACTCGTCGCTCTGCGTGGTCAGCCCGTTCGCGCTGGCGACGAAGCGGTAGGTGCCCGCCTCCTCGAGGACCAGGTTCGTGAAGCGGGCCACGCCCGCCACCGCGGAGACCTGCACCGGCTCGAAGTCCTCGCCGCCGACGAGCGACAGCGTGACGGGCAGCGTCGCCGAGGTGACCACATCGCCCTGCGGATTCTGGAGGGAGACGACCACCTCCGCCAGCGGCTGCCCCGCGATGCCCGACGCGGGCTGCGGCGTGAACACCACCTGCGTCACGTCGTTGCTCTGCGTCTGGAAGGCCAGGCTGTTGGACAGCGCGGCGTTGCCCCGGTTGTCCGTCACGCGCAGCGCCGCGTAGTAGGTCTGCTGCGGCATCAGGTCTGAGATGGTCGCGGACTCGGCGGTTCCAGGCTCCGCCGGAGCCCCCACGCCGGCCACGGGCGTCGCCGCGTCGAAATCCGCGGCGGTGACGATGGGCGACACCGAGTAGCGAAGCGACTGCGCGGTGGCCCGGCCCAGCAGGTCATCGTCTCCCACGGCGGTCCACGTCAGCGTCACCGAGTCGGTGCCCAAGGTCCCGAGCGCGAGCGTGGGCTGCGCCGGGGGGATGTCATCGATGATGGAGAGCGTCGGGCTCCGGGCCTGCGTGAGCCCGCTCGCCGTGGCGAGCAGGTGGAAGTCGCCATCGGTGTCCACGCGCAGGCCGGTGAAGCGGGCCACGCCGTCCACCGGCGCCACCTGCGTGACACCCACGAGCGGGCCCCCCTCCTCCAGCGCCAGCGTCACCTGGGGCGCGCCCACCAGCGCGACGTTGCCGTGGGCATCGCGGAGCTCCACCGTCACCTGCGCCAGCTCGCCGCGCACGGAGGCCACGGGAGGCGCGCTGGTGATGGCGAGCACCGACGCGGCGCCGGCCACCACCCCCACCGTCCGCCGCGCGCTGAGCGTCGACAGCCCCACGTCGAGCACGGTGAGCTGGTGGACGCCCGCGCGGTTCAAGGTGATTCCGGTGAAGGTGAAGCGGCCCATGTCCTGTGGGGTGAAGGCATGGGACGCAGGCAGCAAGGCCAAGGCATCCGTGGCGAGCAGCCCGAGCGTTCCCCGGTACGTCGTGACCACGTTGCCGGAGGCATCGCGCACCGTCACCTGCGCGGAGCGCTGGGTGCCCGCGACGGCGACGGCCTCGAGCCCCTCCACCTCCAGGGAGGCGGGCGGGCCCGGGAGCACGTTGAACGAATCCAGGGTGCCATCCGCCACGCCCGGCGCGCTCGCCACCAGCCTGCGTCCCACCACGGCCTTGCGGACGAGCAGGTCGTCGAACCGCGCAGTGCCATTCACCGGCGGCGCGGTGAGCGTCCCCTCCAGGACGGCGCCCTCGGGATTCGCGGAGAGCGACAGCGTCACGGGGGACGTGGCGTCGGCGACGAGCCGTCCGTTCGCGTCCACGAAGCTGACCGCCAGCGTCGGAAGCCGCGCGCCCGCCGAGCCATCCACGATCGACACGGAGAACTCGAGCCGCGTGGCCACGGGCGAGGCGAAGGTGAAGGTGGGCTGGGAGACGAGCACCACCGAGCCGCCCTCGGCCGCGACGGAGGCCGTCACCCGCTTGACGCCGCCGCGCGTGGAGGCCACGAAGCCGACCGCCACGCCCGCGGCATCCGTCCGGCCCGGCTGCGTCACCACGTTGCCCTCGCCGGACACCGCCACCGCCACGGTGCGGCCGGCCATGGGCGCGCCGTTCTCGTCCTTCACGAAGACGGTGATTTCGCCCCGGCTCACCCCATCCGCGATGAGCTGCCCCGACGGCGTCAGGAGGACGCCGGAGGCGACGGCGTCGGGCATGAGCGGCGGGGGCGCGAACTGCTGGGGTGGTGAGTCCTCGCCGCAACCGAGCAACAGCCCGAGGCACAGCAGGACCCACCCGAGGAGCCGAGTTGACGGACGAAGGCTGACGGACATGCGGTTCTCCGGATCGCGAGCGGCTCCCCCAGGGAAGGTACCGCTCGCGTCGCCTTCTATCAGACCTACCTCCGAAGACGTACCCGCGCGGGGCTACATCCCCAGGGCGCCCATCAGCGCGGCGCCGCCCAGGAGGGACTGGCCGCCGTCACAGACCATGATGGAGCCGGTGATGTAGGACGCGGCGTCCGACGACAGGAACAGCGCCAGACGCGCGATGTCCGCCTTGGTGCCGAAGCGCTGCAGCGGCAGCAGCTGGGAGAGCTTCTGGGTGCCCTCCTCGCTGGGCGCGAGCCGCCGCATGCCCTCGGTGTCCTCGATGGGGCCGGGGGTGATCGCGTTGACGCGCACGCCGGCGCCGCCCCACTCGAGCGCCAGCACGCGGGTGAGCATGTCCACGCCCGCCTTGGCGGCGCAGACGTGGGCCTGCATGGCCATGGGCAGGTAGGCCTGGGGCGCGGAGATGTTGATGACGGCGGCGCCGGGCTTGCGCAGGTGCTCGAAGCCCGCGCGACACAGGTTGAAGGTGCCCAGCACGTCGATGTCCATCACGGCCTTGAAGCCATTGGAGGACATGCCCAGCGCGGGCGCGGGGAAGTTGCCGGCGGCGCCACAGATGAGGATGTCGATCTCGCCGTACGCGTCGCGCACCGTCTGGAGCGCCTTCTCCACGGAGGCGTAGTCACGCACGTCCGCGGGCACGCCCATCGCGGTGCCGTGGGCCTGCAGGCCCTTCACCGCGCCCTCGAGCTTCTCCACGTTGCGGCCGTTGATGGCCACCTTGGCCCCGGCCTTCACGAACGCCTCGGCGATGCCGAGGTTGATGCCGCTGCTGCCGCCCGAGATGAAGGCCACCTTGCCCGCGAGCAGCCCGTCCTTGAAAACGCCATCCGCCATGACTCGTCTCCTGTGGAAGCAACCGGGCGGCGACTTGACCAGAACCTGCCGCACCGCGTCCACGAGCGATTGAGGACGGACGCGGGCGCATGCCCTCTGTGTTAGAGGTCCCGACATGCGCCGTCGTCCTGAAATCCTCGCCCCCGCTGGTGACCTCGACTCCATGAAGGCCGCGCTGGCCAGCGGCGCGGACGCCATCTATTTCGGCCTGGACGAGGGCTTCAACGCCCGCGCCCGAGCGGAGAACTTCTCGCTCGCCCGCCTGCCGGAGACGCTGGCGCTGGTGCACCGTGCGGGCGCCCGCGCGTACCTCACGTTGAACACGCTGGTGTTCGAGCCGGAGCTGCCGGTGGTGGAGGACATCCTGCGGCGCGTGGCCGCCGCGGGCGTGGACGCGCTCATCGTGCAGGACCCCGCGGTGGCGCTGGTGGCGCGCGCGGTGTGTCCGCAGATGGAGGTGCATGCCTCCACGCAGATGACGATTTCGAGCGCCGAGGGTGCGCGCTTCGCCCGGGGGCTGGGCGCCACGCGCGTGGTGGTGCCGCGCGAGCTGTCGGTGGCGGAGATTGCGCGGCTGGCGTCGGAGACGGACATCGAGCTGGAGGTCTTCATCCACGGCGCGCTGTGCATGTCGTGGAGCGGCCAGTGCCTCACCAGCGAGGCGTGGGGTGGACGCTCGGCGAACCGGGGACAGTGCGCGCAGTCGTGCCGGCTGCCGTACGACCTGGTGGTGGACGGGGAGACGAAGGACCTGGGCGACGTGCGCTACCTGCTCAGCCCCAAGGACCTCGCGGGCGTCATGGCGGTGCCGAAGCTGGTCGAGGTCGGCGTGCACTCGCTGAAGATTGAAGGTCGGCAGAAGGGGCCGCAGTACGTGGCCACGGCGGTGCGGGGCTATCGGCGCTGGGTGGATGGTGTCTCGGCGGGCCATGGCGACACGGGCGCGCTGCGCAAGGACCTGGCCGACATGACGCTGTCGTACAGCCGGGGCTTCTCGCACGGGTTCTTCGCGGGCTCGGACCATCAGACGCTGGTGGAGGGACGCTTCCCCAAGCACCGCGGCGCATTCCTCGGCGTGGTGGAGTCCGTGCACGGAAGAGACGTGCGCGTCGTGGAGGACCCGAAGGGGCGTCCGTGGACGGGCGCGCTGGGCGCGGACACGCGGCCGGGGGCGCCGCAGGGCAAGGTGTCGTCGCCGCTGGAGACGGAGTCACCCGTGGCCGCGGAGCTGTCGCCGCGTCCGGGCATGGGCGTGGTGTTCGACGACGGGCACCCGGAGGACAAGCACGAGGCGGGTGGGCCGTTGTTCCGCGTGGAGCGCAAGGGACACGGGTGGGTGCTGGGCTTCGGCAACCCCGGGCCAGACATGTCGCGGGTCGCGGCGGGACAGCGCGTCTGGGTGACGAGTGATCCCGCGCTGGTGAAGCAGACGGAGGAGCTGCTCGCGCAGGGTGAGCCCGAGGGGCGCGTGCCGTTGACGCTCACGGTGTCGGGCTCGGCGGGGACGCCGCTGGTGGTGACGGGCACGGCGCGCGGTGGGCATGTGGCCACGGCGTCGAGCACGACGCCGCTCTCGCAGGCGCGGGCGGGCGGACTGGACGCGGCGCTGTTGAAGGACAAGCTGGCGGCGCTGGGTGGGACACCGTTCCATCTGGCGGAGCTGGAGGTGTCGGCGCTGGAGACGGGGCTGCATCTGCCGGTGTCGGAGCTCAAGGCGCTGCGGCGCTCGCTGGTGACGGAGCTGACGGAGTCGGTGTCCCGGGGACTTCCGCGCACGGTGCGCGAAGCATCCGTGCTGGATGAGGTGCGGGGCTCGGCGCGAGAGCGGGTCGTCGCTCGGCCGGTGGTCGAGGGCGCGCGGTTGTTGCCGCTGTGCCGGACGGACGAGCAGTTGGAGGCGGTGATTGCCGCGGGGCTGGCGGAGGTGGAGCTGGACTGGATGGAGCTGGTGGGGCTCCAGCGCGCGGTGGAGCGGGCGAAGTCGGCGGGGTTGAAGGTGACCATCGCGACAGTGCGGGTGCAGAAGCCCGGCGAGGAGGGCTACGACGCGCGCATCGCGAAGCTCAAGCCGGACGCGGTGCTCGCGCGGCACTGGGGCGCGATGATGCATTTCCTGGAGCGTCCGTTCGCTCCGGGCGAGACGCGGCCCGCACTGCATGGGGACTTCTCGCTCAACGTCACCAACTCCGTGACGGCGTTGCACCTGTTGGGGTTGGGGTTGAACACGCTGACGTTCGCGCATGATTTGGACGCGGTGCAGTTGGGGGCGATGCTGGAGCACCTGCCGGCGGAGCGCTTCGCGGTGACGGTGCACCACCACATCTCCACGTTCCACACGGAGCACTGCGTGTATTCGCACACGCTGTCGCACGGGCGTGACTACCGCAGCTGTGGCCGGCCGTGTGAGAAGCACCGGCTGTCGCTGCGCGACCACAAGGGCCTGGAGCATCCGGTGGTGGTGGACGTGGGGTGCCGGAACACGGTGTTCAACGCGCAGGCACAGAGCGCGGCGTCGCTGGTGCCGTCCCTGCTGGCCCGTGGGGTGCAGCGGTTCCGCGTGGAGTTCGTCCGCGAGTCTCGCGAGGAGGCCACGCGCGTGCTGGGCGCGTATCAGGAGCTGCTCGCGGGGAGAATCTCTCCGGCCGAGACGGTGCGCCGCGCGGCCGTGCACGAGCAGTTCGGGGTGACGAAGGGGACGATGAAGGTGTTGAACCCCACGTTCACCGTGCAGCGCTGAGGGTCAGGGTTCCTCGTCGGGTCTGTTGACGGTGTCTCGACACAGCCGCAGCACGGCGTGGAAGACCTCGTCGATGGAGCCAGTGTGGAGTCCGTCGTGCTCGGCCCACGCGCGTCGGGTGTCGAGCATGGAGGATTCCCGCTCCGCGTCGGGGAATGGCAGCCCGTGCTCGGACTTCACGCGGGCCGCGTCCTGGACGAGTCGAGCGCGGCGCGCGAGCAGTGACACCAGCTCACGGTCGACCTGGTCGATGCGCTGACGCACGTCGAGCAGGGCGGGAGGCGCGGTGGGGCTGCGCACGGCCTTGGCGGAGGCCTCGAGTCCTTGGTGGAGCTCGGTGAGGGCCGCGAGCAACTCCGCGCGAGCCTCGCGGGCGTAGGGGTTCTCCGACTGCACGACGTTGAAGAGGTGGGGCACCTCGGTGCGCGCGTACTCTTCGAGTCGGGCCACGGGCTGGAAGCTGGGCGGAGCGAAGGGGATGCCCTTCCCCACTCCGGCCTTCACGAGCCCGTGCGCCAGGAAGAACGTGAGCACGTGCGTACGGGCCATCAGCGCGTCGTGCGCCTCGGGGGCCATCTCCGTCACGTCACAGCCGAGCCGCTCGAACAGCGCGCGGGCCCGCTGCGCAGCCTCGGGGTGCAGCGAGTTGGGACACACCACGGTGCGCCGGGCATCACCGCGCGCGAGGCTCGCGGGACCGAAGAGCGGATGCGTCCCGACCCAAGGAATGTCGCGTCCCAGAACAGTGGCGAGCGCCTGCACGGGGCTCACCTTCACGCTGCCCACATCGATGACGAATTGGGTGGGTGACAGCAGGGGGCGAAGCGAAGTCAGCGCGTCGTGCATGGCGGTGACGGGCATCGCCAACACGAGAACGGTGGAGCGCGCGGCAAGGTCCGCGAGTGAGCCGGCCTGCAGCTTGGGAGGAACCTCGTCGAGCTTCGGGTCATGAACGCGGTGGGGAATGCCCGCGTCCGCGAGCAGCCCCGAGAGGGCGCGACCGAAGCGCCCATAACCCAGCAAGCCAACCGTCTCCGTCATGCCGTGTGACTCCCAGGGCTGGACGTCAGTGGAATCAGCGGCCGAGGAACTTCGCCGGGCGACGCTCGGCGAAGGCGGAGAAAGCCTCGGCGAGGTCGTGGGACTGGAGGAAGGCGGAGTTCCACACGGCGACGTAGCGCAGGCCATCGGCCGTGGACTTGTCGGCGCAGAACTCCATGACCTGCTTGGCGCCCTGGACGACGAGGGGCGGATTCTCGGCGATGCGACGCGCGGTGGCGCGGGCCTGGATGAGCATCTCCTCGGCGGAGGAGAACACCTCGTTGACGAGCCCCATGCGAAGGGCGCGCTCGGCGTCCACGTCACCACCGGTATAGGCGAGTTCGCGGGTGTGACCCTCGCCAATGATGCGAGGCAGGCGCTGCAGGGCGCCCAGGTCCGCGACGATGCCGACCTTCACCTCGCGCAGGGAGAACTTCGCGTCGCGTGAGCAGTAGCGGAAGTCGCACGCGGCGATGAGGTCCATGCCTCCACCGATGCACCAGCCGTGCACGGCGGCGATGAAGGGCTTGCGACAGCGGGCGACGCCCTCGGTGGCCTGCTGCATGTCGCCGATGAGCTTGAGCAGCCGGGTGCGCTCGAGGGCGAGGTTGTTGTCGCCAGTGAGCAGCGGCCCCAGGGACTCCATCATGCCCATGAGGTCCAGGCCGTAGGTGAAGTGGTCCCCGTTGCCACGGACGAGCACCACGCGGACGGACTCATCATCATCGAGCGCGCGGATGGCCTCCGGCATCTCCCGCCAGAAGTCCGGGCCCATGGCGTTGCCTCGCCCGGGGCCCAGCAGAACCACCTCGGCGACTCCATCCGCCTTCTCGATGCGCAGCGACTTGTACGTGGCGTCCATCACGGCCTCCCGCGAGAGTGAGCGCACCGTACCTCACCCGCGCGAAAGCGGCGCGTGACAGCGCCCCTTCATCACCCGAACTCGACCACCTTCATCCCGAACAGTCGGTCCACGGCGAGCAGCAGGTCGTCATGAACCTGGACCTTCAGGGACGTGTTCCCGATGAGCGCCTCCGCTTCACCGGGGAACAGCACGCTGACGGCCACGGGCGTGGCCCCCGCGTACTTCTTCGCCAGCTCGTTGAGCTTCGCCACCCGGTCCTCCGTCAGCAGGTCCGCCGGCACCCGCAACTCCAGCCGCTTGGTGCGCTTCTCACGGACCTCCTTCAGGCTCTGGATGTTGTCCACGATGAGCTCCGGCGTGGGCGAGTCCTCGTCACGCTGGCTGATCTGCACCGTCCCCGTCACCAGAATCGGGTCGTCCGACTTCAGCAGGTGCTCCCAGTTCTCGAACCCCGGCTTGGGCCCCTGCTTCGTCCACTTGCCGTTGCTCCCCATCACGCTGCGCGTCCCCTCCTTGCCCGGGAAGCACACCAGCTCGATGGAGCCCGACAAGTCCTCGATCGTCACCCACGCCATGCGCTTGCCCGTCTTCGTGGGCCGCTCGCGCAGCACCGTGACGACGCCCGCCACCGTGAGCTTGTCGTCCTTGCGCGCGCGCTGCACCGAGGTAATCGGCTTCGCGTAGCGCTTGAGCTCCTTGTCGTACTGATGCAGCGGATGGCCCGACACGTAGAAGCCGATGGCCTCCTTCTCCAGCGCCAGCCGCTCCTTCTCCGACCACTCCTCTACCACCACGTAGTCGTCCTTCAGCCCTCCACCACCCGTGGCCGGCCCCGCCAGCATCCCGAACAACGAGCTCTGCCCCGCCGCCTTGTCCTTCTGGCTGGCCGAGCCCCGGTTCATCGCCTTCTCAATCGTGTCGAAGATCTGCCGACGCGGCCGCTTCTCGAAGTCGAACGAGCCCGCCTTCACCAGCGCCTCGAGCACCTTGCGGTTCACCTTGCGGCTGTCCACGCGCTCGCAGAAGTCGAACAGGCTCTTGAAGTGCCCGTCCTTGCGCGCGTCCAGGATGGACTCGATGGCGCCCTCACCCACGCCCTTGATGCCGCCCAACCCGAAGCGGATCTTCCCGTCCACCGCGCCGAACTGCAGGTCCGACTGATTCACATCCGGCGGCAGCACCTGGAGGCCCGACTCGCGCGCCTCGCCGATGTGCTTCACCACCTTGTCCGTGTTGTCCTTCTCGCTGGAGAGAAGGGCCGCCATGAACTCGCACGGGTAATGGGCCTTCAGCCACGCCGTGTGAATCGTGACGAGGCCATACGCCGCCGAGTGGCTCTTGTTGAAGCCGTACTCGGCGAACTTCTCCATCAGGTCGAAGATTTCACCGGCGACCTTCAGGTCGACGTTGTTCTTCGCGCACCCCTCGAGGAAGCCGGCGCGCTCGGCCTGCATGACCTCGGCCTTCTTCTTGCCCATGGCGCGGCGAAGCAGGTCCGCGCGGCCCAGGGTGTAGCCACCCAGGACCTGCGAAATCTGCATCACCTGCTCCTGGTACACGATGACGCCGTAGGTGTCCTTGAGCACCGGCTCCAGCGCGGGGTGCGGATACGACACCTTCTCGCGGCCGTGCTTGCGGTTGATGAAGACATCCACCATGCCGGAGTCCAGAGGACCCGGGCGGTAGAGCGCGCCGGCGGCGATGACGTCTTCGAAGCAGGACGGCTTGAGCTTCACCACCATTTCCGTGAAGCCGCTGGACTCCATCTGGAAGACGCCGGCCGTGTCGCCCTTGGCCATCAGCTCCCAGACCTTGTCGTCGTTGAGCGGAATCTCGTGGCGCGGGATGTCCTTGCCGTGGTTGCGCTTGACCAGGTCCAGGCCGTGCTGAATCACCGTCAGCGTCTTCAGGCCGAGGAAGTCGAACTTCACCAGGCCCGCCGCCTCCACCTCGTCCTTGGCGAACTGGGTGATGAGCGTCTTCTCACCCGGCGGCTGGTAGACGGGCACGAACTCCCACAGCGGCTTGTCGGCGATGACCACGCCGGCCGCGTGCATGCCGGGCTGGCGGTGCAGGCCCTCCAGCGCGAGCGCGATTTCGAGCACGTCCTTCGTCGTGACGGGCTTGCCCTCCACCTCGCCGATGTTGCTGGGCTTCTCCATCATCTCCTTGAGGCGAGGCTCCATCTCGATGGCCTCCTTCAAGGTGATGTTGAGCACCTCCGGCACCAGCTTCGCGATGCGGTCACCCTCGCTGAAGGGCAGCGCGAACACGCGGCACACGTCGCGCAGCACGCTCTTGGCCTTCAAGGAGCCGAAGGTGATGATCTGCCCCACGTTCATCTCGCCGTACTTGCGGCCGACGTACTGGATGACCTCGTCGCGCCGGTCCTGGCAGAAGTCGATATCGAAGTCGGGCATCGACACGCGCTCCGGATTCAGGAAGCGCTCGAACAGGAGGTTGTACGGGATGGGGTCCACGTCCGTGATTCGCAGCGCGTACGCCACGAGGCTGCCGGCGCCGGAGCCACGGCCCGGCCCCACGGGGATGCCCATCTTCTTCGCCCAGTTGATGAAGTCCTGGACGATGAGGAAGTAGCCGCTGAAGCCCATCTTCTGGATGACGCCGAGCTCCAGCGTCAGGCGTGCCTGGTACTGCTCGCGGTCGATGGGGTACGTCACCGTGGCCGCCAGCTCGGTGAAGCGCTCGCGCAGGCCCTCGTAGGCCAGCTCCGCCATGAAGCTGTCCGGCGTGTGGCTGTCGGGCACCTTGAAGGTGGGCAGCATCGGCTTGCCCAGCTTGAGCTCCAGGTTGCACTGCTCGGCGATGCGCTGGGTGTTGTGGACCGCCTCGGGTGTGTCCTTGAAGAACTCCAGCATCTCCGTGGGGCTGGTGACGTAGAGCTTGTCCGTGGCGTGCTTCAGGCGCTTGTTGTCCGCCAGCGTCTTGCCGCTGGCGATGCACATGAGCAGCTCGTGCGCGCGCGCGTCCTCGCGCTTGATGTAGTGCGCGTCCGCGGTGGCGCACAGCGGGATGTCCAGATCCCGCGACAGCTGCATCAGGTTGACGTTGGCCTTGTCCTGCTCGGGCATCCCGTTGGACTGCACCTCCAGGAAGAAGTGCCCGGGCTCGAAGATGTCCTTGTACTCCTGGGCCGCGCGGCGGGCGTGGTCCATGTCCCCACGGAAGCACGCGCTCGTCACCTCGCCGCCCAGGCACGCCGTCAGCGCGAACAGGCCCTTGCTGTGGTCGGCGAGCACCTTCTTGTCGATGCGCGGGTGGTAGTAGAAGCCCTGCATGTACGCCGTGGACGACAGGTAGCGCAGGTTGGCGTAGCCCTCCGCGTTCTTCGCCACGAGGATGAGGTGGTGGGAGACCTTCTCCGAGCGGTCCTCACGCCCCTTGGGGCCGGCGACGTACGCCTCCATGCCGAGGATGGGCTTGATGCCCGCGTCCTTCGCCTTCTTGTAGAAGTCGATGGCGCCGAACATGTTGCCGTGGTCCGTCACGGCGACACTCGTCATCCCCTTCTCCTTCACCGTCTTGATGAGGTCCTTCATCCGGATGGCCCCATCGAGGAGCGAGTACAGGGTGTGAAGGTGCAGGTGGGTAAAGGACATGGTGAGGCGAACACTACGTTTGGTGTCGCCCTCTCGCTACCCTCTCTCTCGAGGTTCCGTCGGCGGGCCCCAGGGGCCGGAAAATCGGCCTCTTGCGCGGCCCGAACCCCGACGGAAAACGGCGGTCCGGGGCCATCGGAGAACTTGACTCCGCGCGCCTCCCTATCCGGCGTCCAGGCAGGCACGTCGGGGGTGGAACTCCGGGGCGGCGGAGCCCTTCACGTTTCTTCACGCCCGGTACAAGCGCGCCCAAAACCCGGCCGGCACATTGGGCAGCGTCGCCAGTACGGCGCAGCCACCCGGGGCCGCCTCGCGCGCCCCATTGCCGGAGAGAAGACCCATGATGAAGAAGCTCGCCATCGCCAGTTCCGCCGTCGTCGCCGTCGTGCTGCTCAGCGGCTTCGCGTTTCGCGGAGGGCACCACGGCTGGGGCCACAACCCCGAGCGCATCAAGCAGGTGGTGACGTGGAAGCTCAACGACAAGCTGGATGACCTCGACGCGACGGAGGCCCAGCGCCAGTCCATCCACGCCGTGAAGGACCGCCTGCTCGAGCAGGGCGCGAAGCTGGCCGCGGAGCAGCGCGGGGTGCGCTCGGAGGTGGTGGGCCAGCTGGAGTCCGCCACGCCCGACGCGAAGCGGCTCCACGCGCTGGTGGACGAGCGCATCGAGGCCCTGCGCGCGTTCGCCCACCAGGCGACGGACGCCGCGCTGGAGGTGCACGGCACGCTGACGCCCGAGCAGCGCAAGGAGCTGGCCACCGAGTTCCGCGAGCGCACCGGCCTGGAGTGAGTGTCGCGTCCCCCACTCAACGGCCCTCGTCTGCCCGGGGGTAGGAATGGGTAGGCGCTGAGGCGCACCGCGCATAGGTTGGGGGCGTGAGATACCGGTACACCGACTACGCGCAACGCATCCGCTCCTTCGAGAACCTCGGTGAAGTGGCCGAATATGGACACGTCATCGAGGGCGGGCAGACCTACCCGCTCTTCCGCATCACCGTGCCCGGTGAACGTTGGCTGGTCATCACCTCCGGCTTCCATGGCGAGGAGCCCGCGGGTCCGCTCACGCTGGCCGAGCGCCTGCCGGAGGTGGTGGCCTACGCGAAGGAGCGCGGCGTGGGGCTGCGCGTGTATCCGTGCATCAACCCCTCCGGCTTCGAGGACGGCACCCGCTACAACCGCAGCGGGGAGAAGCCGAACAACGACTTCATGCGCTACGAGGTGGCGCCGGGCGAGTGGCGCGGCGAGCTGAACCCCGGCCAGGCCCACCTGCGCTGGGCGCTGTACGACGGCGGGCCCAAGGAGACGCGGGCGGTGCGCACGGACCTGGCGCGCTGGCCCGCGCCGAACGCCGCGCTGGACATCCACCAGGACAACTACCTGGGCGGCGCCGCGACGTACGCGTACGTCTTCGGGGACAAGGCCGCGTACCTGCCGCTCGTCGACGCCGCGTCGAAGCACGCCACCGTGATTCGCAACCAGAAGGTGGACGAGAACAACGTCACCGACGACGCGGGCCTCATCTGGTACCACGACGGCAGCGTGACGGATTGGTACATGCGCCAGGGGGTGCCGTACACGGCCGCGCTGGAGACCACCACGCCCACCAGCCTGGAGGCGTGCCACCAGGTGAACCTGGCCTGGATTCGGGGCTTCATCGACCTGGCCGCGCGCAAGGAGCGCTGACTCCCAGCCGTGCGCGCGTGACATGCTGGCGCGCCGGTCCGCTCGTCGCGGGCCGCGCGAGGAGGCTGTCACCGTGCAACGTCTGGAGCACCGCCCGCTGGGGATGACGGGCCTGAAGGTGTCCGCGCTGGGCCTGGGCGCGGGCCCCTTGGGGAGCGCGGAGCTGGAGGACCGGGCGGTGGAGGCACTGCTGCTCGGCGCGCTGGACGCGGGGGTGAACCTCATCGACACGGCGCCGAGCTATGGCGCGTCCGAGGAGCGCATCGGCCGGTTCCTCGGTGCGCGCCGGGGCGACTTCGTCCTGTCCACCAAGTGCGGCTACGGCGTGCCGGGAGTGGAGGACTGGACGCCCGAGTGCATCACGCGGGGCGTGGACCTGGCGCTGCGCCGGCTGCGCACGGACTACCTCGACGTGATGCACCTGCACTCGTGTCCCGAGGAGGTGCTGCGACGCACGGAGCTGGTGGATGCCCTGCGGCGCGCGGTGGCGCAGGGCAAGGTGCGCGTGGCGGCGTACTCGGGGGACAACGCCGCGCTCCAGTGCGCCCTGTCCAACGGAGCCTTCGGCTGCGTGCAGACGTCCGTGAATGTGTTCGACCAGCGAGCGCTGGAGGTGGCGGTGCCGCGCGCGGCGGGGATGGGCGTGGGAGTCATCGCCAAGCGCCCCCTGGGCAACGCGGCGTGGCGCCATGACACGCGCCCCGAGGCGCACGACGTGAGCCAGTACTGGGACAGGATGCGCGCCATGAACGTGGAGCTGGGCGGGCTCGAGTGGGACGAGCTGGCGCTGCGCTTCGCGGCCCATGCGCCCGGGGTGAGTTCGTGCATCGTCGGCACCACCCAGGCGTCACGACTGCGGCGCAACCTCGACATCCTGTCCAGGGGTCCGCTTGCCGAGTCGCAGGTCGCGGGTCTGCGCGAACTGTTCCGCCGGCATGACGTGGGGTGGGACGGGGTGATTTGAGGAGGCGCGTCAGGGCGTCCCCGGCGTGAAGAGCCAGAGCTGATAGCCCTTGTCGGTGATGACGCCGCGGACGTTGGGGTAGCCCATGATCTCCTCGGTCAACGTGAAGCGGCGCACCAGGGCGACACCTTGGGTGCCGCTGGGGCTCACCGAGGCCCTCATCGGGCAGAACGTCTTGCCCGTGTTGCCTCCCTCCAGACGGAAGACCTGCCACTCCCGGGTCGCATCCACGACCGAGCAGGAGGAGCGGTAGTTGTCCGAGCTGGGGCCGTCAGTGACGATGCGAACGGCGTGGCCTCGGTACGAGGTCTCCTCGTCGCTGATGAGGGTGCCGCTCACCCCATTCGCGGGCCGGGGCACCTTCGGCCCCCACGCCTTCTTCGCGGCGTCGTAGCAGCGGAAGCTCGAACCCGCGGCGTCCTGCGCCACGCACGGACGCTCGTCGCTCCAGACGAGGTCGCTGAGGTCCCCGATGGGCGTGGCGCCAATCGACCTGGGGGCGCCGAAGTAGAGCGGCGCGCTTCGAGCCCTGAACCGATTCACCTCTTGCGTGAGGCGCGCACCGCGCGGTGTGTTCGAGAATCCGCCATCCTCTGAGGGCCGGCTCCCCGTCACCGGCCAGCCTCCGCCCTGGGACCACCAGAGCTCTCGCGTCCAGAGGTCATCCACCTCCTCCAGGAGCGGCCTGACGAAATCCCATTGGGAGTCGACGAAGGCGTGGGCCACGTCGGTGAGCGCGTGGGCACGCCTGGACAGTTCGGCGGCCTGTTTCGTGAACGAGCCGGGGGCGCGCGAGGAGCCCTTCTCCGCCTCGCGGCGAATCTCCCGGACCTCCGTGTCCAGGGAGAGTCGCTCGCCATCCTCGATGAGGGAGAAGCGGACGGGGGCGGACTCCAGCTTCAGCGTCAACCCTCCCGGCGCGCACTCCAGCTGCGTGACGGGCCAGCGAGCGCTCGCCCAGAGCTCACGCAGGCGCGGACTGAGAATCCTCACGGTGGGCTGCCGCGAATCGTAGGAGAGCGGATTCGAGATGGCGACCCGAAGGAGGTGCTTGGTGCCGCCGGTTTGCACGGGGCACTCGAAGCCCACGGGCTCCACGCCAGAGCCCGCATCCTCCGCGAGACTCGGACAGGCAAGGATGGACAGCGTCATCCCCATCACTGCGCGGACCGTGCTCTGAATCCAAGGCGGGGACATGCGGTGGCTCCTGATGGCTCGCTGAATGCCCCAGACCTCCATCCAGGGGTGCAACAACGCACCACGCCGGACTTCCAGCACCAGTCTCCAGCTGACTCAACTCCAACAGCGCCGAGGCGACTGAAGCCCAGGTCGTGCGTGCGCCGGTTGGTCTTCTGGACCTCCAGGGCCCGCGTCCAGCGGTCGGCCTTGCTCTGCCACGAGGGCTCCAGCCCCACCTGGTAGAGCTGCCACAGGCCGCCAGGGAAGAAACCCTGCGTCCACGCGACCTCGTCCGTGTTGGCCACCGTCGTCCACGTCCCATCCGCGCGTGGCGCCTTCGGAGA
This sequence comes from Myxococcus guangdongensis, assembly GCF_024198255.1. Lineage (NCBI taxonomy): Bacteria > Pseudomonadati > Myxococcota > Myxococcia > Myxococcales > Myxococcaceae > Myxococcus > Myxococcus guangdongensis. Next base: position 174,423 of record NZ_JAJVKW010000008.1, read on the forward strand.
GCGTGTCTCGTTCGGCATGGCGGACGCGGACTTCCGAAGCTGCGTCCTCGCGAAGCCCACCACCTTCAGCGCGTCAGCGTCATTGAACGCACGGGCCCCGCTTCCGCTCAGGAGCAACACCAACCCCAACACCTTCCAAGTCCACGATGCCAACGCCCTCATGCCCCTCCAATCGCCCGCGGCCAAGGTGGTCGCGAGCGCATCCGGAAGCCAGAGCGGCCAGCGGTTCGCTGGAGGGGCTGTGAAGCGCCGTGCGAGGTCCTCCTCCTGGAGGGCATGACAGAGGAGCCTCGTACCATCCCAATCCATGCGAACCCTGCACGCCCCTCTGGTTGCGTTGGTCCTCGCGTCATTGTCTGGCTGCACCACTCTCGGCAAACAACCCATGCAGCAGGCCTGGGACGCGGCAGAGGTCGAATGCCATACACCGGAGCAAGACCAGCGCGTCACCCTCCTGTGTCTGGGTGACGCCTGCGGCTTCTATCCCTGCGAACGTGCCCCGGAAGACATCGAGCTGGCGCGCTTCCCTCCAGCGAGGCCACCAGCGGCGAGCGCGGCTCCCGGCAGAGGTCCCAGACGGAACTGGGGTGGAGCCCAACAGCTCCCACCTGGCGCCGTCATGGTCTTCCCTCACTGGAATGGCGCTCCAGCGAAAGTCATTCCGCCGTCACGCCAGCTCACTCCGGGACGATGGGAGAAGCACCACATCTTCCCCCAGGCCCGAGACCTCGCGGACTGGTTCGAGCAACAAGGCGTCAAGATTCACAGCTACACGATGCCCATTCCGCTTCACGTCCACAGACGCATCCATGACGGCACGGGCCGAGGCGGAGCCTGGAATGAAGCGTGGCGCGACTTCATCCGAACCTCTCCCAGGGCAAGTCCCGAGGAGATCTTCCGGCATGCGGGAGAGCTGATTCACCGATTCGACCTCATCGGCGGCCCCGTCCAGCCCTACTATTCCCGCCCGGGAGCCTAGGCGAGCATGAGCCGTTACTTCTTGATGGGCGAGGACAGGGCGGCCACCGCGAAGCACGGCGGGGAGGTCGATGCGACACATCGGTGGCGACTTCCCGGCGTGAAGTGCCATGTGTGCGGCGCGACATGGAGCGACGTGGGGCATGACCATCCCTCCGTCGACCTCTCGGGCCTCGCCGAGCATCGCTCGTTCGAGAGGCCGCGACCGGAACCTCTCGCCGAGCTCAACCGACTGCGCGAGCTGGTACGCCCCTTGTTACCTCCTCAAGCAGAGCTTCCGCCTGGCACGCACTTCGGCCCGCTGGTGGGTCAGGCCTTCGGTTCCTTCGGCCCTCTTGCCTGGGTCGGAGGAATCAGACTCCTCCTCCGCACAGAAGTCCTGGAACAATTTCGCTCGGCCGGAGTCCACGGCCTCATCGGCTGCCGCACCGAGCTTCGACACCGGCAGAAGAACCCGCCCGAGCTGCTGGAGCTTCAGCTTCGGCCAACGGGCCGACTGCACCCGAGCAGCTTTCCCGTGGAGACGCCTCCGGCCTGCGCGACCTGTGGACGGCAGGCCCTCCGCTGGCCCGATGCGCCCATCCTGGACGCCACCCCTCTCCCCATCGCGGAGGACCTGTTCCGGTTGGGAGACTTCGCCACGATGGTCATCTGCACGGAGCGGTTTCGCGACGCAGTGGCTCGACTCGCGCTGGACGGACTCACCTTCCGCGAGCTGCCGACGCGGTAGACGCGGCCCCTACCGACCCGACGTCAGCACACGCGACCAGAGCATCAACAGGTCCCGGACCACGGGCCCCTCGGGCACCTCCGCCACGGGGGGCACGTCCACCTGGACACCATGGGACGCAAGCCGCGTGAACGGATTCGCCGGGTCATCGGTCTTCAACGGCACCGCGGGGTCCGCCGGCCGGAAGCCGAACTGAAGCGCCCGCTCCTGCACCGGCCGGCTGTGCAGATAGCGCAGCCACTCCAGCGCCGCCTCCTTCTGCGCGGGCGTCACCCAATCCCCCTGCAGCACCGCCGCCGGATGGTCGCTCCACAGGGTGAGCGCGGGATAGGACACCTTCAGCTCACCCCAGCGGCCCTGCGCCTGCGACACCTGCGCAATCGCCAGGTTCTCGTACACCACCGCGATGTCGTAACGCGAAGGCCCGAAGCGGACCATGTCCGCCATGAAGGTCCCCGTCGACGGCTCGAAGCGCGTGACACCTCGCTCCAAGGCCTTCATCCAATCCTGATACCCCGGGTCCAGCAGGTCCTCCACCGTGAGCCCGCCGCGCTTGCCGTAGTACTCCAGCGTCGCGAGCAACAACGCCTGCAGCCCCGAGTTCGAGCGCGTCGGGTCCGTGTGGCCCAGCTTCACCAGCCCCCACTCCCCCTTGCCTCCAATCGCCGGCCAGCCCCGGGGGCTCGTCACCGCCTTCTGGAGGACCTTCCACGACACCGCGCCGCCACCACTCGCCTTGCGCAGCACCTCCGCCCGGTCCGCCCACACCACGAACACCAGCGGCGTAATCACCAGCGGACGCGGCGCCTGCTCACCGGCTTCCGCGAACAGCGGCCCGCGCGAGGCATCCGTCGCCCAGTCCGACGCGAGCATGCGCAACACCGCGCTGTCCGCCGGACTCCACACCGTGGGCTGCTCCCGGCCGTCCAGGATGGCCTGCGCGGCCTCCAGCGAGCCGCGCCCCACCAACGTCAGACGGATGGACGGATGCTCGCGCTCGAAGTCCCGCGCCGCGGCCTCCACCCAGTCCTTCTTCTCCGTGCTGTAGAGGAAGGTGACGTCCACCACCTTGCCCGGCCTCGAGGGCCGGGACACGGCGGTGGGCAGCGGCGTCCCCGCCTCAGGGACCTCCGTCGACCGGGGACCTCGCTCCGAGGTCAGGTACAGAACCCCACCCAGCGCGGCGAGGAATCCGACGACGATGAGAACCCTGGGTGTCATGTGCCGCTGCATCCCCCTTCCAACAACATGTCCAGCCTCAGGCCTCCAGCCGAGAGAGTCGTCCCGCCAGCGGCGTCTCGCTCGCCGCGTTCACGCCCTTGACCCACTCGGACAGCGAGCCGCCGGACTCGGACAGCTTCTTCTCCACGTGCGGGCGCAGCTGGCCCCAGCGCTTCGCCCAGCCATCCTCGGAGGCGCTGCCCTTGAACCCGGGACGCTCCGCCAGGAGCAGGCCCAACCGCAGCGCGAGCTCCGGCTCACCCAGCGAGTCCGCGCGGCGCACCATGCCCAATTCGCCCGACTCCGGCGCGGCCCTCCACAGCTCCACCGCGCGGCTGAAGGCGGCCACGTCCAGCTCGCTCAACAACCCCAGCGCGTGACGCAGCGGCAGACGGCCCTCCTTGGGCGCGGCCACCACGCGCTTCATCAGCGCCTCGAAGACAGGCCCCAGCTGCGCGTGCGACGCCGGGTCCACGCCGCCCAGGGCCCGCAGCGCCCTGCGCGCGCGACGGGCGCGAGAGGTGACCTCCCAGCTGCGCCAGCCCAGACGGGCCCGGAGCCCCGCGAGCGCCTCGGCGGCGACGTCCAGCGTCGCCTGCGTCGGCGTGGCGACGGGCACGCGGCGCGGCAGCGGCGTCTCCTTCGGCGCGGCGGGCGGCGCGGCCACGGCGGCGGCGGGAGCGCCCCCTTCCGTCACCTCCTTGTAGCCCTCGCGCACCTTCTCGGCGACCTTCTTGTCGTACTCCTTCTGCGCGCCCGCGGCGTCGGCGAAGGCCTTCTCCTTGCGCTGCCCGGCGGTGCCGATGCGCCCGAAGGTGACGATGAAGACGTTGCCCTGAACCTCCGGCTGCCAGAACTTGGAGCTGGTTCCCTCGACGAACTCGAACCTACGCATGGCCCAACCTCCCGGTGCACTGGCCGCCCACAAGGCTACCGCACACGCTCCCGGCGCGCCTCAGGCGGCCTGTGACGATTTCTCCTGGAACGCCGCTTCCATCTCCTTCAGTCCCATGACGCGCGGCATCCGCCCCTCGTAGCCCAGCTCCTGGCGGGCCTTCTCGTCACTCACCGTCACCTCCCGGCCGATGAGCAACACCTCGGTGCGGCTGAGCGGCGGACGGCCCGGGAGCCCGAAGGTCCCCCACGCCAGGTCCCCCACCGTGGCCACCACCGCCGCCAGGCCGTACGGAATCGTGCTCGTGCCCGGGTCCACGCCCTGCGTCTTGAGCATCGCGGTGACGAAGTCCCGGAACACCACGGGCTCCCCGTCGGTGAGGAAATACGCCTCGCCGCCCCGCCCCTTCTCCGCGGCCAGCAGCATGCCCTCCACGCAGTTGACCACGTGGCAGGTGGAGCTCAGGTAGCGCCCGTCCCCCACCCACTTGAAGCGCCGGGTGCGCACCGCGTCCACCATCTGCGGCAGCACCGACGTGTCCCCGAGCCCCCACACCAACCGGGGCCGCACCGCCACGGTGGTGAAGTCCGGCGAGTTCACGCTCAGCACCCGGCGCTCGGACTCGTTCTTGGTGGACGGGTAGTCGCCGATGGGGCGCTCGGGCAGCGGCCAGGACTCGTTGGCCTTCACCAGCGGCGTGCCGTCCGCGAGCACCGCCTCCGTGCTGACGTGCACGAAGCGCTTCACGCCCGCGGCGCGGGCGGCCTCGAGGACCCGCTCCGTGCCGCGCACGTTGGCCTCGTAGTACTCCGCGCGCGGGGCCCACGACTTCACCAACGCGGCCGAGTGGAAGACGGTGTCGCAGCCCACCATGCCGCGCTTGAGGACCTCCACGTCGGACAGGTCCCCCTCGAAGGGCTCGCCTCCGGCGGCCGTCACGGTGGACATGGCCGCGGCGGAGCGCGCCAGGGCACGCGCCGGCGCACCGCGCGACTTGAGCGCCGCCAGGAGATACCTGCCCACGAAACCGGAACCGCCGGTGACGAACGCCCGCATGGACCGCTCCTCCACGAATGAGGTCCCGGGCTCCTACCACCTCCGGCCCTCGGGGCGGTAGCCACCCGGGCCCCGGAGGGAGTCCCGGCGTCAGAACATGTCGCGAAGGGACGGTTGGGGACCGCCGAAGAGGGCCATCGCCGAGCGCACCGAGGCGTCATCCGCCTCCAGGAGCCCCACCGAGCGCAGCGCGGCGGCGGACTGGAAGCCCGTGTACAGCGTCGCGAGCTGGCGGATGTCCAGCTTCAGCCGGCCCTCGCCCCCGCGCGTCACGCGGGCCACGCCATCCCGCACGTCGAGCACGAAGCGGCCCCGGTTCTCCTCGAACAGCTCGTCGGCCACGTCGAGGTGCAGCGAGCCCGACAGCCCCGGCGTCCAGCCGCGCGACTCGAGCGCGAGCTTCACGTCGAGCACACGCGCCATCCAGTGCATGTAGACCTTCACGGTGTACGACTGCTCGCGCAGGAGCAGGAGGAACGGGTCGTCCGGGCCGCCGTACCAGACGACCTCGGTGCCCAGCGAGTGGTGGTCGCCGAGGAAGCGCAGGAGCCTGCGCGCCGCCGCCGGAGTGCTGGCGACCAGGTCGGTCAGGGCCAATTCCTGGCGCAAATCCTTGAGCGGCCTGCGCGCGAGGTAGACGTAGCCCTCGATGCCGGAGGCGCCTTCGACGAGGTAGCCGTGGACCTGCTCGGAGCGGGGGTTGCGCACGCGGTTCCACGAGAACTCACTGCGATCCAACCAGCCCGGGCGAAGGCTCGCCTCGCGCCGGTAGCAGGCGGTGATGGCGGCCTCGTCGCGCGGCTCGATGGCGCGCAGCGACAGCGTGCGCTCGCCCATCTCGAGGGCGGCCATCTGCACGCGGATTTCGTAGCGGGCTCCGGCCTGTTCGTAACCGGCGCGCCGGTAGAGCGGCTGGGTGGCGGGGTACAGGATGGACAGCGCGGCGCCGGAGGCACGGGCCTCCTGGACGAGCCGGGTCATCAGGCGGCTGGCGGTGCCCTGTCCACGGTGCACGGGCGAGACGCCCACGCCGCCCACGCCGACGACGGGCACGCTGCGGCCACCGAACCACTGTCCCTTGCGGATGGAGACGAGGGTGCCAGCGACCTTGCCACCCTCGCGCAGCAGACGGAGGTCGTTCGAGTCCAGACGCTGTCGCCACGCGGCGCATTCCGCGGGCGTCATGGCGTAGGCATGCATCAAGATGTCTGACACGGCGGAGATTTCCTGCTCGTCTCTCGGCGGTCCAAAGTCGTCCGACGTCGCTTCCACGTCCGATGTCCTCCTGCCGGGCACATCCGCGAGCCCACGCGGCACTCTACCGGCGGTCCGCTCCCTCCTCACGAAACTGGCGCGAGGCGGCGGATGCTGGCGGTAGCATGGCTTCCCCCTGCCCCCGAAAGGACGTCGCCTTGCGATTCGGCGCATCCGCCGTGGTTCTGCTGCTCCTCTCGGCCTGCGCGACGTCGGCGCCTGAGACTCGGGGAGGCACGTCCCGGAACCCACGGCTCGCCAATCTCCAGAGAGCGGCCTCGCTGCCGTGGCTGGACGAGGGCCAGTGCGCCGTTCGCGAAGCCTCCCAGCCGTGGCCCGTGCTCGCGGAGCGGTGCTATCAGGTGCTCGACCATGACCGGCTCGAGTTCCGTGACACCACGGGGAGATGCTCGGTGGCCTCCGCTGGCGCCGCGGCGGTGGGGCTCGGGCTCTGTGTCCTGGCGGCTCCCGAAATCATCGTGGGCACCGTCGTCGTCCTGGGGGTCGTGGTGGTCGCCGCGGCCATTCACGATGCACTGGAGGCGCATGAGCTACGACGCCGCCATGCCGAGGAAGCGGGCGACACCGCCGGAACGACACAGACGATTGGAGCAGCCGAAGGCCACCGGAAGCCTGAGCGGGACCCCGCTGAACAAGGCTCACAACCGCCTGTGCCACCCCTGCCCGTGGGCAGCTCGCGCCATCCCCATTGCGAGCCTGTTCCGGTGCCGCGTGCGTCCAAGGATGTGGCCCATAACGCCTGTGCCGACAGGTTCCCGCCCAATCGGTACCCCGGCATGGACGTGAGTGTTAACGGGGTTCGCTTCGATGCACTGCAGGTCGGCGCGCGCGTGCTGTGGGAAATCAAGACCCACCGCTTCGATACGTACAATGGCTTCATCCAGGAACAGGAGCTCGAGAAAGAGCTCAAGCAGTTGAGCAAGGAGCGCGACACCGCCATCGAATGTGGCTACGACTTTGTCGTAGGCGTGAGCACCGAGGCGCACCGGGACGCGCTGTTCAAACAGGAATCCACCTTCACGGTCGTCGTCACGGGATGCCAGAGATGACTCCGCCGAGCCCCCTCATCCTCAATGTCTATGCGCCACCGCTCACGGGGTCCGACTCACGCCCGCTCGCCACCATCCAGGGGCTGGAGCGCGCCTTGCCCGGCTTGCGATTGGATTGGACCGGCACCGAAAGCCGACGACTCGCCGCTCTACCACGACGCGATGAGTGGGTGAGCGAGGAGAGCACGCGCGGCGAGTTCCCGTTCGTCTGCAACGGAGACGAGCGTCATCCCGTGATGATTTCGGGGCGCCTCCGCTCGGCGTACGTGAGCCCGGGGAGGCGGCCACAACTCCAGGTCCATGCAAAGCTCCCTCTGGATGCGACGGTCGTCATTGCCGCGTCGGCCGTGCTCGAAGCCGTCGCCGAGGGCTCACAGGCGTTCTGGGGTCACGCCACGCCGGACGACGCCACGCTGGACATCGCGTTCCAGACAGCCCCCACGCGGGAGGGACCACCCGCGCCTCGCCGGGGATTGCCTGCCCTGAAGCTCTTCCAGCACATCCGTCTGCCCGAGATTCCCTATCACCTGGGATGGTTGAACTACTGGTCCGCGGACTCAGCGCGAGCCCTCGGGTTCCCAGACGCGTCACTCGACGCCGAACTGCTGTCTCGAGCGCGTCGTACGGAGTCAGGCGGGTGGCTCGTGCAACTCACCCAGACCCCACTCGACCTGGACGACCCGGCCCACCTGGAGACCCTCCTGCGAACCTACGAGCGCTTCCCGGAGATCGGCGGCCGCGCGTCGCGTTGACTCCGCCTCAGGTCCCGACGCGCTTCATCTTCGCGTAGAAGGACGGCGCGAGCAGGTAGGCGAACGTCGCGTCGCCGAACCCCAGCAGGTCTCCGTCCCGCAGGTGCAGCTCGCCTCCGGACTCCACCTCCTTGGCGTTCACGAACGTGCCGTTGCTCGACTTGAGGTCCACCAGCGTGCAGCCCGCGGACGGCCCCCACCAACACAGCTTCGCGTGACGCTTGGACACCGAGGGCTCGTTGACCACCAGGTCGCAGTCCGGCTGTCGCCCCACCGTGAGCACGTCCTGCCCGCCCACCGGCGGCAGCGTGGCCACCGTGAGCGCGTCGAAGTGCAGCCACAGCGCCACCTGCTGTCGCTCCAGGCTGGGGATGTCCCGCGCCATCGTCGTGCGCGCCGCGCCCATCTTCAGCGCCAGCTGCGCCATCACCGGACTGGGCGGCTTCTGCACCAACACGAACGGCCCCACCTGCTTGCAGAAGAAGGCCTCGGTCAGCCGCGAGCTCAACGCGCGCAACTCCTGAACCGTCATCATCGCGACTCCCCCAGCTCTTTCACGCGCGCGATTCTGCGGGCGCCCCCGTCACGCGTCGAGTCTTCTCGTCACCGAATCCTCCCACCCCTCCCCCAACGCCTTGAGCCGCAGGGGCACGTCCAGCCGATGCGCCAGCCAGTGCCCCAGATGCGCCAACGGCCTCCGGTCCACCGTGTCGCGCATCAACTCGAACGAGCCCTCGGCGGAGCGCAGCCACAGCGAGAACACCACGTCCCCACCCTCCTCGGAGTCCTGACGGCGCCGCGTCACCTCGAGCTGTTCCACCGGATAGCGCACCGCGTGAATGCGTCCCAATCCTCGCGACCTGCGGACCAGCTCCCCCGGACGCACCTCCCAGGCATTGACGCCTCGCAGCGTCCACCTCGCGAACCGCAGCATCCACGCCGCCAGCACCGCCAACACCCCCAGCAGCAACAGGGCCACCACACTCGTCCCGTCGAAGAGCTGCCGCCACGCCAGGAGCAACATCGACAGCAGCAACACCATCCCCAACACCCCCTGCACCCAGGCCCAGCGAACCCGAGTCGTCCGCGCAGGCAGGACCCAGACGCCCCCCTCCCCCGGAACCACCTCCCGCCCCATCGGCACGACGTGCTTCAGCGCCGAGACGGGCCCACCCAGCCCCGTCAGCGCGCGCATCCGCGCCCACAACGCGTGATGCTGCTCGGCCGTCCCGCCCTGGGACAGGGCCACCTCTTCCCCCGTGTGCCGCAGCCCCATCACCGCCTGGCCTTCTCGTCGGAGATACACATCCGAGAGCTCGGAGAAGTCGACCCGCGTGGACCGACCCCAGGGACCCACCTTCGAGCGGCGCGTCACCCCTCGCGGGTCGACCGTCACCTCTTCCCGAACGAACATCGCCCACAGCAGGCCCACCTGCGCGACGAGTCCCACCGGAACCCAGACGAACAACCACAGCGCCAGGAACAGCACCGCCAGCACCGCGCCCCAGCTCGACGTGAAGCCTTGCGGCGCGTGGACCGCCAGCGGGACGGAGCGCAGCAGCGCGAACACCAGCCGTCCGAGCGCCGCGCCGGGCACCACCACCCCCGCGAACCACCCCACCGTCCAGAACACCCAGCCGAGCCCCATCATCACCCGTGAGTGGGCGGAGGGCCGGAACCTCGCCCGCCAGACCTCGCCTTCCTGGGTGAGCCACGTCACGCGATGCCTCCTGCTCCTGATGAACCCCGTGTGCCCCCGAACCAAGCGCCGTGAGGCCCGGTGGAAAGCCTGTCACGACGTTGTCACGCCCGCTCCCACAAACCGCCCTCAGGCCTGCTCGTCGGAGTCGTGGCCGTAGCGCTCGTCCCGCGTGGTGAGGATGTGGCGATAGGGCACCACGCGCACCAGCTCCGCCACCGTGGTGATGCCCGCGTCCACCTTGTCCAGCGCGTCCTCCACCAGCGTGCGCAGCCCGTGGGCCCGCGCGTGCCGGCGCAGGTGCACCGTGGGCTCGCCCCGGGCGATGAGGTCCTGCAGGTCCGGGTCCACCACCAGCAGCTCGAAGATGCCCAGCCGGCCCTTGTAGCCCGTGTGGTTGCACGCGGCGCAGCCCTGCCCCATCCGCGTGCGCACGCCGTCCAGCAGGCGGCCCAGCAACTTCGCCTGCTCGTCCGTGGGCCGCGTGTCCACCGTGCACTGCTCACAGATGCGACGCACCAGCCGCTGCGTCAGCACCGCCAGCAGCGAGTCCGCCACGTCCACGTCGTCGAGCCCCAGGCCGCGCAGGCGCGCCACCGCCCCCACCGCGTCCGCGGTGTGCAGCGTGCCCAGCACCACGTGCCCCGTGGCCGCGGCCGTCAGCGCCATGCTGCCCGTCTCCAGATCGCGCACCTCCCCCACCAGCATCACGTTGGGGTCCTGGCGCAGGAGCGCGCGCAGCAACGTCGCGTACGGCATCTGCGGCGTCACCTGCTTCTGGTTCACCTTGGGGACGTAGTACTCGATGGGGTCCTCGGCGGTGACGATCTTGCGCAGCCCGTCGTTCAACTGCGCCAGCGCCGAGTACAACGTCGTGGTCTTCCCGCTGCCCGTGGGCCCGGTGACGAGCACCAGGCCCTCCGGGTTGGCCAACAGTTGCAGGAAGACGGCCTGCATCGCGGGAGACATGCCCAGCTTCGCCACGGGCACCAGCCCCACGCTGGCGTCGAGGATGCGGATGACGATGTCCTCCCCCGCGGGGCTCGGCACCACGCTGACGCGGAAGTCCACCACCTTGCGGCCCTCGGGACGCTCGATGAGCGCGCGCAGCCGACCATCCTGGGGACGCCTGCGCTCCGTGATGTCCAGGCCCGCCAGCACCTTCACCCGACTGACGACGCCCGGCAGCGAGCGAGGGTCGATGTCCGTGTACGACTGGTGGAGGATGCCGTCGATGCGATAGCGCAGGTCCACGTCGTCGAAGTAGCTCTCCACGTGGATGTCGGAGGCCTTCAACTCCACGGCGCTCACGAGCACGTGCTCCACCAGCTCCACCGTGGTGGGCGGGCTCGACATGCGCGTGCCGGGAATCAGCACCACGTCCGCGGTGACACGAGGCCCCGCGCCGAAGCCCACCTCCAGCGCCGACTCGATTTCGTACGGGTTGAGCCGCACCACGCGCAGCGGCCGGCGCAGGAACTCGGTGATGAGCTCCAGCACGGAGGGCTGGTCGGGGTTCGTCATGCCCACCGTCACCGGCGCGCCGTCGGCCTGCGGGTCCACCTTGTCCAGCACCGCGACCTGGTTGCGACGGCAGAAGGACTCAGGGAGCCGTCGGAGCGAGGCGCGGTCCAGGGTGAACTGCGCGAGCTCGGCGAACGGAGCGGGGATGTCCTCGGCCATGTCCTGTCCGGCTTAGCAGTCTCGTCCCGGGGAGCGCCATCATCCCCGCGCTAATCCGGGCGCTGGTGCTCGAACGGGACATCGAGACGCCATGCGAGCCATTCGCCCAGATGCGCCCGGCTCACGCCCCCCACCTTGCCGCCCTCCAACAACATCGCGCCTCGGGACGTGAGCATCCACAGGGAGGTCTCCGTCCACGACCCATCCTCGGAGTCGGTGTACTCCTTCTGCCTCAACTCCAACCCTCGCACCCGATGACGCTCGCGCAGGCGAGGCCCCATGCCATACCAGACCTGGTCGAGCGTGGAGGGCCGCACCTCCCACTCACATCGCGACTGGAACCTGGGCAGCGCGCTCACGCCCACCCAGACCGCCAGGCCCAAGAGCAGCGTCGCGAGCAGGGTGTCGACCACCGTGAACCCATCGAGGCCCTGGCGCCAGGCCGCCATCGCCGCCGAGCCCGCGAGCAGCAGCGCCACCCCACCCCGGACCCACGCGCGTCCCTCCAAATCCCCTCGAGGACTGCGAAGCATCGTGCCACCGCCAGGAAGGTCCACGGCTTCCTTGTCCGCGGGGACACACTTCACCGGCTCACGGGGCCTCGACCCCACGTCCGCGCGCGAGGACAACAGGTTGCACAACTCCGAGTGCTCCGCCGAGGTCCCCAGCGAGGCGATGCGCACCGTGCGCCCCGAGGACAACAACAACTCCACCCCTCCCAGCGGCCTCGGCACGGCCGCCACCTCGGAGAAGGGCTGGTACTTCAGTTCGCTGCCCGGACCGAACCACCGCCGCCACGTCACGCCCGTGGCATCCACGAACACCTGGTCCTCGGCCCAGAGCGAGGGGAAGAGGTAGCGCGCGAAGAGGAAGCCCACCACCGCCCATCCCGACAGGAAGGAGATGAGCGCCAGGGCGCCGGACACGAGCCCCGCCGCCTGGATGTTCCGCATGTCCACGCGCTCGCCCATCGGCGTGGGGTCGAACAGCACCTGGAGCACCTCGATGAGGAACTCCAGCCCCGGCATGAAGATGATGAACCCCACGGCGCACCAGATGAACAGCGTGGCCCCATCCCTGAGCCGGCGCGGGTTGCCCGCCCTCAACCTTATCTGCCAGACGGGCACTGCCCTCGCTTCAGCCATCCTGTGACGCCCCCTCGATGCGCGACGCGCACGCGCTCCCTCCCCAGGCACACGGGCCGCGTGAGGAAAGCGAGTCACCGCATTGTCACCCATCCGCCGTCGCGCTGCTATCGTTGGACTTCATGAAGCGCCCCACGGAGCCAGACGCGCCCGCGATGCCGTCGCTGCTCGTCTTCGCCATCGCGGTGCTGCTCTTCGGCTCGCCGCTCAGGCGTCTGTGGTTGGCGGAGGATGCCCCCGGCTACGCCCCCTTCATCGTGTGGTTGGCCGTCATCGCCCTCGGCGGTTGGGCTGCGTACCGGGGCGGTGGCCATGACGCTTGAGCTGGGCTCGCTCGTCGCCGCGTCCGTCGTCTACCTGCTCGTGCTGTTCCTCGTCGCCTATGCGGCGGAGCGAGGCCTCATCTCCTCGCGCATCACCCAGCACCCGCTGGTGTACGCGCTCGCGCTGGGCGTCTACGCGACGTCCTGGTCCTACTTCGGCAGCGTGGGCTACGCGGCCCGGCACGGCTACCGCTACCTGGGCATCTACCTGGGCGTCACCCTGGCGTGCCTGCTCGTGCCCGTGTTGTGGCGTCCGCTCTTGCGGCTGACACGTGAACTGCAGCTCACGTCGCTCGCGGACCTGCTCGCCTTCCGCTACCCGGGCCAGACGACGGGCACGGCGGTGACGCTGTTCATGCTGGCCGGCAGCCTCCCCTACCTCGCGCTCCAGGTGCGCGCGGTGGTGGAGTCCGCGAAGGTGCTCAGCCCGTCGGCCTCGCCCACGCTCGTCGGCATGGGCTTCTGCGCGGTGCTCGTCGTCTTCTCCGTCCTCTTCGGCGCGCGCCACCTCACCCCGCGCGAGCGACACGAGGGGCTGATGCTGGCCATCGCCTTCGAGTCGGCCGTGAAGGTGGTGGCGCTCGTCGCCGTGGGCGCGTGGGCGGTGTCGCAGGTGTTCGGCGGCGTGGACGGATTGTGGAAGTGGCTGGAGGCGCACCCCGAGGCGGTGGAGCAACTCCAGCGCCCCGCGCGCGAGGCATCGTGGGCGCCCCTGCTGGTGCTCTCGTGCGCGGCGGCGTTCCTCACTCCGCGCAGCTACCACGTTGCCTTCACCGAGGCGCCCGAGAAGGACGCGCTGTCCACCGCGACGTGGGCCTTCCCGCTGGTGTTGCTGGTGATGAACCTGGCCGTCCCCGTCGTGCTGTGGAGTGGCGAGGCGCTGGGGCTGCCCTGGCCCGCGGACTTCCACCTGCTCGCGGTGCCCGCCTCGCGCGGCGCCACGGGACTGGCGCTGGTGGCCTTCCTGGGCGGCGTGTCCGCGTCCAGCGCGATGGTCATCGTCACCACGCTGGCCCTGGCGCCCATGTGCCTGACGCACCTGGTGCTGCCCTTGGGCTACGCGCGTGGACAACCGCACCTGTACGGCTGGCTGCTCTGGGCGCGCCGGCTGCTCATCGCGCTCATCATCCTGGCGGGCTACGGCTTCTACCGCCTGCTCGACACGCGGGGGATGGGGCTGGTGGACCTGGGCCTCGTGTCCTTCGTCGCGGTGGCGCAGTTCGCGCCCGGCGTGCTCGGGCTGCTCTTCTGGAAGCGGGCCACGCGCGCGGGGCTGCTCGCGGGGCTGGGCGCGGGCGCGGCGCTGTGGCTGGTGACATTGGTGGTGCCGCTGTGGGCCTCGCCGGGAGTTGTGGCGTGGACCCACCGCGTCTCGGCGCTGCTCGGCTTCCCCAGCGACGAGCCGTGGGGCTTCTCCACCTTCGCGTCGCTGACGCTCAACACGCTCGCCTTCGTGGGTGTGTCGCTGGCCACCCGGCAATCGCAGGCGGAGACCGAGGCCGCGCGGGCGTGCACGCGTGAAGGCCCCGGGCTCGTCTCCGGCGGCGTGGAGGCCAGCTCACCGCGCGAGTTCCGCGAGCGCCTGGTGCCGCTCCTGGGCGAGGAGGCCGCGTCGGCGGAGGTGGACCGCGCGCTGGAGTCCCTCGACATGTCCCCGAACGAGCGGCGTCCGTCCGAGCTGCGCCGCCTGCGCGATGGCGTGGAGCGCAACCTCTCGGGCCTCCTGGGCCCGGTGCTCGCGAGGCTCACCGTGCAGGAGGCGCTGCGACTGGAGCCCGGCACTCGCGCGGCATTGGCCGAGCAGCTGCGCTTCGTGGAGGAGCGCCTGCGCGACGCACGCGGCATGCAGGGCCCGGTGCGCGCGGTGGAGGCGGTGCGGCGCTATCTCAATCGCATCCTCGAGGACCTGCCCCTGGGCGTGTGCACCGTGGGGCCCGACGGGGAGGTCGTCATCTGGAACGCCGCGCTGGAGCGGCTGGCCGGAGTGCGGGAACACGCCGCGCGAGGCCACCCCCTGGCGGACCTGCCCGCGCCCTGGGGCTCACTCCTGTCCGCCTTCGCGGCCGGCGCGGAGGCCGACACCGAGACGCGCGTCGTCGTGGCCGGCGCCGAGCGCACGCTGCGGCTGCACCGCTCGCGGCTGACACCCGACGAGGAGGGCGGCGGCACCTCCGAGGGTATGGCGCTGCTGGTGGAGGACCTGACGGAGAAGAAGGCCGTGGACGCGAAGCTCGCGCACCAGGACCGGCTGGCCTCGCTCGGCCGCGTGGCGGCGGGCGTGGCGCACGAGATTGGCAATCCCCTGACGGCCATCGCCAGCCTCACGCAGAACCTCAAGTACGAGCTGGACGACGCGGAGGCCGTGAAGGAGCGCACCGCGCTCATCCTCCAGCAGTGCCGACGCATCGACGCCATCGTCCGCGCGCTGGTGGGCTTCAGTCACGCCGGCACCGTGGGTGGCGAGGCCCGGCCCTTCGCGCGCGTGGAGGTGGGGCCGCTCTTGACGGAGGCGCTCCAGCTCGCGCGGATGGCGCGCTCGGCGACGCGCTCCCGAGGGGTGAGCTTCGAGCACCGCGGCGCCGAGGGGCTGGTGGTCCTGGGCGACGCGCAGCGGCTGGAGCAGGTGCTCGTCAACCTGCTCACCAACGCGGTGGATGCCTCGCCCGAAGGTGGGCGCGTGGAGCTGGAGGCGCAGGCCCAGGAGGGCCGTATCCACCTGCGCGTGCTGGACCGGGGACACGGCATCGCCTCGGAGCTCACCCAGCGCGTCTTCGAGCCGTTCTTCACGACGAAGCAGCCGGGCGAGGGCACGGGCCTCGGGCTCGCATTGGTGGCGGGCATCGTCCGTGAGCACGGCGGCACCATCCAGGTGGACAACCGGCCCGGAGGAGGGACTAGCGTGACGGTGAGCCTGCCCGACGCACGAAGCCACACGACCACCGCACGTCCCGTCCCGGGAGCCACCGCATGAGCCGCATCCTGGTCATCGAGGACGAACCCATCATCCGCACGGAGTTGCGCCGGCTGCTCGTGCGCGCCGGGCATGACGTGTCCGAGGCGGGCGCGGTGCAGGAGGCCGCGAGCGATTACGCGCTCGACTCCTTTGATTTGGTGCTGTCGGACCTGCGGCTGCCGGGCGCGCCGGGCACGGACGTCATCGCGCTGTGTCCCGGGGTGCCGGTGCTCATCATGACCAGCTACGCCACCGTGAAGTCCGCGGTGGACGCGATGAAGCTGGGCGCGGTGGACTACATCGCCAAGCCGTTCGACCACGACGAGCTGCTCCTCCAGGTGGAGCGCGTGCTGCGCGAGGGCAAGCTCACGCGCCAGAACGCGGCCCTCAAGCGAGAGGTGGAGCAGTCCTACTCCGTGAGCGGCATGGTGGGCGGCTGCGCGCCGATGCGCGACGTCTTCGAGCGCCTGCGCAAGGTGGCCCCCTCCCCCGCCACCGTGCTGGTGCTGGGCGAGTCCGGCACCGGCAAGGAGCTGGTGGCGCGCGCCCTCCATGCGCAGAGCCCTCGCGCGGACGGGCCCCTCATCTCCGTCAACTGCGCGGCCATCCCCGAGGGCCTGCTGGAGAGCGAGCTGTTCGGCCACGAGAAGGGGGCCTTCACGGGCGCGCTCACCGCGCACGCGGGCCTGGTGGAGGCCGCGCACGGCGGCACCCTCTTCCTGGACGAGGTGGGCGAATTGCCCGCGCCCGCGCAGGCGCGCCTGCTGCGCATGCTCCAGGACGGAGAGGTGCGGCGCGTGGGCTCCACGCGCCCTCGCAAGGTGGACGTGCGCATCGTCGCCGCCACGCACCGCGACTTGCCCCGCCGCGTGCAAGAGGGCGCCTTCCGCCAGGACCTCTACTTCCGGCTGCGCGTGGTGGAGATCCGCCTGCCGCCCCTGCGCGAGCGCGGCGAGGACCTGCCCGTGCTGGCGAAGTACCTCCTGGAGAAGGCCTGCCGGAGAATAGGCCGCCCTCCCGCGACGCTGTCCCCCGAGTCCCTCCAGGCCCTGCTGACACACCCATGGCCCGGCAACGTGCGCGAGCTGGAGAACGCCCTCGAGCGCGCGGTCATCCTCTCCGAGGGGCCCGTCATCACCCCGGACCTGCTCGCGCTGGAGCTGCCCGGTGGCGAGCCGCTCGACGCCGCCGAGCCCGCCGAGTCGGAGCCCGAGGAGACGGGCGGCGGCTCGATGGAGGAGTACTTCCGCCGCTTCGTGCTCGAGAACCAGGAGCACATGGGCGAGACGGAGCTGGCCAAGCGTCTGGGCATCAGCCGCAAGGCCTTGTGGGAGAAGCGCCAGAAGCTCGGCCTCCCCCGCACCCGCGCATGACGCACCGCTGCAATTCCTGACGCACCGTCCTCGACGCGACAAGTCGCTTGTGCACGATTCGTTACGACGCATTGCGCGATTCGTTACCGAGGTAACGCACACGTCACCTTCCGTAACACCCTGACGCGCCGAGCCAACCTGCAACGTCCTGAATCTTCGCGAAGGCGGGGTTGGCCGAAGTGTTGCTCAAGGAGGGCGCATGCCCCACCCCTCCATGCGCTCGTCGCCGCTCCTGGTCGCGCTCGCTGTGGTCCTCCTCCCGCTGGGCTCCGCAATCGCAGGCAAAATCGCCATCAACGACGAAGCGAACCTCAACATCAACCTGCTGCTCCAATCGCAGGCACAGGTCATCAAGGACGGGGCGCCCAGTGGGAGTGTGGGCACGGACTTCTTCCTGCGCCGGGTGCGGCTGCTCGTCTATGGCAACGTGACGAAGCGCCTGTCCTTCTTCATGGAGACGGACCAGCCCAACTTCGGCAAGGACAACAACTACAACGTCGACTTCTTCGTCCAGGACGCGTTCGTGTCCTACGAGTTCGCGGAGAAGATCTGGGTGGACGTGGGCATGCTCATCGCCCCGTTCTCGCGCCACAACCTCCAGGGCGCCATCGCGCTCAACTCGGTGGACTACCACTCGAGCGTCATCCGCTTCACCGCGGGGGTGGGCAAAATCTGGCGCGACATGGGCGTGCAGCTGCGCGGCTTCGCGGGACCGGTGGGCTTCCGCGCCGCCATCATGAACGGCGCCGAAGGCACGAAGCGCGAGGACTTGCCCACCGTCAACCCGGATGACCTGCCACGCGGCGTGGCGATGGTGCGCTGGAACTTCCTCACGCGCGAGGAGGACCTCTTCTTCCAGGGCATCTACTTCACCGACAAGCCGCACCTGTCGGTGGGCGTGGGCGCGGACTACCAGCCCTCCGCCATCGCCACCGCGTCGGGCGTGCACGACTCGTTGGGCATCTCCGCGGACACCTTCCTGGACTGGCCCATGGGCAATGACCAGGAGCTGGTGTTCCAGACGGGCGTGTTCCACTACCGCCAGGGCATGGACAACCCGCAGAGCGGCACGGGCGTCCAGGCGGAGCTGGGCTACCGCATCGCCAAGGTGGAGCCCCTGGTGTCCGTCGAGTACTTCAACTCGCGCGTCACGAACCAGGACTCGCTCATCTTCCGGCCCGGCTTCAACGTCTGGTTCCAGAAGCACACGTTCAACCTGCGGACCGAGGTCGCCATCGCGCGCGTGGGCGACCTGTCCAACGCGGACACCGGCGTCACCGGCACCGCGCAGCTCCAGTTCTTCTACTAACCCCCTGCCCCCGTCGAGGACACCCGATGACTGCCCAGAAGGATTCGTTCGTCGCGCCCAAGGAGCACTTCTCCCGCGACGCGCACGTGAAGAGCATCGACGCGTACCGCGCGCTCCATGAGAAGAGCCTGCGCGAGCCCGAGGCGTTCTGGGGCGAGCAGGCCCAGCGGCTCACCTGGTTCCACCCGCCGGAGGCCATCCGCGAGGTGGACGCGGAGCAGGTGGACTTCTCGTGGTTCAGCGGCGGCAAGCTCAATGTGGCCTACAACTGCGTGGACCGCCACGCGCGCGAGCGCCCCGGCAAGGCCGCCATCATCTGGGCGAAGAACGAGCCGGGTGAGTACGAGACCATCACCTTCCGAGACCTGCAGCACCACGTCGGACGTGTGGCCAACGTGCTCAAGGCGCACGGCGTGAAGAAGGGCGACCGTGTCTGCATCTACCTGCCGATGATTCCGGAGCTGGCGTACACCATGCTCGCGTGCGCGCGCATCGGCGCGGTGCACTCGGTGGTGTTCGCGGGCTTCTCGTCGGAGTCGCTGCGCGAGCGCATCCTCGACTCGGGTGCGCGGGTGCTCGTCACCGCGAACGAGGGGCCGCGCGGGCCCAAGAGCGTGCCCACCAAGGCCATCGCCGACGAGGCGGTGGAGGGGCTCACCCAGGTGTCCTCCGTACTGGTGGTGCGGCGCACCTCGCGCGAGGTGCCCATGGTGGAGGGCCGTGACGCGTGGTTGGACCAGGAGATGTCGCGCCACCGCGGCGTGTGTCCGGCCGAGTGGATGGACGCGGAGGACCCGCTCTTCATCCTCTACACCTCCGGCTCCACCGGGAAGCCCAAGGGCGTGCTGCACACCACGGGCGGCTACCTGGTGTACGCGGCGACGACGCACCACTACGTCTTCGACGTGCGCCCCGACGACGTGCACTTCTGCACCGCGGACCTGGGCTGGGTGACGGGCCACAGCTATCTCTTGTACGGCCCGCTCACCAACGGCACCACCACGGTGCTCTTCGAGTCCACGCCGTCCTACCCGGACTCGGGCCGACTCTGGCAGGTGGTGGACGACGTGAAGGCCACCGTCCTCTACACGGCGCCCACCGCGCTGCGCGCGCTCATCAAGGAGGGCGACGGCTTCGTGAAGAAGTCCTCGCGCAAGTCGTTGCGGTTGCTCGGCAGCGTGGGCGAGCCCATCAACCCGGAGGTGTGGCGCTGGTACCACGACGTGGTGGGCGAGGGCCGCTGCCCCATCATCGACACGTGGTGGCAGACGGAGACGGGCGGCATCCTCATCTCCCCGCTGCCGGGCGCGACGCCGTGCAAGCCGGGAAGCGCCACCCTGCCCTTCTTCGGCGTGGAGCCGGTGCTGCTGGACGACGAGGGCCGCATCATCGAAGGCAACGGCGTCAGCGGCAACCTGTGCCTGGCGCGCTCGTGGCCGGGGCAGGCGCGCACGCTGTATGGCCACCACCAGCGCTTCGTGGAGACGTACTACTCGCGCTTCCCCAACCTGTACTTCACCGGCGACGGCTGCCGGCGCGACGAGGACGGGTACTACTGGATCACGGGCCGCGTGGACGACGTGCTCAACGTGTCCGGCCACCGGCTGGGGACGGCGGAGGTGGAGAGCGCGCTGGTGGCGCACGAGGCCGTGGCCGAGGCCGCCGTGGTGGGTTTCCCGCACGACATCAAGGGCACCGGCGTGTGCGCCTTCGTCACGGTGAAGCCCGACTGGCAGGAGACCTCCAGCGAGCAGATGGTGGGCGCGCTCAAGGAGCAGGTGCGTCACGTCATCGGCCCCATCGCCACGCCGGACCGCGTCGTGGTGGTCAACGGCCTGCCCAAGACGCGCTCGGGCAAGATTCTGCGCCGCATGCTGCGCAAGATTGCGTCCGGCGAGACGGAGAACCTGGGTGACTCCACCACCCTGGCGGACCCGTCCGTGCTGGACGAGCTGCTCACCAAGGCCACGCCCGTGCAGGCCCAGCGCTGATTCCACCCCCAACCAGGAGCTCAAGCGATGTCCTCCCCATCTCAAGAAGAGGCATTGGAAAGACTCGCGGCCGCGCGCTGGCGGGTGGCCGCCGTGCTCACCGTGGCCACGCTGGTGGCCTACTTCGGCTTCATCCTGCTGGTGGCCTTCAACAAGCCGTTGATGGGCCAGCAGCTCGTCCCCGGGTTGTCGGTGGGAATCCTGCTGGGCGCGCTCGTCATCGTGACGGCGTGGGCACTGACGGGCATCTACATGATCTGGGCGAACGGGAAGTACGACCGGGCCCTGCGCGAACTGCGTCGTTGAGAGGAAACCCCGCATGAATCCCCCTTCGGCAACGGGCACGCAGCTGGGCCAGCCCAACTCCACGGCCATCCTCTTCTTCCTGCTCTTCGTGGGCGTCACCCTGGGAATCACGTACTGGGCGGCGCGCAAGACGAAGACGACCTCCGAGTTCTTCGCGGCGGGCGGCGGGGTGAGCGCGCTGCAGAACGGCTTCGCGCTGGCGGGCGACTACATGAGCGCCGCCAGCTTCCTGGGCATCGCGGGTCTGGTCGCGATGTCGGGCTTCGATGGCCTCATCTACTCGGTGGGCTGGTTGGTGGGCTGGCCGGTGGTGACGTTCCTCATCGCCGAGCCCCTGCGGAACCTGGGCAAGTACACCTTCGCGGACGTCGTCGCGTACCGGCTCAAGCAGACACCGGTGCGGCTGGCCGCGGCGCTGGGCACGCTCACCGTGGTGAGCTTCTACCTGATTGCGCAGATGGTGGGCGCCGGCAACCTCATCCACCTGCTCTTCGGACTGTCCTACGAGGTCGCCGTCGTCATCGTCGGCGCGGTGATGATTCTCTACGTGCTCTTCGGCGGCATGATTGCCACCACGTGGGTGCAGATCGTGAAGGCGGTGCTGCTGCTGGCGGGCGCGTCCGCGCTGGCACTGGCGGTGCTCTACAAGTTCGGCTTCAGCCCGCTGGCGCTCTTCAGCGAGGCCACCCGCCAGTACGGCGAGAAGACGCTGGCGCCGGGCGCGCTGGTGAGCAACCCGCTGGAGACGGTGTCGCTGGGCCTGGCGCTGATGTTCGGCACGGCGGGCCTGCCGCACATCCTGATGCGCTTCTACACGGTACCGGACGCGAAGGCTGCGCGCAGCAGCGTGTTCTACGCCACGGGGCTCATCGGGTACTTCTACCTGGTGACGTTCATCCTCGGCTTCGGCGCGTCGGTGCTGGTGGGCCGGCAGGCGATTACGAGCGTGGACAAGGGCGGCAACATGGCGGCGCCCATGCTCGCCGAAGTGGTGGGCGGCACGGGCTTTCTGGGCTTCATCTCCGCGGTGGCCTTCGCCACCATCCTCGCGGTGGTGGCCGGCCTGACGCTGTCCGGCGCGGCGGCGCTGTCGCACGACTTGTGGTCCAGCGTGGTGCGCAAGGGCCAGGCCCCCGAGCACGAGCAGCTCAAGGTGGCGCGGCTGGCGAGCCTCTTCCTGGGCGTGCTCGCCGTCATCCTGGGCGTGGCCTTCAAGGGGCAGAACGTGGCCTTCATGGTGGGGCTCGCGTTCGCGATTGCCGCGAGCGCCAACTTCCCCGCGCTGCTGCTGTCCATGGCGTGGAAGAAGTTCACCACCTATGGCGCGGTGGCCAGCATGTTGACGGGCTCGTTCAGCGCGGTGCTGCTCATCTTCCTGTCGCCCACCGTACAAGTGGACCTGCTCAAGAACACGAGCGCCCTGTTCCCGCTGAAGAATCCAGGCATCATCACCATGCCATTGGCTTTCATCGTGGGGGTGCTCGTGTCGCTGATGTTCCCGGAGCGCGAGTCCAGCGAGCGCTTCGCCGAGGTGAAGCACCGCATGCACATGGGCGCGGGCAAGCCTTCCGGGGCCCCCGTGGCCGCGGCGGCCTCGGTGGAACACACAGGTCCGACACCCACGCCCACGCCCAGCAAGGCGTAACGCCACCGCGATAGCCCTCCTCCGTCACTGCTCCTGGGGAGGAGGGCGGGGGTGGGGCCCGGGCCTCCAAGGGGCCCGGGTTCCGCCCCTCTTACTCAATCCCTGACAGCAGACACCCCGGAGAGCTTCTCCCGCAGGCGCATGCGCGCGCGGTGCAGGCGGCTCTTGTGTGCGCGCACGTCGATGCCCGTCTCGCGCGCGGCCTCCTCCGCGGACAGGCCCTCCACGTCCCTGAGGAGCAGCGCCTGCCGGTCCGACGCGGACAGCGTCCCGAGCGCGTCCCGCATCACCGCGCCCAACTCACGCGCGTGCGCCACGTCATCGAGCGAGGGCTCGGTGGCGGCCACCCGCCGCGCCACGGGGGCGTCGAGCGACACGCGAGCCCCTCCGCGCGCCTGCCTGCGGCGCTCGCGTGAGCAGTGCGAGCGCGCCACCTGGTAGAGCCACGTCGACAATCGAGCCTGCCCCCGGAACGCGTGGAGGCCCCGAAACGCCGTCACCAGGGTCTCCTGGAGCACGTCCCGGGCCTCGGCCTCGGAGCCGCACAGGCGCAGCCCGAAGCGGTACACCGGAGAGGAATACCGGGCGAGCAGCGCCTCCAGCGCCTCCCGGTCCCCCCGGCGCGCCGCCGAGACGAGCACCGCGTCGCTCCGCCCCTTCCCCTCGCGTGTCACCACCACGTGTCCCTCCTCGCTTCCTGGAGCGGCCGGAAGAGCCTGGGCTCCATGCTCCCCTGCTCGAGGACGCATACCGCCTCAACACGGGTCCCTGAATCCTTTTTCCCGTCCCAGTGCTCTCACCTCCTGACCGGGACGTGCCACGCTCGTCGGCTGGTCGCACCCCGCTTTCCTCGACTCTCTTCCTCGTCAGGTGCCGCATCGATGAACACCTTCCTCCTGCCCCTCCTGGGCGGCGTCCTGCTGGGCCTCGGCGCGGCCCTCCTGCTCCTCTTCAACGGCCGCATCGCCGGCATCAGCGGCATCACCGGTGGCCTCTGGACACCCGCGTCGGGTGACACCGGGTGGCGCGTGGCCTTCATCGGCGGGCTGATGCTGGGAGGCGTGGTGCTGGCGGCCGTGCGCCCCTCGGGGCTCGGCGCGCCGGTGCCCACGGGCGTGGGCACCACGCTCGTCGCCGGAGTGTGCGTGGGCTTCGGCACGCGGCTGGGCAGCGGCTGCACCAGCGGCCACGGGGTGTGTGGCCTGGCGCGGGGCTCCAAGCGCTCGCTGGTGGCCACGCTGACGTTCATGGCCGCGGGCGCCGCCACCGTCTTCGTCACCCGGCATCTCTTGGGAGGGCTGTCATGAAGCAGGTCCTCACGGCGGGCGTCGCGGGGCTGCTCTTCGCGCTGGGGCTGGGCATGGGAGGCATGACGGACCCGGCGAAGGTGGTGGGTTTCCTCGATGTGGCGGGCGCTTGGGACCCGAGCCTGGCCTTCGTGATGGCGGGCGCGCTGGGCTCGTACGCGCTGGCGCGCAGGGTCATCCTCCGCAGAGCGGCCCCCGTGCTGGCGGACGCCTTCCCCGGAGCGCCCTCCGCCTCGGTGGATGGACGCTTGGTGGCGGGCGCGGTGCTCTTCGGCGTGGGCTGGGGGTTGTCGGGCTACTGCCCGGGGCCGGCGCTGGTGGTGTTGCCGGTGGGAGGCCTGACGGTGGCGCTCTTCGTGGTGGGAATGGTGGCCGGAATGGGTGTGTTCCGCGCCCTGGTGAAGCAACCTGGGTGAGCAGGCTCATCACACACAACCCTCACAGGTGTACGGTGCGGGCTGAAGTCACGCATTGCGGGGCACCAAATCTCAGACTTCCGGGCATGTGAAGTGATTGGGACATCACATCCGGTCATTTGAGTGCGTTTGCAAAGCTTTGAGTGGATCACCGCGAGGGGCGGGGGTGGCTAGGATGACTCCTCAATGCCACGCGCCGCGAATAGGTTGCTGGACGTCGACGAAGAGAAGCTCGTCCACCAGTTCCCCGGAATCGACCGCAAGGCGGTGGGGGCGTTCTTCACGCCCGCGCCCCTGGTGGAACGCACGCTATCGCTCGCGATGGCGCACCTGGGAGCCGGGCCACTCACGGTGATTGACCCGGCTTGTGGAGCCGGGGCCTTCCTGTCGGCGGCCTCGAAGCTCTGGCCCGGAGCCCGCCTGTGCGGCCTGGAGCTGGACCCGGCCGTGGCCCGGCTGTGTCAGGCCCGCGTCCCCGAGGCCGACGTGAAGGAGGGCGACACGCTGCGAGGCGGGCTGGAGCCCATGCTCGCCGCCACGCCGCCCGAGCACCGCGAGCTGTGGGTGGGCAATCCGCCGTACAACGGCACCTCGCCGGTGCTGAAGGACGCGGGCGCGTACGCGAAGCTGCGCGCGCTGTTGCCGCTGGCGTTGCCGCCGGGGACCAGCCTGCGCGACGACTTCGCCTTCTTCCTGCTCGTCGCCGCGCACCGGCTGTCCACGCGGCCCGGCGTGCTCGCCTTCATCACCCCGGCGAGCCTGCTGGACGCGTTCCTCTACGCGCCCCTGCGCCAGTCGCTCCTGCGCATGCTGACGCTGCGCGAGGTGGTGGACCTGGGGCCGGGTGCCTTCGCTGGCACGCAGGTGCGCACGTGCATCACCGTGTGGTCCTCGCTGCCGGGCCACGTGGACCCGCCGCGCTTCGAGCGCCGGGGGGCGTGGCAGCACTTCACGCCCGAGGCGCCCGAGTGGCGGCTGGCGCCGACGACGCCGGAGGCCAGCGCGCTGGACGCGAGGTGGAGCGCGGAGGGCGAGCCGCTCACCACGCTCGTCCCGGTGAGCCTGCCCGGGGTGAAGACGCGCTTCGACGAGCTGTTGGTGGACGCGGACCCGGAGCGGCTGCTCGCGCGCATCCGCGCCTTCTCGGTGTCCTCGTTGGACGACCTGCCGGACTTCGCGCGGGTGCACGGGCTGTCCGAGGAGCTGTTGCCCAAGCTGCGCGCGCTGAAGGTGGGCCCCGCGCTGGAGGTGGACGCCAAGCACCTGCGGCCCTTCTTCCGGTATGGCGGCGCGCGGCACCGGGGCACCCTGCCCCCGGAGACGCGGGCGTACTGCTACCTGGACCGGCGGCTGATTCCGCGTGGAGACCACCGGCTGCGCGGGCCGTACGACCCGCACGTGGGCGCGGTGAAGCTGCTCTTCAACGTGCGGGAGCTGCCGCTGTCCGCGGCGCTGCTGCAGGAGGAGGGCTGCGTGCACGACCACCGTCACGCGCGCTTCGCGCCGCTGTACGTCCCCAAGCGGCTGCGCGACGAGGGCCTGCGCGTGACGCGCTCGTCCACGTCCGCCGAGGAGCTCGGGCCGCTGGTGCCCAACCTGTCGCCGCGAGGGTTGGAGTGGGCGGAGACGCTGGGAGGCCCCCTGCCCGCCTTCCAGGCCATCGTGCGGTTCCTCAACGGCCCCGAGGTGCAGCGCGTCTGGGCGCCGGCCTTCGGTGCTTCACGCGTGGTGCCAGTGCCGCTGGTAGTGCCGCCCATCGGACAGGAGTGAGGGAGCGGTGGGCGGCCCGCATGGTTTCCCTGCGGGCTGCGCGGACAACCGCTAGTGTCCACCTTCGCTGAGCAGCTTTTCCCCTCTGAAGGAGGACCTCACCTCATGAAGATTCGCGCGCTGCTGACCGCCACCATCCTCACCGCCGCCGCGCCCGCGCTGGCCCAGGCCCCCGCGGCGACGCCCCCCACGCCCGCCCAGGCCGCGCCCGCCGAGGCGCCAGCGAAGAAGGAAGCGCCCAAGGGCGAGACGGCGAAGGCGACGGTGAAGGACGCGCAGGGCAAGGACGTGGGTGAGATCACGTTCGAGCAGGCCAAGCAGGGCGTCGTCATCAAGGGCGCGCTGCACGACCTGCCCCCGGGCCAGCACGCCTTCCACATCCACGAGACGGGCAAGTGCGAGGCGCCGGAGTTCAAGACGGCCGGCGCGCACTTCAACCCGACGAAGAAGGCGCACGGGATGATGGCCCACAAGGGCAAGCACGTGGGTGATTTGCCCAACCTCTACGTGGGCCAGGACGGCAAGGTGCAGTTCGACACGTTCGCCCAGGGCGGGCTGACGGTGAAGTCCCTGTTCGACAAGGACGGCTCGGCCGTCGTCGTCCACGTCAAGGAGGACGACTACGCCACGGACCCGACCGGCGACGCCGGCGGCCGCATCGCGTGCGGCGTGGTGGAGAAGCAGTAGCTGTCCGCGTCATCCGGCGACGCGCCCGTCTGGCACTGCTGGCCAGGCGGGCGAATCCGGAGAAGACCCTCTTCAGTGCACGGGCTTCGCGACGGCGGCGCTGGGCGCCTGCTTCACGGGCGTGAAGCGCAGGTCCTGGAAGTCGAAGCTGAAGTCGGTGAGCGGTGAGACGGGCTGCATGCGCATCTCCCCCACCGCCCCGTCCGGCTTGAGCGAGAAGGACACGAACGCGTCCGCATTGAGCGAGCGGTCCTTCCAGCGCGCGACGAAGGTGTCGTATTGCCAGTGCTCCAGCTCGCCGACGAGGCCCGGCGTCCGGCTGAAGCGCAGCACCAGCTTCTCCGCCTCGCGCGTCAGCGTCACGTCGCCGTACCACGCGTCGCGGAACGTGCCGGCGTAGGCCTCGAGCGGGAGCGACGGCTTGCTCTCCGCGTTGCGACTGCCACGCAGGCCGGCCACCTGGGCCTCCGCCTTGGCGCGCTTCGCGTCGTCATCCGCCTTGAACGCGGCCACCCAGTCCGTCGCGGGCCCGCCCATGAAGGCGTCCAGCACCGTCCACATCGGCGCCTCGATGGCCCCGCGCTCCTCCTGGTTCGTCAGCACCGCGACGCCCAGGTTCAGCTCCGGCACCAGCATCACCCGCGAGTAGTAGCCCGGCAGCGCGCCGCCATGGCCCACCAGCTTGTGGCCCTTGTAGTCGCGCAGCGACCAGCCCAGCGCGTACGCGGCGAAGTTCGCGCGCAGCCCAGCGAGCGGCTTGGAGGGCTCGGTGACGTTCATCACCGTCTGCGCCGCCCACATCTCCTTCGACTGCGCCTCGCTGAACAGCCGCTTCTTGCCCTCCGTCCCCGGAATCACGCCCAGCGCCAGCTGCGTCATCATCCACTTGGACAAGTCATTCACGCTGGAGTTGATGGCCGCCGCGGGCGCGTTGTTCTCGAAGCCCATCGGCGAGATGGCCTTGAGCACGCCGTCCGCCTTCGCGTGCGGCGTGGCCACATTGCTGCTCACGCGCAGGGCCTTGAAGAGCGTGCTGCTGTCGCGCATGCCCACCGGCACGAAGATGCGCTCGCGCACGAAGTCGCGCCAGTGACGGCCGCTCACCTTCTCGATGACCTTGCCCGCCACGAGGTAGAGGATGTTGTCGTACGCGTACTTGCTGCGGAAGCTCGACGCCGGAGGGAGGTGGCGCAGCTTCGAGACAATCTCGTCCTCGGTGAAGGTGGACTGCGGGAAGTACAGCAGGTCTCCCGCGCCCAGCCCCAGGCCGCTGCGGTGCACGAGCAGGTCGCGAATCGTCAGCTCGCGCGTGACGTACGCATCGTGCATCTGGAACGACGGCAGGTGGTCCACCACGCGGTCGTCCCACTGCAGCTTGCCCTCCTCGACGAGCATCGCCAGCGCCACCGCCGTGAAGGCCTTGCTGTTGGAGGCGATGCCGAACAGCGTGTCCGCCGTCACCGGCGTCTTGTCCCCGAGCTTGCGCACGCCATAGCCCTTGGACAGCACCACCTTGCCGTCCTTCACCACGGCCACGGCGATGCCGGGCACGTCGAAGGTCTTCATCGCCTTCTCGAGGGTGGCGTCGAAGTCGGCGGGCAGCGACTGCGCGAAGGCCGGGGACAGCGGCAGGAAAACGAGGAGAAGCGCGAGGACGTGACGCACGAAGGGCTCCAGGCAGGGGCTCGGAGTCCCCTCTCTACCGCACCTGGCGAACGCGCCCCAGTCGCCCCTATTCCGGGTCGGCGGGCGCGCGCCCCTCGCGCCTCAGACGTAACCGAAGCGGCGCCGCGCGAACCACTCCGCGCCGAGCAGCCCGATGAGGGCCACCAGGTAGTACCAGCGGTCCCACAGGGGCTGGTCCTTGGCGCGGCCCACCTCCACCACCGGCGGGTCCAACAGCGGCACATCTGGCAGGCTCTCCTGGGGCAACTTGTACGCCTTGCCACCGGTCACCTGGGCCACCTGCTCCATCAGCTCCCGCCGCACCGACGCGTCCGACAGCTCCGGCCCCACGGCGCGCACCGCCACCGCGTCCTCGCCCTGGCCCAGTTCCGTCTCACCCTTCTTCGCCGTGGCGAGCAGCTTGTACGGCCCCGGCTCCGGCGGCGCGAACTCCAGCCGCACCACGCCGTCCGGCCCCGTCGTCCCCGTCTGCACCGCCACGGGCTTCTGCGCGGCCACGGAGAACAGCTCCACGCGCACCTGCGCGTCCTGCGCCGGCTGGTAGTCCGCGCTGCGCGCCTGCACCACCACCGCCACCGGCCGCCCCGGCTCCACCGAGGGCGGGTCCGCCGTCACCTTCAACGTCGTCAGGTCCGGGTCCCTCACCAGCCAGCGCAGCGCGTTGCCCCAGAAGCGGTCATACGCGCGGCTGGGCGAGCCATCCCGGTGCGCCGCGAAGGCCCAGTACCACGACGCATCCGTGGCCATCACCAGCGCGCGCCCCCGGCCGTAGTCCCACACGGCGACGAGCGGCGCGTTCTTCCCGTCCGAGGTGAGATGCGGATGCTCCAGCAACACGGTGGCGCCCTGCCGCGCGCGCGTCATGTTGATGCCGGGGATGGGAGGAAGCTCGCCCCACGCGGCCTCGGTGCTGGAGGCGCCGGTGCCGATGGCCGTCACCGGGTGGCGCAGGCCCTCCGGCGTCAGGCGCGCGGTGAAGGCGTCCAGGTTGGCGGGGCCCGCGGCGGCCACGGGCAGCGCGTCCATCAGCGTGGGCATGGTGGCGCGGCCCTCGCCCAGCACGCTGTCGCCGCCAATCATCACGAAGGCGCCGCCGTTGTGGATGTAGCGCTCCAGGTTGCGCTCGTACTCGGCGATGGACAGCGAGGGGTCCGAGTGCCCGAAGTTCTGGAAGATGACGACGTCGAAGGTGTCCAGCTTCGTGTCGAAGATCTCTTCCATCGGGAACGGGATGAGCGACAGCTCCCGGTCATTCGACGTCCCCGGGTCGTCCGACAGCGTGCGCAGGATGTAGAACGAGATGAGGTCCACGTTGGCGTCCTGCTTGAGCAGCCCGCGCAGGTAGCGCTCGTCCCACGAGGGGCGGCCCACCACCAGCAGCACGCGCACCCGGTCTCGAATGACCTTCAGCGTGAAGGAGCGGCTGTTGTTGTCCGCCACCGCCTCGTCCGGGAAGGTGGGCACGGACACCGTGTAGACGAAGCGGCCCGTCTGGTCCGGCGTGAAGGTGAAGGACACCGGCTTCACGTCGTCGTTGGTTTCCAGGCGCACCGTCTTGGTGGCCACCGTCTTGCCCTCCTGGCTGAGGACGACGGGGATCTCCTTGCCCCGGAAGCCGCGGCCGTGAATCTCCGCCTCCACCGTGAGCGAGTTGCGCACGAAGGCGAAGTCGTCGACCTTCAGGCCTTCAATCGCCAGGTCCTTGAGCGCCTCCTGGCCCACCGTGAAGGTGGACACCGGCACGCCCAGGTCCGCGAGCGCCGCGCGCGCCCGGCCCACCACGCCCGCCTTCAGCTCCGTGTTGTCCGCGCCGTCGCTGAACAACAACACGCCGGACAGCTTGCGCGAGCCCTGCCCCGCCCCCGCCGACGCGCGCAGCGCGGCCAGGAGGTCCGTGGTGCCCGCCCGGGGAGGCTCCTTGGCGAGCGACGCGGGCGTCACCGGCGCCAGCTCCGGGTCCACACCGTACATCTCCACCGTGAAGCGGTCCTGCAGCGCCGCGAACGCCGGGCCCGCCTTCTCCAGGAACGCGGCCACCTGCGCGTTGCGCGTGGGGCCGCCCGGCTCGGTGGGAAAGCCCATGGACGCCGAGCGGTCCACCAGCACCGCCACCCGGTTCTTCATCCGCGCCACCTGGAGATGCCGGATGCCGGGCTCCAGGAGAAAGAAGAGCGCGGCCACGCCCGCGCCCACGCGCAGGGCCCACAACAGGATGCGACGTCCCCGCGAGGGCTCGCGGCGCACGCCCCAGGCCGCCAGCGCCACGCCCAACAGCAGCCCGAGCGCGAGGAACACCAGCGCCCACGAGGGCAGCGGAGAGAGGCTGACGAGCTTCCAGGCGTTGAAGGTGGGGGAATTCATCCAGGCTCTTGAGGTGAGGCCCTTCGCGTCAGCGCCGCTTGTTGAGGATGAGCTGCAGGTGGACGGCGTCGTCCTTGTAGTCCAGGCAGAGCGCGTACATGCAGACGTTGATGCCCAGGCGCACCGCCAGCTCGCGCTGGGGCTCGCCGCCGGGGCTCACGTCGAACTCGTAGTCGCCCGTCTCGTTGCGGCTCCACGCCCCCGCCACGTCGTTCTGCGAGTACAGCACCGCGGCGCGCTTGCCCAGGTTGGCCGCCAAGAGCTGCGGCTTGTTGAGCAGCCGCCCGGGCGCCGCGTCCAGCATGAAGAAGGACTTGAACACCACGTGCGTGGAGGGCACGTCGGTGAGCGGGCTCTGCGGCAACACCCGCCGCATCTCCCGGCGGAAGCTGGCGTCGAAGCCGTCCCCGTCGCTGCCGTCGTTGGCGTCCGCCAGCATGAAGCCGCCGTACGTCAGGTAGCGGCGAAGGTTGGTCACCTCCGCCTCGCTGAGCGCGGGGAACGCGCCGTCGCCGCCGAAGTACAGGAAGGGGTACTCGAAGAGGTCGGGGCTGCTCAGCGCGAACGGGCGCGCGTCCGGCACCACCTCCACGGAGGTGCGCCGCTGCAGCTCCCAGGCAATGCGACGCAGGCCCGACTGCCGCGCGTCCCAGCGGCCGCCGTGCTTCGCCACCGCGGGGATGAAGCGGTTCTTCTCACCGAAGGCGCGCGCACGCCCAGACAGCAGCGGGACGAGCGCGGTGGTGCCGAGCAGGAGGTTTCGACGGGTCAGGCGCCGCGCGGACATAGAGCGCATCTATATACCGTCGACGGGTGCTCGCATTCCCCGGTATACAGCGGGCCCATGGCGAAAGGCGGACAGACGCCCGAGCCGCCCGGCGCCCCCGAGGTCCGCGCGGCCTGGGCCCTCAAGGAGGCCGGTGACGTCGCCGGGGCCCGTCGCCAGGCCGAGCGTCTGTTGGCGAGCAATCCAGCCCCCCAGGACCGGGCGCAGGCCGAGGAGCTGCTGCGCCGCACGTCCACGCCCCGGGGCCTCTACGGCTTCGCGGTCCTGGGCGCCGCCGTCTTCGTGGCGCTGCTGCTGTTGGCGCTGAAGCGCTACGCTTAAGCTACATCGTCGGCGCCCGCGCCCCTCGGGGGCGGCTCGAGCCGCGCCGCAATGCGAAGGAGTCGGAAGTCATGGAAGGCCTCTTCCAGGCACTCAGGGCCTATCAAGAGTTCAACCCGTCGGGCTGGGTCGCCATCTACCGGCTCCTGCCGATGTGGGCGGGCATCATCTGCTGTGTCGTCGGGGTGACGCTGCTGCTGGTCGGCGGAGGCCCCCGGGTGTTCCGGGTGCTGGCCGGGCCCATCGGCGCGCTGCTCGGCCTGGTGTGGACGGGCGCGGTGGCGGTGAAGCTGGGGCTGCCGGACCTGGACCCCAGGGCGCCGACCATCGCCGCGGGGGGGCTCCTGGTGCTGGGCTTCCTCTTCCCGCCCGCCATCACCTTCGTGGGCCTGGGCGTGCCGCTGGGGCTGGTGGCCGGGCAGATCGCCGGCCCGCAGGACTTCCTGCTCGGCTTCGCGCCGGGGTTCATCATCGGCGGGCTGGTGGGCGCGCTGCTGCACCGGGTGGTCAGCGGAATCGTCGCCTCCGCGGCGGGCGGGTGGGTGCTCGTCATCGGCGCGCTGGCGGCGCTGCACCAGTTCGGCAGCCTGGTGGAGGCGGTGGCGAGCCGCCCCTGGGGCGTCATCATCGCGGCGGGGATGTTCGCCATCGCGGGCTCCGTCTACCAGCTGGCCATGCGCCCCTCTCCCGAGGAGGCCGACAAGCAGCGCGCGGAGAAGGAGCGCGTCAAGCTGCGGCAGGCGGAGCAACGGGCGCTCGAGAAACGTTGGGGGGTCAAGTAGCCGGCCTCCCCCGGTCGTCGGCCGTGCTTTACCTCCACCCGGGTGGCGCGTAGATTCCGCCGCCTTTCCCCCCGGAAAACCCCCAAAGGATTGATGGGCCAGGCCAGGCGCAAGGAGAAGGAGAAGCAGGAGTCCCCCCCGGAGTCATCCCCCGGGCAGGAGCCCCTGGCTCAAGGAGCCTGGGTGAAGCCCGAGGGACTGTCACGCCGGGGTTGGGCCGTGCTCGTCGGCCTCATCCTCGTCATCCAGTTCCCGCTCATCCACTACGCCCTCTTCCGCGGTGACGCGGAGGTGACGGCGACAATCCCCTACACCCAGGACTTCAGCGACCCGGGCGTGGTGAAGCGCGACTTCTTCACCACCGGCGGCTACTGGCGGGTGCTTCAGGGCGAGCTCTTGGCGCCGGGCGTGAAGAACAACCCGCTGTGGCTGCAGGCGCCGCTGCCGGACGACGTGGCGGTGGAGCTGGACGTGCGCTCGGAGATTCCCGAGGGCGACATCCGGGTGGAGCTCTTCGGCAACGGCGTGGACCCGGCTTCCGGCTACGTGCTGATGCAGGGCGGCCAGAACAACTCCGTGTCGGCCATCGCCCGGTTGGACCTGAACGCGCCCACGCTGGACGCGCTCCAGCGCCGCGCGCAGCGCAAGGCGGAGTCGTCGGGTGGCAACGCGGACCTCGCCAGCGTGTTCAAGGACGACACCCGCGTGAAGGTGGAGGCGCGGGGCACGCCGGTGCAGGCGGGCCGCACGTACCACTGGCGCATCGAGCGCCGGGGCACGCTGCTTCGCTGGTCCATCGACGGGGAGCTGTTCCTGGAGCTGGATGACCCGCGTCCGCTCAAGGGCCCGGGGAACGACAGGCTGGGCCTGTCCGGCTTCGAGTCCCAAATATTCTGGGACAACCTGCGCGTGGACACGCCGGACCGGCTGCCCGCCAAGGTCGCGGCCGCGGCGCCGGCCATCCCCCCGGGTCCGTACGCGGACGACTTCGAGCGCGACACGCTCGGCGACGCGTGGAACGTCACCAACCCCGCGGCGACGAAGATCGTCGACGGCGCGCTGGTGGTGGAGCAGCTCCACAACCGTCCGGTGTGGCTCAAGCGGCCCCTGCCGCGCGACGCGGTCATCGAGTTCGACGCGTGGACGGACAGCCCGCAGGGCGACATCAAGGTGGAGGCCTGGGGCGACGGCCGCTCGTTCTACGCCGGGGACTTGCGGCTGCAGTACACCGCCACCGGCTACGTGTTCATCTTCGGCGGCTGGAAGAACACGCAGTCCGCCATCGCGCGCAAGAGCGAGCACACGCCCGACCGCGTCACGCGGGATGGCGCCGCGGTGGTGCCGGGCAAGCGCCACCACTTCAAGCTGACCCGCCGCGGCGACACCCTCGCCTGGGAGCTGGACGGCCAGCCGTTCCTGACCCTCAAAGACGCCACGCCCCTCGAGGGCTCGCGCAACCAGTACTTCGGGTTCTCGGGCTGGCAGACCCGCGTCCACTTCGACAATTTGAAGATTGAGCCGCTCGCCCCCTAGCGGCCAAGGAAAGTCACACCGTGCGCAGAGTTGGCATCTTCGGCTGGGGCGTCGTCGCCCCCCGGTCCAGGAACATCGAGGCGTTCGAGAGGAACCTCGCGTCCTCCGAGAGCTGGCTGTCTCCCTTCAACGGCTTCGGGCCGGACAACTTCCTGGTCGGTACGCCGGACTTCCAGCTGGCGGACTACAAGCCGTGGATCGACGAGCGCTTCCCCGCCAACCGCTTCTCCCAGCTGGAGCGGAAGATGGGCCAGCCGACGCAGTTCGCCATCGGCGCGTTCATCCAGTCGCTCGCGCAGAACCCGGGCCTGGAGCAGGAGCTGCAGGCCTTGGGGCCCCGCGCGCACGTCTACGTGGGCACGGGCCTGGGGGACTTGCCCACCATCCAGTCCATCTCGTTGGACCTGTACCGCGCCCAGCGCCGGTGGGACCGCTTCTGGTCCGCGCCCGAGCGCAACGCGGTGCTGCGCCAGTGGCTGGAGACGCGCGCGCCCACCGAGGGCGTGCCCCCGGAGCCGTCCACGGTGGACGAAGGCGTGCGCGACGAGGCCGAGGACGCGTGGTGGCACTACTGGACGGGCCGCTCCACGGAGCTGCGTGAGTACCTGGCGGAGCTGCGCGACATCGAGGCCATCGGCGTGCCGGACGGCGCGGACGTGGAGTCCGCGAAGCTGGCCGTCATCAAGGAGAAGCGCACGCGCAACGCCCGGCTGCAGAAGAAGTGGAGCGCGCCGGAGCCGCCCTGGAACGCCGTGTCCTCCAACGTGCTGTGGAACATCCACAACACGCCCGCCTCGCAGATTTCGATGCTCGGCCGCATCACCGGCATGACGTTCGCTCCGGTGGCCGCGTGCTCGTCGTTCGGCTACGGGCTGAAGCTGGCGATGAACGCCCTCCAGCTGGGTGAGGCGAAGGCCGTCGTCATGGGCATGACGGACGCGGCGCCCAACCCGCTCGTGGTGGGCGGCTTCTACAACGCGCGCGTCATCTCCGCGGACGCGGCCATCTCCAAGCCCCTCACCGCGCTGCGCGGCACGCACATCGCGGGCGGCTCGGTGGTCTGGGTGCTGGGCGACTACGACTACTTCACGGCGAAGGGCTTCAAGCCCCTGGGCATGGAGCCCGTCTCCGTGGGCGTCACCGCGGACGCGGACCACATCATCACCCCGTCCAAGGAAGGCCCCACGCTGGCCATCCGCGAGGCGCTGGCCCAGGCAGGCTGCGGCCCCGCCGACGTGGGCAGCTGGGACTTGCACGCCACCGCGACGCCGGGGGACTACCTGGAGGTCCAGAACCTGCGCGACGTGATGCCGGAGTCGGTGCTCATCACCGCGCGCAAGGGCACCTTCGGTCACGGCATGTCCGCGGGCGGCGGCTGGGAGCTGACGGCCCAGTACCTGGGCTACGGGCGCGGGCAGGTGTTCCCCACGCCGCTGAAGAAGACGGAGCTCAACCAGCAGATTTCGCGCGTCCACGGCCGCTTCGTCTTCGACGAGGCCCAGGCCGCGCCCGCCGGCTGCGCGGGCAAGCTGTCCATGGGCGTGGGCGGCATCAACGCCTGCGTCATCTCCCGTCCCTGGAAGAAGTGACGCGCCGGGCGGCGCTGGGAGTACCCCTGAATCAGGGGTACTCGAGCACCGCCTGCGCCTCGAGCCTGCCGGCCGCGTCGGGCTCGATGCGCCGCAGCAGTTCCAGCTCCAATTCCAGGTCCCGCGCGTAGTTCTGCTGCGTGGGCAGCACGCCGGTGGTGTTGGCGTTGGCGCGCGCCACGGCCTGCTCCTCTTGCGCGCGGGCGGAGCCCCCCTGGGCGATTCGCTGCTCCACGTTGCCCCCGCCAATGGACTGCGACATCCGGTTGCCGCGCATCACCCGGAGGATGCTGCCGCCGTTGGGCAGCGTGTGGCCTTCAATCAGGAAGCGCGAGGACGACGTGGGCCCCAGCGTGCCGCCCCCCGCGTCGCGCCACTCCGTCTCCAGCACGTAGCGGCCCTGCATCTCCTTCCAGGAGTAGCCCTCCTTCTGGAGGTGCGCCTTCACCTCCGGCCACAGGTCCGGCAGCGTGCGCTGGTAGACGTGGCTGGCCGCCTTGTCGCGCTGGTAGTTCTCCCTGAGGGAGCGGGAGCAGCCCGACAGCAGACACAGCGCGATGACGAGCAGACTGCGCATGCCGCAACCTCCAACCCGTGGGTGACGAGGGCGCCCAGCATAACGCCCCCTCCTCCCCACCTGGCAGCCCCCCACCCGGGCGGGTCCGTCAGCTCTTGGGCGTGGCCACCAGGTCGAAGTCCGGGATGTGTTCGCGCATGAACTCCCGCATGCGGCCGATGAGGGCGGCCTCAATCTGGCGGGCGCGCTCGCGGCTGACGCCGTACTTGTCGCCGATGTCCTGCAGCGTCAGCGGCTCGTCGGAGGTGAGGCGGTTCTCGAAGATGAAGCGCTCCTTGCCCTCCAGCGTCCGGGAGAACTCGGCGAGCTTCTCGCGGAACAGGGCCTTGAGCTGCTCGGCGCCCAGCCGCTCGTCGGCGGGCACCGCGCCCGACGGCAGGTAGCGGTCCGCGCGCGTGGCCCGCGAGCCCTCGTCGTCCCCCCCCAGCGGCGCGTCGATGGACACCTCGTCGTGCCCCAGCCGCTGGTCCATCTCCACCACGTCCTGCTCGGTGACGTTGAGCCGCTCCGCGAGCAGCTTGGGGCTCGCCTCGAAGCCCTGGGCGATGAGCTTCTCCTGCTCCTGGCGCAGCTTGAAGAAGAGCTTGCGCTGGGCCTCCGTGGTCCCCAGCTTCACCATCTTCCAGTTGTCCATGATGTAGCGGAGGATGTACGCCCGTATCCACCAGGCCGCGTAGCTGGAGAGCTTCACGCCCCGCTCGGGGTCGTACTTCTTCACCGCCTGCATCAGCCCGATGTTCCCCTCCTGCACCAAATCCAGCAGGGACAGGGGATTGCGGTGGTACTCGTGGGCCAGCTTCACCACCAGCCGCAGGTTGGAGGCCACCAGCCGGTACGCCGTCCTGACGTCCCCCGTCTCGCGGTAGTGCCGCGACAGGGCCAGTTCCTCCTCGCGCGTCAAAAGCGGGTGACGCGTCACCTCGGCCATGTAGGCCTGCAGCGGGTCCCGGTTGGACAGCCCGGACTCGCTCGCCCGGACCAGGGCCTGGGGGGGCGAGGGCCGGGCCGCGGCCTCCTCCTCGGGCTCCGCGTCGACCAGCTCGGCCTCGTCCGGCTCCAAGGAATCCGGGTCTGGCGAGGCCTCTACCCCTGTGTCCTCGACCTCGGCGTCGACTCCGTCCGCCCTGGCGGGGGCGCTCGCGGGCGCTCGCTTCGCCCGGCGTCCGGGCGACGTTCCTTTGGTTCTCTTCCCTCCACTCGCCATGGGCGCTCCATACCCCAAAGTGCCGCGATTGTTGCCAGAGGGTAATGCAGGGGCTATGCCCCTGCTTGATGAGCGACATCCAAGAGCCCACCGCGCCGGGCAGCCCGGCCACCGACGAAGCCCCGACGCGTCCCGCCGAATACATCGCGGACATCGGCTTCGACGACATGAATCTGTCCGAGCCCCTCCGCCGCGCGCTGGCGGAGCGCGGCTATACCCACCCCACCCCTGTCCAGGCG
The DNA here is from genome assembly GCF_024198255.1 of Myxococcus guangdongensis. Taxonomy (NCBI): domain Bacteria; kingdom Pseudomonadati; phylum Myxococcota; class Myxococcia; order Myxococcales; family Myxococcaceae; genus Myxococcus; species Myxococcus guangdongensis. The sequence continues at coordinate 212,065 of NZ_JAJVKW010000008.1, forward strand.
CGCGCCTTCCGGCCCGCCATCGAGGGAAAGGACCTGATTGTCCGCAGCAAGACGGGCACGGGGAAGACGGCCGCGTTCGGCCTGCCGCTGCTGGAGAAGATTCCCGCGGATGAGAAGCGCGTGCGCGCGCTCATCCTCTGCCCCACGCGCGAGCTCGCGCTGCAGGTGGCGGAGGAGCTGACGCTGCTGGCCAAGTACAAGGGCGTGAAGGTGGCGGCCATCTACGGCGGCGCCTCCATGAAGCAGCAGGAGGACGCGCTCGAGGAGGGCACGCCCATCATCGTCGGGACGCCCGGCCGCGTGTTCGACCACATCAACCGCGGCAACCTGAAGCTGGACGGGTGCGACCACGCGGTGCTGGACGAAGCCGACGAGATGCTCAACCAGGGCTTCTACGAGGAGGTCACCCGCATCCTCGACCGCCTTCCGAAGTCGCGCCAGGTGCTGCTCTTCAGCGCCACCGTCCCCACGGACATCCAGAACCTCATCGCCCGGTACACGACGAACGCGGAGACGCTCTTGCTCTCCGGCGACGTCTTCACCGTCGAGCACATCCACCACGTCCGCTACGACGTGTCGGACGCGTTCCCCAAGCCGCGCAACCTCATCTACATCCTGGAGAAGGAGGAGCCGCCCAACGCCATCATCTTCTGCAACACGCGGGATGACACGGCGCTGGTGACGGCGGTGCTCAACCGCAACGGCTTCGACGCGGAGCTGCTCAACGGAGACCTGCCGCAGAAGGAGCGCGAGCGGGTGATGGGCAAGGTGAAGCGCGGCGAGGTGGCCTTCATGGTCGCCACGGACATCGCGGCGCGCGGCATCGACATCTCCGGGCTGGAGTACGTCATCAACTACTCGCTGCCCGAGGACCCGGCCGTCTACCTGCACCGCGTGGGCCGCACCGGCCGCATCGGCAACAAGGGCACGGCCATCAACCTCTTCTCCGGCCGCGAGCTGGCGACGTACACCGCGCTGGAGAAGAAGTACGGCATCAAGTTCGACAAGCAGGAGATGCCCGCCCCCGAGGAGGCGATGCGCCTGTGGACCGAGCGCCACGTGCGCGAAATCCAGGAGGCCGCGAGCGGCTCGGTGTTCGAGGGCTTCCTGCCCCTGGCCGCGCAGCTGAAGAACCGACCCAACGCGGATGACCTGGTCGCGTTCCTGCTCAAGTACTTCTTCAGCCACCTGCGCATGGAGAAGGTGCAGGCGGCCCAGGAGTCCGAGCGTCAGGCGCCCGCGCCCGAGCGCAAGTCCAGCGGCGGCGAGGGACGTCGTCGGGACCGCGAGGAGCGGGGTGGCCGGGGTGAGCGTCGTGAGCGCGAGGAGCGTCGCGAGCGCGGAGAGAAGCCCATGGCGCGTCCGGAGCACCCGGACCGCGAGCGCCGTCCGCGCCGCGACGAGCCCCGGCGGGAGCGTGACGCCGGCCGGGGTGGCCCCGCCGCGCTGGAGGCGGGCCCTGGCGAGGCGAAGCTGTGGGTGAACCTGGGAACCGCGGATGGCCTGGGGCCGGGCAGCATCGCCACGGCGCTGGAGGACGCGGGCGCGCCTCTGGGGAAGATGGTGCGCGCGGAGCTGCGGCCCACGTTCGCGTACGTGTTCGTCGCGGAGGAGGACAGCGCGGCGTTCGAGACGCTCAACGGCAAGCAGCACGGCACGAAGACGCTGCGCGTGGAGAAGAGCAAGCCGCGCACCGAGCGTGAGCCCGGCACCCGTCCGCCCCCGTCCCCGGACGCGGGCCCTGGCGAGGTGAAGCTGTGGACCAACCTGGGCATGGACGACGGGATGGATGAGGCGAAGCTGCCCGCCGCCCTGGAGGCCGCGGGGGCTCCCGCCGGCAAGGTGCTCAAGGCGCTCTTGCGCCCCACGTACGGCTACGCCTACGTGGCCGAGGCGGACGCGGCGGGCTTCGAGGCGCTCAACGGCAAGCAGCACGGCGAGAAGGTGCTGAAGATTGAAAGGCACCGTCCGCGCGGCTCGCGTGAGGAGCGTCGTCCGCGTCACGAGGCGCTGCCAGACCTGCCGGGCCAGGTGCGCCTGTGGGTGGGCCTGGGCAAGCAGGACGGCCTGGACGAGGCGGGCGTCACCAGCGCGCTCGAGGCCGCCGGGGCTCCGGCGGGCAAGGTGGTGCGGATGGACCTGCGCCCCACGTACGCGTACGTGTTCGTGGCGGACGAGGACGCCGCCGGCTTCGAGGCGACGCACGGCAAGCAGCACGGTGAGCGCACGCTGAAGGTCGAGCGCGCTCGCAAGAAGTAGTCGCGCCGCGCGGGCGTCCGGCGGGCCTTCGGGCCGGGTCGGACGCCATGCGCGTGGGGTGCTTGGGACGCGGCCCCGCGTGAGGACTCCCGGCGAGCCAAGCGCCTCGCCGGAGGTCGCCCAGGGACGCGGGGCCCGCTCGCGGCCCTTCTCTCGACGACCCGGCGCGGGCCGCGCAGCCGGTGCGCCCGCCCCTCAGGACTCCTCTGACGCGGCGGCCTTCCTGCGGCGCTCTCGGTGGTAGTGCGCGGTGCACAGGCCCCGGGCCAGCACGGGCCGCTCGCAGCCGACTTGCGAGCAAGGGACGGGCTCGGGCCGCGCGGGCCGCGTCGCCGACGGACCTCCGCTGAACATCACCTCCGCCACCTCGAGCAGCCGGTCCACGTCCGGACGGGACAGGTGGCGGGTGCGCGCGAAGCCTTCCAGCCGGTGGCCCCCCGCATCGTCCACGTCCTCCACCCGGAGCAGCTCCCACAGGGGCAGCTCCAGCGCGGAGGCCACCTGGAGGAGCGTCTCGTAGCTGGGGCTGCGCTCCCCGCGCTCCAGGAGCGACGCGAAGGACACGGAGATGCCGCAGCGGACGGCGAAGTCCTCCTGGGTGAGGCCCCGGCGCTCCCGCAGCGCGCGAATCCGTCGGGCCAGGCCCTGCAGGTGTCCGTTCACCGTGGAAGCATCCGGGGGACCGGGTGACATGGCAGTTTCCTATGGTAGCGCACCCCTTCTGTTAAGGTCTCGCGCGCGGTGCGGGCCCACCCGGGCCCACCGCCACCAGGAGCACTGCGAATCATGAGCGCCGTCGAGGGTACCAACTACTACTTCCGCAAGGCCGCGCGGATCATGGACGTGGGAACCCCCATCGAAACGCTGCTCGCCACGCCGCTGCGCGAGGTGAAGGTCCAGGTCTCCATCGAGATGGACTCCGGCGAGATTCGCACCTTCCTCGGCTACCGCATCCAGCACGACAACAGCCGCGGCCCCATGAAGGGCGGCCTGCGCTACCACCCCGCGCTGAACCAGGACGAGTCCGCGTCGCTCGCGTCGCTGATGACGTGGAAGACGGCCGTGGTGAACGTGCCCTACGGCGGCGCCAAGGGCGGCATCGCGTGCGACCCGTCGCAGCTGAGCCTCAAGGAGCTGGAGCGGCTGACGCGCAAGTTCGTCGACCAGATCCAGGATGTCATCGGGCCCACGCGGGACATCCCCGCCCCCGACGTCAACACCAACCCCCAGGTGATGGCGTGGATCATGGACCAGTACTCGCGCTACCACGGCCACTCGCCCGCCGTCGTCACGGGCAAGCCGCTGGAGCTCTATGGCTCCAAGGGCCGCGAGGCGGCCACCGGGCGCGGCCTGTTGTACGTGTGCCGTGAAATACTGCGGGACCTGGGCCTGCCGGTGAAGGGCACGCGCTTCGCGGTGCAGGGCTTCGGCAACGTGGGCAGCCACACCGCGCAGCTGTTGTGGGAGGACGGCGGCGTGGTGGTGGCCGTGGCGGACGTGCTGGGCGGCATCCGCAACCCCGCGGGCCTGGACATCCCGTCGCTCTTCGAGCACGTCAAGCGCACCGGCACGGTGACGGGCTTCACGGGCGGCACGGCGTGCACCAACGAGGAGGTGCTCGCGGCGGACTGCGAGGTGCTCATCCCCGCGGCGCTGGGCCACGTGCTCACGCGGGACAACGCCAACAATGTCCGCGCGCGGCTCATCATCGAGGGCGCCAACGGCCCCACCCAGCCGGAGGCGGACGAAATCTTCGAGAAGCGCGGCATCTTCGTGGTGCCCGACGTGCTCGCCAGCTCCGGCGGCGTCACGGTGAGCTACTTCGAGTGGGTGCAGAACCTCCAGCACCTGTCCTGGGAAGAGGACCGCGTCAACGCGGAGCTGGAGAAGACGATGAAGGAGGCCTACGAGCGCGTGGCGCAGATTGCCCGCTCGCGCAAGGTCTCCATGCGGACAGCGGCCTACATCCTCGCCATCGGCCGGGTGGGCAAGGCCACCGTGCTGCGCGGCATCTGACACTTGCCGCCCCGGCCCGTCCGTCCCCCGGGCGGGCGAGCATGTCGCATCGCGGCAACGCCCGTGGGCCCCAGGTTCGGTGCAGGCTGTCCCTTCCGCCCGGGGCGCGCTTCCGCTAGACGCGCACGCTCATGGTCACCCTCCAGGACATCCTCACCGCGCGGGAGCGTCTGCGCGACGCCATCCGGCCCACGCCCTGCCCCGCCTCGGACTACTTCACCGAGCGCACCGAGTGCGGCGCGGTGTACTTCAAGCTGGAGAACCTCCAGCGCACCGGCGCCTTCAAGGAGCGCGGCGCGCTCAACAAGCTGCTGACGCTGTCGCCCGAGGAGCGCCAGCGGGGCGTCATCGCAGCGTCCGCCGGCAACCACGCGCAGGGCGTCGCGTACCACGCGCGCCGCTTGGGGGTGAAGGCCACCATCGTCATGCCGGAGCGCACGCCGCTCATCAAGGTGTCGCGCACGCGTGACGACTACGGCGCGCGCGTGGTGCTCAAGGGCTCCAACTACGACGAGGCCTACGCGGAGGCGCTGCGAATCCAGCAGGCCGAGGGGCTCGTCTTCGTGCACCCGTTCAACGACCCGCACGTCATCGCGGGACAGGGGACCATCGGCCTGGAGCTGCTCGAGCAGTGGCCGGACGTGGAGGTGGTGCTGGTGCCCATCGGCGGCGGAGGGCTCATCTCGGGCATCGCCTGCGCGCTGAAGGAGAAGAAGCCCGGCATCCAGGTCATCGGCGTGCAGACGTCCACCATCGACAGCATGAAGGCCTCCGTCGCGGCGGGGAAGCTGATGGAGTTGCCGGCGGCGGGGACCACCATCGCGGACGGAATCGCGGTGAAGCGGGTGGGCGAGCTCACCTTCGAGATGGTGCGCAAGTACGTGGACGCCATCGTATCGGTGGACGAGGAGGAGATCGCCGCCGCCATCCTCACGCTGCTCGAGCAGGAGAAGAGCGTGGTGGAGGGCGCGGGCGCGGTGGGCGTGGCCGCGGTGCTCAACGGGCACGTGCCCCAGGCGAAGGGCAAGCGCACCGCCATCATCCTGAGCGGCGGCAACATCGACATGAACGTCATCAGCCGCATCATCGAGCGGGGCCTGGTGAAGGCCGGCCGCCTGGTGCAGCTCGAGGTGCGCCTGCCGGACCGGCCCGGCATGCTCGCGCGGCTGACGACGCGCATCGCGGATTTGAGGGCCAACGTGGTGGACCTGCACCACGAGCGCGCCTTCTCCAAGGCGGGGCTGGGCGAGGCCATGGTGGAGGTGACGCTGGAGACCACGGGCCCGTCTCACATCCGCGAGCTGGAGCAGGCCTTGGAGGAACTGGGCTGGCAGGTGGCCCGCAAGTAACGGGAGGGGGCCTTGCACCCGGGCGGAGGGGGTCGGCCATACTGGGGCCATGCGTTCCCTGCTCGTCGCGCTGCTGGTCACCGCCACTCCGCAAACCCCCGCCCAGAAGGCGAAGGAGCTCTCCGGACAGAAGGCCTGGGAGGAGCTGTACCTGGCCTTCTCCTCCGGTGACGCGAAGACGGTGCCCCAGGAGCAGCGCGCCGGGGTGTCCGCCGCGCTCGCCAAGGGGTGTCAGGCCCTGCTGAAGGACGACGCGGTGATGGCGTACTCGCTGGGCGAGCGCGCCGCGGTGTTCGAGGAGTCCGCTCCGGCGCTGCGCTGCCTGGCGAGCGCCGCGAGGAAGACCGAGCAGCGCGCCGCCGCGGAGGCGACCCTGGTGAAGGGTGTGACGCTCTTCCCGAAGGACGGCGGCTTCCCGCTGGAGCTGGGCAAGCTGCTCTTGGAGGAGCAGGACTCGGCGGGCGCGCAGGCGGCGCTGGAGAAGGTGCCACCGCGCACGCGTGAGGCCGCGGAGGCGAAGAAGCTGCTCCAGCAGGCGCGGCAGCAGACGCTGCAGGAGGACTCGGCGCGGGCGGAGGCGTCTCGCATCTCGAAGAAGCTTGGAGGCGCCACCGCGCAGGGCTCGCAGACGCGGCCCGTGAGCGCGCACGCGGGCGACGAATCCTCCGTCGTGTCGCTCGCGACACGGCCGGGGATGACCGTCCGCACGCCGCGCGTGGGCTACGAGTCCGGCGTGAACTCGCTGGGAATGCGCGTGCGATCCAACAGCCGCTACGTCATCACCTACTTCAACAACAACCGGGACTTCGCGCAGCGCGCGGACTACGAAGGCCATATCGTCGAGACGCTCGATACGGCCCACCACTTCGTCCAGAAGGTCCTGGGCGAGACGCGTGAGAACCCCGTCACCGTCGTGCTCTACACAGCCGCCGAGTTCCGCACCGTGTTCGGCAACCAGGTGGCCAGGACCGTAGCGGGGCGCTACTTCAACAGCAACATCCACATCAACAACGCCGCCGAGTTGAACAACGAGACCAAGGCGACGCTCGTCCACGAGTACGTCCATGCCGCCATGGCCGACATGTGCGGCGGTGGGGACCGGGATATGAGCTTCCTGCCCGTGTGGCTCGTCGAGGGCGTGGCCATGTTCGTGGAGTGGAAGTACCGGGAAGTCCCCGGCCCTCCCCCCGAGATGCTCGACCAGATGCAGACCATCCTCGGCAATCCGGACATGCACCTCATCAGCCTCCGGATGATGACCAAGGTCGCCCCCATCAGCACCGGCCACGCCGCGATGGCCTATGACATCGCCGGACTGGCGGTCCAAGAGCTGGTTCGCCGGGAGGGAACCTACCGGCTGCTGACCCTCATCCGGGATGTGTGCAGGGGGCAGGGACGCCTCTCCTTCGAGAAGGCGCTGATGACCCACTACGGAATGACCCTGGATGACCTCGACAAGGAGGTCGAGGAATCGGTCCCGAGGAGGTAGCCGGCCGGGCAAGCTTGGTCCATTTGGTTTACCCCTCCCCGGGAGTCCCCTAGACTCGCAGCCCCCCCATTTGCGCTGCGACGGTAACCGGGCAGTCCGCCGTCCGCAGCAAGGTGACGGATGTCGGACACGCGCGCGGCAATGAGAGAATTTCGCTTCCTCGACGAGAAGCGAAAGCTGGGAAGCCTGTCTCCCGTGGAGGAGGCTCGCTGGGGCGAGCTGCGTGGTCTCCTCGGCATCCAGGATGCGCCCGCCGACGCCTCCTCCTGGCAGCAGCCAGAAGCCGCCGCGCCCCAGGGCTACTACGGCGCGGATGGCCAGTGGTACGCCTACCCCGCCGGCTACGACCCCAATCAGGCCTACGCCCAGCAGCCCCAGGGCTACTACGGCGCCGACGGCCAGTGGTACGCCTACCCCGCCGGCTACGACTCCAATCAGGCCCAGGGCTACTACGGCGCCGACGGCCAGTGGTACGCCTACCCCGCCGGCTACGACCCCAATCAGGCCTACGCCCAGCAGGGCTACGACCCGAATCAGGCCTACGCCCAGCAGCCCTACGATCCGAACCAGGCCTACGCGGGCTATCCCCAGCAGGGGTACGACCCGAATCAGGCCTACGCGCAGCAGGGGTACGACCCGAACCAGGCCTACGCCCAGCAGGGCTACGACCCGAACCAGGCCTACGCTCAGCAGGGGTATGATCCGAACCAGGCCTACGCGCAGCAGGGTTACGACCCGAATCAAGCCTACGCGCAGCAACAGGGCTGGACCGGGCAGGAACATGCGTCCGCCCAGGACCCGAGCGCCTACGCGCCGCAGCCCGCCCCCGAGTCGGAGAACCTGCACCTCAGCTCGGATGACATCGACATCCCCTCGCTGAGCGAGCCCGCACCGTGGATGGCGCCCGCCGCGACGCCCGAGGTCAGCGCCCCCGTCTCCGAGTCCGCGCCCGACACCTCCTCGTTCGAGGATGTGATGGAGGTCTCCGAGACGGAGGACGCGTCGGACTTCGAGCCGGCGCCGCCCGTGGAGGCGCTGGCGAGCGCCGAGGATGACTTCAGCGAGCTGGGTGGCGCGGAGGAGTCCGCGGCCGCCACGCACGAGCCCGAGCCTTCGCTCGAGTCGTCCTTCGCCGACCTCTCCCTGGAGGTCGAGACGACTCCAGACGTCGCCGAGACGCCGGTGTTGGAGGCGCAGCCCGTCGAGGAGGCTTCGTTCGCGTCCTCCGAGGTGGAGGTCCCCTCTTCCGAGGTCGAGCTGCTCGATGCCTCGGCGGAGAGCGAGCCGGTGCTCGCCGAGGACCTCTCTCCTGCCCCCGTGGATGAGGCGTGGGCTTCCGCTCCGCTGGCGGTGGATCCACTCGAGTCCTCGCCGACCGAGGTCGCCGACTCGAACGACATCATCGATGTCGGCGCCATGGAGTCCGCCGAGCCCATCGCGCTCGATTCGGGTGATCTGGCCGAGGAGTCGTTCGCCGATACGCAGCCCACGGTCGACACGTCCGACCTGGGTGCGGAGGAGTTGGTGCTCGATGCCTCGGAGGTGAGCGACGCGTCGCCCTCCACCGTGGAGCTGTCGGCTGGGGACGTCGATGCGGGCACGGCCGCCGAGGAGATCGCGCTCGACGCCTCCGACGTCAGCGAGGTGTCCGAGTCCACGGGTGACGCGGCTCCGGCGACGGAGCAGGTGCGCACGATGGAGGCCTCGGACTCCGAAGTGTGGACGGCCTCCACGGCCACGAGCGAGGACCGTGCGACGGAGGGCGAGTCGCCCACGTTCGACGTGGCGGAGGTCGGAGCCGAGGTGGCTCCGACGACACCGTTGCCTTTCAGCTCGAGCACGGTCCCCTCGCTGGAGCTCCGCTCCGTGCAGGTGGGACCCGATCTCCAGGCGGACACCATCGAGGTCGATACGGAGGCCGCGTCCTCCTCGCAGGATGCGTTCGACCTGAGCGGCAACCCCGAGGAGGCCGTTCCCCTCGCGACCGCGGGAGACTTCCTGGAGCCCGGGCAGTTCACCGCCTCGGCGGAGCGAGGTCTCGACCTTCCGGCTTACAGCGGCGCGGAGGAGGATTGGAGCACGCAGTCGAGCGAGTTGGAGCCGCTGGCCAGCAGCGCTGGCATGGCGTCACAGATGACGGACGGCTCGGTGCCGCGCGAGGCTCAAGCGGAGTGGTCCTCCGGTGAGGCGTCGGCCGAGGGTGGTTCCGCGGAGTGGAGCTCGGCGACGGCGCAGGGTTCGGATGTCATCGAGCTGCAGCCGGAATGGGCCTCTGCCAACGCCGAGGCCGCGCAGCCCACCTGGGACGCGACTGGTGAGCAGCCGGCGGAGGCCTCATCGACCGAGTGGTCGACTTCCGAGGCACAGCCCGAGTGGAGCGCGACGAGCGAAGTCGCCTTGACGGAAGAGCTCGCGGCGACCCCGTCTTCGGAGTGGTCGACGGGTGAAGCGGGAGTCGAGGCCACGGCGACCAGCTCGACGGAGGATGCGACCTCGGCTGCATGGGACGCATCCGAGGCGGAGCAGACGCAGAACACGTCGGAGAACACCGCCGCGCAGCCCGAGTGGTCCGCGACGGAAGAGCTTCCCGCCGATGCCGTGCAGACGGATGGGTCCACATCCTCGACGGAGACGCCTGAAGCGCAGCCCGAGTGGTCCGCGACGGAAGAGCTTCCCTCCGATGCGGTGCAGGCCGAGTGGTCCGCAGCCTCGACGGAGACACCTGCCGCTCAGCCCGAGTGGGCTGCCACTCCGGACGCAGTGCAGTCCGAGTGGTCCGCCTCGACGGAAGAGCTTCCCGCGGATGCGGTGCAGGCCGAGTGGTCCGCGTCCTCGACGGAGACGCCGGATGCGCAGCCTGAGTGGGCTGCGACGTCACCGGAGACGCCTGCCGAACAGTCTGAGTGGGCCGCTGTGGAAGAGCTTCCCGCCGATGCGGTCCAGGCTGAGTGGTCCGCGTCCTCGGCAGAGGTAACCCCTGCGCAACCTGAGTGGGCAGCCGCGGAAGAGCTTCCCGCGGACGCAGTGCAGACCGAGTGGTCTGCCACGTCGACGGAGACGCCTGCCGCGCAGGAGCAATGGGCTGCGACAGAAGAGCTTCCCGCGGACGCAGTGCAGGCCGAGTGGTCCTCGGCAGAGGCAACCGCTGCGCAGCCCGAGTGGGCTGCCACCCCGGAGATCGCTCCGGACGCCGTGCAGGCAGAGCCGTCCGCGTCTTCGACAGAGGTGACGGACGCGCAGCCCGAGTGGGCCACCACCGAAGAGCTTCCCGCCGATGCCGTGCAGGCCGAGTGGTCCGCCGCGTCGACGGAGACCCCCGCCGCGCAGGCGGAATGGGCTGCTGCTGAAGAGCTTCCCGCCGACGCAGTGCAGGCCGAGTGGTCTTCGTCCACGGCAGAGACGCAGGCTGCGCAGCCTGAGTGGGCCACCACCGAAGAGCTTCCCGCCGACGCCGTGCAAGCCGAGTGGTCGGCCACTTCGACGGAAACACCTGCCGCCCAGGCTGAGTGGACCGCCACGGCAGAGCTTCCCGCGGATGCGGTGCAGTCCGAATGGTCTGCCTCATCGGAGGAGGCGCCTGCTGCGCAGCCCGAGTGGGCCGCAACCGAAGAGCTTCCCGCGGATGCGGTGCAGGCTGAGTGGTCCGCCACGTCAACGGAGGCGCCTGCCGCTCAGCCCGAGTGGGCCGCCACCGAAGAGCTTCCCGCGGATGCGGTGCAGTCCGAGTGGTCTGCGTCCTCCACTGAGACACCTGCCGCGCAGGCGGAATGGGCTGCGACGGAAGAGCTTCCCGCGGAAGCCGTGCAGACCGAGTGGTCTGCGTCCTCCACGGAGACACCTGCCGCTCAGCCCGAGTGGACCTCGACCGGAGAACTCCCCGCCGACGCGGTGCAGTCCGAGTGGTCTGCGTCCTCGACGGAGACGCCTGCCGCGCAGGCGGAATGGGCTGCGACGGAAGAACTCCCTCCGGACGCCGTGCAAGCCGAGTGGTCCTCGACGGAGACTCCTGCGGCTCAACCCGAGTGGGCTACCACGGAAGAGCTCCCTGCGGACGCCGTGCAGGCCGAGTGGTCCTCGACGGAGACTCCTGCGGCTCAACCCGAGTGGGCTACCACGGAAGAGCTTCCTGCGGACGCAGTGCAGGCCGAGTGGTCCTCGACGGAGACTCCTGCGGCTCAACCCGAGTGGTCCGCCACGGAAGAGCTTCCCGCAGACGCCGTGCAGACCGAGTGGTCCTCGTCCTCGACGGAGACGCCTGCCGCGCAGTCTGAATGGGCAGCCACCGAAGAACTCCCGGCGGATGCCGTGCAGTCCGACTGGGCATCCTCCTCGACGGAGACGCCCGCTGCTCAGCATGCGTGGGCCGCGACCGAAGAACTCCCCGCCGACGCGGTGCAGGCCGAGTGGCCCGCCACGGCAACAGCGACGCCCGCCGCTCAGCCCGAGTGGTCCGCCACCGAAGAGCTCCCCGCCGATGCCGTGCAGACCGAGTGGTCCGCCGCGTCGCCGGAGGCCCCCACCGCGCAGACCGAGTGGTCCGCGACGCCCGAGCTCGCTCCCGACGCGGTGCAGCCTGAGTGGTCCGCGTCCTCGACGGAGACACCTGCCGCGCAGGCCGAGTGGTCCTCCGCGGAAGAACTCCCCGCCGACGCCGTGCAGGCCGAGTGGGCATCCGCGCCGGAGATTGCTCCAGATGCTGCGCAGTCCGAGGAGTCTGCCTCGTCGACCGCCGCGCAACCTGAGTGGGCAGCCACGACGGAAGAGCTTCCCGCGGACGCAGTGCAGGCCGAGTGGTCCTCCGCGGAAGAACTCCCCGCCGACGCCGTGCAGGCCGAGTGGTCTCCCCACTCGACGGAGGCGCCCTCCGCTCAGTCTCAGTGGTCCGCGACGCCGGAGCTTGCCGCGGACGCGGCGCAGACCGAGTGGTCCGCGTCGACAGCAGAGGCGCCCACCGCTCAGCCTGAATGGGCTGCCGCGGAAGAGCTCCCCGCCGACGCCGTCCAGGCCGAGTGGTCGACATCCACCGCGGAGTCACCTGCGGCTCAAGCCGAGTGGGCCGCCACGGAAGAGCTCCCCGCCGACGCGGTGCAGGCCGAGTGGGCATCGTCCTCGACGGAGACGCCGGCTGCTCAGCCTGAGTGGGCCTCAACCGAGGAGCTCCCCGCCGACGCCGTCCAGGCCGAGTGGTCCACCACCGAAGATCCCGCCGCGCAGTCCGAGTGGGCCGCCACGGAAGAGCTCCCCGCCGACGCCGTGCAGGACGAATGGTCTTCGTCGGAGACGCCCGCTGCGCAGTCCGAGTGGGCCGCGTCCTCGACGCAGCCCGCTCAGCCTGAGTGGTCCGCCACCGAAGAGCTCCCCGCCGACGCCGTCCTCGCCGAAGAGCCCACGGCTTCGACCGAGGCCCCCACGGCCCAGCCCGAGTGGTCCACCACCGAAGAGCTCCCCGCCGACGCCGTGCAGGCCGAGTGGGCCGACGACTCGCATGCGTCGGCCGCCGAGGCCCCCGGGCAGCACGCCTGGTCCGCGACGGAAGAGCTCCCCGCCGACGCCGTCCAGTCCGAGTGGTCCTCCGCTCAGGACTCGTCGACCTGGAACAACTCCGAAGCCGCGCAGCCCGAATGGTCGGCCACCGCGGAGGCGGCCAACACCCAAACCGAGTGGAGCGAGGCCCCGGTCGACGTGGAGCCGATGGTCGAGCTCTCCGCCACCGAGCAGGTCTCCGCGGAGCCCATCCAGGCCGAGGAGGTCTCCTGGGCCGAGGAGCAGCCCGCCACGCCCGCCACCTCATGGCAGGCCCAGAACGGCCACGCGTTCGGCGCCTCCGTGACGGACCTCTCCGCCGCCATCGAGGAGGAGGAAGTCCCCGTCGAGCTCGAGCAGGAACAGGAGCTCGCCGAAATCGAGCTGGTGGAAGAGGCCCCCGAGCCCACGCCGCAGCCCGCCACCGCCGTGGCCGCCGCCGCGATGAGCGCGGCCCTGCGCTCCCCCTCCTACCCCGCCCCTCCCGCGCGAGCCACGCCCTCCCTGGCCGCGAGCCCGCAGCCGCTCGCCGCCGTGAGGGAGCCGCTCTTCGCCGCCGCCGTGCCCCTGCACGCCGACTCCATCACCTCGTTCATCGAGGGCGAACACCGCGTCATCATCCACACCGTGGAAGGACAGGTGAAGCGCGGCACCATCCGCGACGCGGACCTGCTCGATGAAGTCATCTCCCTGGAGCAGCAGAGCGGCTTCGCTCCCGAGCAGATTCCCGGCAAGCGCGTGAAGGCCATCTTCTTCATGCTCCCCGCCGGCGCGCGTCAGCCCCAGGCCGAGGGCCAGAAGATTCGCGTCACCTTCAACGACGGTCGCCAGGTCGCGGGCTTCTCCCAGGACTTCAAGAGCACCACCCCGGGCTTCTTCGTCGTCCCCGCCGACCAGCGCACCAACACCGCGCGCATCTTCATCTACCGCGCCAGCGTCCAGGCCGTCGCCGAAGGCTGAAGCCCTCCACGACAATCCACACCCGAGGGGCCCCACCACCGTGGCGGCCCCTCTTTCATTTCCCCCACACACCCGCGCCAGCACGAGCCGCCCATCCGAAAAACGAAGAAGGGCCCCCACACCGTGGAGGCCCTTCATTCACTTCAGTCGCTGTCGACCGACCCGCTGACTACTTCTTCGCGGGGGCCGCGGCAGGGGCCGCGGGCGCCTTCTTCGTCAGGGACAGGTCCAGGTTCACGGTGACTTCCTCACCCACCGCCACGCCGCCCGTCTCCAGCGCCGTGTTGTAGGTCAGGCCGAAGTCCTTGCGGTTCAGCTTCGTCGTCGCGGACACGCCCGTGCGGGTGTTGCCCCAGGGGTCCTTCGACTCCGCCGACGGGCCCGTGACGTCCAGGACGACCGGCTTGGTGACGCCGTGCATGGTCAGGTTGCCGGAGACCTTCAGCTTGCCCTCGCCCGCCTTCTCCACCTTCGTCGACTTGAAGGTGATGGTGGGGAACTTCGCCGTGTCGAAGAAGTCCGGCGCGCGCAGGTGCTCGTCACGCTTGGCGTTGCCCGTGTTCACCGTCGCCGCGTCGAGCGTGGCCTCCACGGTGGACTTGGTGATGTCCTTGTCGTCCAGGTTCACCGCGCCCTGCTTGATGTTGAACGAGCCCGTCACGTTCGACACCATCATGTGCTTCACGGTGAAGCCCGCGCTGGAGTGGGCCGGGTCCACGTCCCACGTGGCGGCAAAGGCGAGGGACGGCAGGGCCACCAGCAGGGCAATCGCGCTCTTCAGGGTCGTCTTCATAGGGGTGTGCTCCTCGAATGATGAACTGCGGGTTCAGGCGCGCAGCGCGAAGCTGCGCATGGACAAAGTTCCGTGATGGAAGCCCTCGAACACGGGGGTGATGCGGTCTTCGGCGAGGGCGGCTCCGAGGACGAAGTACAGCGGCAACAAATGCTCGGCCCTTGGATGCGCGAGCGTCGCATTCGGTGCATCCAACCATGATTGAAGCCCCGTGAAGTCGCGCGCCTCCAGCTTCTGCGCGACCCACGTGTCGAACGACTGCGCCCACGGCTCCGGGGACGCGTCCTTCTGATGGAAATTCACCCGGCGCAGGTTGTGGACGATGCCACCACTGCCCATCAGCAGCACGCCTTCCTGACGCAGCGGCCGCAGCACCTCGCCCATCCGCGCGATGTCCGCCGCGCTCGCGCCCAGCGGCATCGACACCTGCACCACCGGCAACGTCGCGCGTGGAAACGTGTGAAGCAGCGGTACCCACGCGCCGTGGTCCAGCCCGCGCTCGCCATCCGCGACGGCCTTCAGGCCCGCGGACTTCAGCCGGCCCACCACCTCCGAGGCCAGCGCGGGCGCGCCCGGCACCGCGTAGCGCAGCTGGTACAGCGCGTTCGGAAAACCGTAGAAGTCATAGACGAGCGGCGGCCGCTCGCTGGCGGTGACGCGCACCTCGCCGGGCGTCTCCCAGTGCGCGGAGACGACGACGAGCGCCTTCGCCGTCGACACGCCCTCGCCGAAGCCCTTGAGCGCTCGCGGGTACGCGTCCGTGTCCAGCGCCACCATCGGCGAGCCGTGGGAGACGAAGAGCGCAGGGGCCTTCGCCTGGCCGCTCGCCGAGCCCGTGCCCAGCGCGCCCGCCACCCCGGCCGCCGCCATGCCCTGCAGCACTCCTCGCCTGTCCAAGCCGCCTCCCATGATGGCGCCTTCTACTGCAACCCCAGGACCAACGTCCCCGGGATTCCAACCCCCTGAAATGACTCCCACCCCGCAACCTGTCGTGCAGGAAACATCTCAAAACGATAGAGAGAGGCATCACTTTGGAAGGAGCGGGACACCGTGGCGGGTCAATTCGAGCTGGGGCTGGGCGAGCTCTTGTCCTTCGAACCGGGGGGCGGGCTCATCCACTTCGCGGGGCAGCGGGTGCTGCTCATGGACCCGGTGGCGTTGGGGTTGCTGCGCAAGGAGCTGGTGAACCTGATGGGGATGACGGCCGCGCGGGGCATCTTCACGCGGCTGGGCTACGCGCACGGCTGGCGCACGGCGGAGGCGATGAAGGGGGCGGTGCCCTGGACGGACGAGTCCTTGTGGCGCCGCGCGGGCGGGCGGCTGCACACGCTGCAGGGCCAGGTGCGGGTGGAGAAGGTGGAGCGCAAGCCCGAGGAGGGCCCGGAGCCCTTCGCCGAGGCGCAGTGGCGCGACTCGTACGAGGCCGAGCAGCACCTGTTGCACCTGGGCCGCGCGGACCACCCGGTGTGCTGGAGCCTCACCGGCTTCGCGTCCGGCTACATGAGCTACGTCAACGGCCGCGAAATCTACTGCACGGAGATGCGCTGCGTGGGCCAGGGGGACGCGGCGTGCCACATCGTCGGCCGCCCGTCGGAGGAGTGGAGCACCGAGTGCAAGGAGGTGCTGCGCTTCTATGAGACGCAGTGCATGGAGGGCGTGCTCGCGCAGGTGACGGACGCGCTGAAGCAGGCGGAGCGCAAGCTGCGCGCCAAGCGCCAGTCGCTCGCGCGCGCGGGCGTGACGGAGGACCCGGCCGGCATGGTGGCGCGCGCGGAGGCCATGCAGCGGGTCATCAACCTGGGGCGCCGCGCGGCGAAGGTGGACTCCACGGTGCTCGTCACCGGTGAGAGCGGCGTGGGCAAGGAGCGCATCGCCCGCCTCATCCACGACGAGTCCACGCGCGCGCACAAGGCCTTCGTCGCCGTCAACTGCGCCGCCGTCACCGAGAGCCTGCTGGAGAGCGAGCTGTTCGGCCACGTGAAGGGCGCCTTCACCGGCGCGACGCACGACAGGCCGGGCCTCTTCGAGGCCGCGCACGGTGGCACCCTCTTCCTGGATGAAGTGGGCGAGGTGCCGGCCTCCATGCAGGCCAAGCTCTTGCGCGCGCTGCAGGAGAAGGAGGTGCGGCGCGTGGGAGAGAACACCAGCCGCAAGGTGGACGTGCGCGTGGTGGCCGCCACCAACCGCGAGCTGAGCGAAGAGGTGAAGGCTGGCCGCTTCCGCCAGGACCTCTACTACCGCCTGCGCGTCATCGAGCTGCGCATCCCGCCCTTGCGCGAGCGGCGCGAGGACATCCTGCCCCTGGCCCGGCTGTTGCTCGCCGAGGCCGCGGAGCGACTGGGCCGCAAGGTGTCGGGCCTGTCACCGGACGCCGCCGACCAGCTCCTGCGCTACGAGTGGCCCGGCAACGTGCGCGAGCTGGGCAACGCCCTGGAGCGCGCGGTGGCCCTGTGCGAGGGAAGCCGCGTGGAGCGCGAGGACCTGCCGGAGGAGGTGCGGGCCGCGCCGCCGAGCCTGGTGCCCAGCGGCAACCCGCGCAGGCTCGAGGACATGGAGAAGGAGTACATCCTCGCGGTGCTGGCGCAGAACGCGGGCAACCGCTCACGCACCGCCGAGCAGCTCGACATCGGCGTGGCCACGCTCTACCGCAAGCTCAAGCAGTACGGCCACCCGGAGGCGGCCCACTGACGCCGCGGCTCAGTTCAGGTACTGGTCGCGGTCCGGCTTGTCCTTGTTCTTGCCCACCACGTGCAGGTGCTTGGAGCGGTCCTTCAGCTGACGCTGCAGCCGCCAGTGCTGCAGCTGCAGCATGAAGCGCTTGGGGCTGGCGCCCTTGACGTAGGCGAACACCAGCACCAGCGCGACGACGTGCGGCAGCTGGCTCAGGAAGCCCGCCGTCAGCACGCGCAGCACCACGAAGCCCGCGCCGATGCCGGCGAAGGCGTTGCCCGACAGGGGGATGCCCCAGAAGTTCGTCTGCCCCTTGCCGATGACCAGGCCGTAGGCGACCCACAGCACCGAGCCCATCACCCAGCCGCCCTGGTAGCCCGCGGGCAGCGGCATGAAGAGCCCCACCACGCCCAGCACGTAGCCGGCGAGCGCCGTGCAGCCCACCGCCACCATCACGAGCCGCTTCGCGCCCCAGTAGCTCTCCAGCCACCCGCCGATGGACCACAGGAGCAGCGCGCCGAAGAGGATGCTGAACGGCTCGCTCTCGATGAAGGCGTAGGTGAAGGGCTGCCAGAGGAAGAAGTTGTTGAAGACGGTGTTCGGCGACAGCAGCAGGAGCACGCTGTTGCCCGCGCCCTGGTAGCGCAGCACCAGGAAGAGCACGGAGCCCGCCACCAGGCCCACCGCCAGCTTGGACGCCGTGGTCTCCAGGCCGGGGACCCCACCACCGCCACCCCGGCCGCCGAAGCTGCGCATCGGTCGCATTCATTCCTCCACTACGGGCTCGACAAGTCGACCAAAGGTGGTGGAACCCCGCCTGCTTCGCAACCCCAAACGACGAAGGGCGCCCCACCCGGTCCCGGGAGAGCGCCCTCGTACGTCGACGTCCAGCGTCGCGAACCGCCGAATCAGGCCGACTTCGCGCGGTAGAAAATCGTGATGGTCAGACAGTGGAACTCCTTGTCCGAGGACTGGGTCACCACCTTGTCCACCACCTCGATGTTGACCAGATTCTCCTTGAGCCACTTGGTGATGTTCTCACCCATGTTCTCGCGATCACGCGCGAGCGTGGTGGAGAACACCTTGACTCCCGTGAAGCTCGTAACGCCCATTCCGACCCTCGTCTCAAGCTGAGATTCTGGACGTTTACCCCGAGACGATTCCGCTATCAAGAAACGGGCCCGATTTACCGGCCTTGAGCGGTCCTGGTGGCCCCACCCCGGCCCCTCCCTGGCGCCAAGGCGCCCACCGTCACGCAGCGGACATCCCGGGCCCTCCTGCGGGCCAGGACCTCGCGCGGGTGGACGCCCACGCGAGGCCCGCGTGCGTCACGGGCGGGCGGCGGCGGCCCGACGGTTCTGACAGGAGACCTCGTCCTTGCAGGCGGGGCCGATGCCCTCCGGGTGGGCGGTGAGGGGCGTCTTGTCGCTCTCCTCCACGCCGCACACGACACACTTGCGCTTGCGGTTGCGGCGCTCGGCCCGACGCTGCTCGGCGATGGCCTTGGCCCGCTCGCGGGCCGTCTTCGCATCCACCTCGTTCGTCATCTCGCGTCCCGGTTGGAAGTCGTGTTCGGGCATCAGAGCGCCTCGACCAACACGGCGATGCCCTGGCCGCCCCCGATGCAGGCGGAGCCGATACCATAGCGTCCACCGCGACGCTTGAGCTCATAGACGAGCGTCGTGGTGATGCGCGCGCCGGACGCGCCCAGCGGGTGGCCCACGGCGATGGCGCCGCCGTTGACGTTGGTGCGCTCGCGCGGCAGCCCCAGCTCCTTCTCCACCGCCAGGTACTGGGGCGCGAAGGCCTCGTTCACCTCGAACAGGTCCACGTCGGAAAGCTTCGCCTGCGCGCGCTCGAGCAGCTGGCGGATGGCGGGCGCCGGGCCGATGCCCATCACCTTCGGGTCACACCCGGACACGCCCCAGTTCACCAGCCGGGCGATGGGCTTCAGGCCGTGCTTCTCCACGAAGCTGCCCGTCGCCATCACCATGCTGCCGGCGCCGTCGCAGATGCCGCTGGCCGCGCCCGCGTGCACCACGCCGTCCTTCTTGAAGACCTTGGGCAGCTTGCGCAGGCCCTCCACCGTCGTCTCCGGGCGGTTGTGCTCGTCCTTGGAGACGATGACGTCGCCCTTCTTGCCCTTGAGGGTGACGGGCGCGATTTCGTCCTGGAAGCGGCCCGCCTCCTGCGCGGCGGCGAAGCGCTTCTGCGTGAGCACCGCGTACTCGTCCACCTGGTCCTGGGTGAGCGCGTAGTCCACCGCGAGCTGCTCGGCGGTGAGCGCCATGGGCTGGCCGGTGTAGCTGTCCGTCAGCGCCGTCCAGAGCATGTCCTCCAGGCTGCCCTTGCCCAAGGGCAGGCCCCAGCGGGCGCCGCGGATGACGTGGGGCGCCTGGCTCATGGACTCGGTGCCGCCGGCCAGCACGCAGCTCGCCTGCCCGGTGAGCATCAGCTCCGCCGCGGTGACGAACGCCTGGAAGCCGGAGCCGCACAGGCGGTTGACGCCCAGGGCCGGCACGGGGACGGGCACGCCCGTCTTCAGGCCCACGTGACGGGGCAGGTAGATGGCATCCGCGCTCGTCTGCACCACGTTGCCGTACACGACGTGCTGCACCAGCTCCGGAGACACCTTCGACTGGGCGAAAGCGGCCTTCGCGGACTCCACGGCCAGGTCGGTGGCGCTCAGGTCCTTCAGGCTGCCGCCATAGGTGCCGAACGGGGTGCGCTTGCCGGAAAGAAAGAAGATTTCCTCGGTCTTGGACACGCTCTTCATGGTGCTCGTCTACCTACTCCCAAGGGGCGCGCGGTGCACGCGCGCAGTGAGTGTTCTGGCGGGGTTTCAGGCCGCGCGCCGTCCCAGGAAGGCGCTGGCGACGATGGCAAGCGCCATCACCGTCCACAACAGACCTTGCAGGTTCTGCCGGCGTATCTCCTTCCGGCCGAGCCCGCGATACCAGGAACGTCCGGCCTCCACCCGACCTTCCCACGAGAAGTCCCCGGCGGGCGTCAGGCCCTCCATGCGGCGCAGGTGGGCGCGCAGCAGCCGGTCGGGCGGAGCGTCCGCCAGTGAACCGCTGCGGTAGACGCCGGGCACGTCCAGGGCGGGCCGGCGATAACCGGCGGTGATGACGAAGCCTTCCGGGGCCAGGGGGGTGAGGAAGTAGAGGCGGGGTTCCCCGTCCGCCGTCTGGTACACGGTGGCGAAGGCGCGCTCGGTGGGGTGGGCCCAGTCGTAGGAGCGCGTGGCCTTCTGGAGTGGCGGCTTCTCCTCGTGGCTGCCGAGCGCCACGAAGCCCAGGGCCTGCAGGTGGATGGAGACCTGCGCCAGCTCCAGGGGCAGGTCCATCTGGTCCGCGGGGGCCTCGGGCTCCACGCGGACGCGGTGGGGGAAGAGGAACAGCACGGCGCGCCAGAAGTTGAGCGCCAGGAGGACGATGGCGAGGACGAGACCCGCGACGACGATGCCCAGCTCGGCGAGGACGTTCATTCGGTGAGCACCTGGAGACGTGGCCCGCCCCCAGGGGCTTCGGCCAGCGGGGCACCCTAGCGCAAACTCCAGGTGCTTTCGCACCGCGGCGATTCAGCGGCGGGACGCGGTCGCCGGCAGGGAGCGCCAGCGCTCCAGGTCCACGCCCTGCAGCGGGTCCTTGCCCTCGAGGAAGCGCTCCAGGTGGCCCAGCGAGTCGACGCCGAAGAACAGCTCGTCGCCCACGAAGACGGTGGGCACGCCGAACGCGCCCGAGGCGACGGCCTCCTCGGTGTTGCGGCGCAGGCGGTCCTTGATGTCCTGACGGCCGGCGGCCTCGAGCAGCGCGGGGGCGTCGAGGCCCGCGGCGCGCAGGGCCACGGAGACCTGCTCGGGCGTCTCCACGCCCTTCCCTCCGCCCCAGGCCTCCGCGTAGAGGGCCGACACCAGCCGGGCGCGGGCCTCCAGGTCATCCACGGCGGCCGTCACGCGCAAGGAGAGCAGCGGGACGAACGGGTGCGAGGGCGGAGGGCCGAAGGGCACGCCCAGCTCATGGGCGATGCGGTAGGTGTGCTTGAAGATGTAGCCGCGCTTGGCGGGGACCTCCGCGGGGCCGATGTTGCCGGTGGCGTTGAGCACGCCCGCGAGCAGCACGGGGACGGGCTCCAGCACGCGGCCGTGGCGCGCGGCGATGGCGGGCATGCGCGTCCACGCGAGGTAGGCATAGGGAGAGAGATAGTCGAAACAGAAGCGCAGGGGCGGGGGGACCATGCCGCGCACTCTACCCTCCCCGCGCGGGCCGTTCGCGGTGACACCTGTGCGTGACGTGAGGCGGCGCACCTTTCGGTCATGCGAGGAAGGCCCCCGCGCCGCGCGGCACACGCACAGCGTCCCCTCATGGGCCGCCGCGGAGGAGCGCTGCTTACGACGGCTCCTCGCATCGCTCGCCTCACTTCGTCACGACACAGGCATGAGCCCGCAAGCGGCGCCTCGAACACTCCACTGAGCCTCCACATGTTGCCGGGGCCATACTCCGTCGGAGGAGACGCGGCACTTCACGTGGCCTGCGCGATGCGTCGAGCAATCCGAGGCTTCTCGCCTTGCCAAGGCGCGCCGTACTCCTCCGGAGGTGCGGCACGTCACGTGACCTCCGCGAGGCTTCGAGCACTCCGTCGAGGCTCCGCGCTTTGACAGGGCGCACCGTACTCAGTCGGAGGTGCGGCACGTCACGTGACCTCCGCGAGACTTCGAGCACTCCGTTGAGGCCCCGCGCTTTGATGGAGCGTTCCGTCCGTGATGCGGCCACCTCACGCAAGTCGTCTCAAGCGCTCCGTCGGGACTCCGCGCTGCGCTGGAGCGCACCTCGCAGCGACGCCGCCTGAGCCAGCAGGCAGGAGCGTTGCGTACGTGATGCGGTCACTTCACGCGAGCCGGCTCAAGCACTTCGTCGGGACTCCGCGCTGCGCTGGAGCGCACCTCGCAGCGACGTCGCCTGAGCCAGCAGATTGGAGGCACGCGCCTCGGTGAAGGCCATCTCCGCCGCCGTCAACTCCGCCACCGCCGCCTCCATCGTCATCGCCCGCTCCGCGAGCGCCAGGCGCACGTGCCCCACTTGCAGCACGTTGCCCGTCAGCTCCGCCAGCGCGAGCGCGCGCTTGAGGTGCGTCAGTCCATCCTCGCCCGGCAGCAGCGCGGCCATCGCCCTGCGCGCCAGCACCTCGTCCCAGGGATTCGCCAGCACCGGGTCCATCGACCGCGACAGCGCCGTCTGCGCCGCCTCGCGCGCCGCCTCCAGATGCCCCTGCTCGCGCTCGAAGCGCGACTGGTAGACGCGCAGCAACGTCTCCATCCGGAGGCCACTCTCGCGCGCCGCCGTCAGCGCACGGGGCAGCGACTGACGCACCGCCGCCGCATCCTCGAACAACACGTCCCGGCACGCCTGGTACGTCTGCACGTGGCACTGCAGCCAACGGTCCTCCGGCAGCACCCGCGCCAGCGCCTCGCCGCGCGCCACCACCGCCGCCACGTGCTCGTGCTCGCCACGCTCCAGGTAATAAGGCGGCGTGAAGATGGCCAGGTTGCGCTCCATCAACCGGGGATTGCCCAGCCGGCGCACCAAATCACTCTTCTCCGTGAACGCCGGCACGAAGGCCGCCGCGTCCCCCGTGAAGGCCGCGCGCGTCACCACCGTGAACAGGTGGAAGGCCCGCACATCGATGAAGCCGTGGGCCTCCGCCACCGCGTAGCCATCCCGCGTCGCCTGCGCATCCAGCGGCTCGCCGCGCAGCGCCAGGTTCATGTTCATCATGTAGCCACCCATCCCCAACGCCCACGCCAGGCGCCGAGGCAGCCGGCCCATCACCTCACGCAGCCCGCGCAGCCGCGTGAGCTGCTCGAACTGCGCCTCCACCACGCCCGCCGACCGCCCCGTGTACGCGCTGAGCACCGCCGGCGCCAACAACGTCGCGGCCCGGTACGGCGACACCTCCGGCTGCTCGCGCCGCACCCGCTCCAACAACGCGTCCAGGTCCTTCGTGCGTCCGACGATGGCCAACGCCATCGCCTGGAGGATGCGCAGCTCCGCCTGCTTCCAGAAGATGTCCGCGGGCGCCACCTGCGCGTCCGCCTCGCGCTCGCGGAACAGCTCCCTCAATCGCGCCGGCCGCTCGTCCTCGGGCGCCGAGCACGCCACGTCGAGCTGCGCGAGCGCCACCCGCCGCCCCTCCTCCAAATCCACCGTCGACGCCCAGTGCGCGAAGAGCTTCTCCGAGAAGGCCAGCGAGCTGGGCGGGTCACTCGCGTAGCCCACCTCCACCAGCGTCACCCAGATGCGCAGCAGCAACCGGTCACGGCCCGGGAAGTCCGGCGCGGACTCCAACAGCGTGGAGGCCTCCTTCAAGAGCAGCGTCGCCTCCAGCAACGCCTGCGCCTCCATGGCCGCGCGCCCCGCCTCGAGCAACGGCCCAATCGCCAGCTCCGGCTCCGACGAGCGCAGGTAATGCCACCCCACCGTGCGCGTCAGGTCCGGCCGCTGCGAGTAGAGCGTCTGCAGCGCCAGCGCCACCCGCGCATGCGCCGCGCGCCGCTCGTCCTCCGACGTGCTGTCGTAGACGGCCTGGTGCACGGTGTCGTGCGTGAAGACGTACCGACCCTCCTCCTCCTGGAGGAACTGCCGCTCCACGATTCCATCCAGCACCGCGAACAGCTCCGACTCCGGCAGGTCCGCCAGCGCCCGCACCATGGGCAGCTCCAGGCTGCGCCCCGCCGGCGCCAGACGCCTCAAGAGCGACACCTGCTCCACCGGCGCGGAGGACAGACGCTCGAGCACCGCCGCCTGGATGCTCCCGGGCAAGGGCCGCGTGTCCAGCCCCTCCTCCGCCGTCCAACGCCCACCCACGCGCGTCAGCGCGCCCTCCTCCACCAACGCGCGCAGACACTCGGTGGCGAAGAACGCGTTGCCCCCCGTCGTCTCGTGCAGCCGCGCGACGAAGCTCTCCGGCACCTCCAGTCCCGGCAGCGCCAGCCCCACCAGCGTGCCCACGTGCTCGGCCGCCAGCGGTTCCAAATCCATGCGCCAGGTGAGCTTCTCGTCCACCGTCTGGAACGCCAGGCTCAGCCGGCTCAGCTCCCCCGAGCGGAACGTGCACACCACCATGCCGCGCGTGCCGTGCAGCGCGCGGATGAGCACGTTGAGCACCTCCAGCGACGCGGTGTCCGCCCAGTGCAGGTCCTCGAAGCACAGGACGAACGTCATCCGCTTGCCCAGCCCCTGCACCCACTCCGCCAGCGCGCCGAAGAACCCCAGCTTCTCCTCGCCCGGCACCTGCGCCACGCCCGAGCCCTCCGCCGACATCGCGGGCAACAGCCTCGCGAGCCTCGGAGACAGCCGCTCCATCACCTCCGTGGGCGTGTGCGGAATCAGCGCGCGCAGCGCCTGCGCGATGGGCGTCAGCGGCGCCTGCCCCTCCGCCCGGCACTGCCCACGTCCGAACGGCAGCTCCGCCAGCTTCGCCTGCAGCTCGAACTCCTGCAGCAGCCGCGTCTTGCCCACGCCCGCCGGAGCGCCCAGCAGCACCGCGCGCGACTGGCCCCAGTCCGCCTCGGCCAGCCCGTTCATCAGCGACTCCAGCTCCGCCGCGCGCCCCACCACCTCCGGCACGTGCAGGTAGCTGGAGCGCGCCGACAGCGGCTCCTCCGGCATCGGCTCGCCGCTGGCGTGGCACAACGCCTCCATCAGCTCGCCGGCGTCCTGGAAGCGCTCGCGCGGGTCCTTCGCCAACAACAGGAGGATGATCTCCTCCAGCTGCGGGTCCACCGGCCCCAGCGAGGACGGCTTCGGCGGCGGACGCGTCAGGTGCTCGGCGAGCAGCGCCGCGGGCGTGTTGCGCTTGAAGGGCAGCTTCCCCGTCACCAGGTAGTACGCCATCACCCCCAGCGAGTAGAGGTCGGCGCGTCCGTCGATGCTCGCGCCGCGCTGCCACTCGGGGGCCAGGTACTCCAGCGTGCCCTTGAGCTTGCCGGGGCTCGGGGTGCCCAGCTGGTGCATCACCCCGAAGTCCATCAGCTTCACCGCGCCCGAGCGGGTGATGCGCACGTTGCTCGCCTTGATGTCGCAGTGCACGTACAGGCGCGAGTGGATGAACGCCAGCACCTGCGCCATCTGGATGAGCACCCGGTACAGCGTGCGCGTGTCCAGCGGGGACTCTCGCGCCAGCGTGCTCAAGTCCTGCCCGTCCACCACCTCCATGGTGATGAAGCGGTTGCCGGCCTCCGTCATCCCCCAGTCGAACACCTTCAGCGTGCCGGGGTGCTGCAGCTTCTTCATCGCGAAGAACTCGTGCCGGAACATCAGCACCAGCTCCTCCGTCTTCGCCGCCGTCAGCCCCGCGGGGACCTGCATCTCCTTGAGCGCAACCTTGCGCCGCTCGTGCAGGTCCTCCGCCAGCCAGATGCGGCCCATGCCGCCCTCGCCCAGCAGGCCCTCCACCCGGTAGCGCCCCGTCACCACCATCCCGAGCTCCAACGAGCGTCGCGCGCCCGCGGCGTCCCCCGGCAGGGTGACGGGCGTGCGGATGCGCTCCCCCCACGTGCTGCTCGGAGGACGGCTGCGCTCGTCCAGGACGGTTGTCTTCTCTTCGTCGCTCACGAAGGCGGGACCGGAAGGTCGGCAGAATCCAGAAGTCGATGGAATATCACGTTTCCATGTATCGGACACACTCCGACGACACGGAAGAAACCCCTGCCCCCCACCGCCCAGGCAGGCGGCCTGATATCCGCCAGCACTTGTCCCGCGCATCCGCACTTCGGAGGTTGAGTCGGGCAGGCGACACCCACACCCAGGCAGGTGCAACATGGCGGGCACTCCTCGTGGACCCAACGACACGCGGCCGACGCGCGGGGACTTCCCGCCGAGGAATCGCGGCCAGGTCGAGGACGCGCTGGATGAGGGCGCGCGCGCGGTGAGTCGTTGGCTCGCGGACGGGGGCGCCGAGGACGTGGACCCCACGCGCGACACGGACTGGGAGGCCCGCGTGGGGCGCGGGGAGGAGTGGACAAACGAGCAGGTACCCGAGCGCGAGGCGCGCGGCGACGAGGAGCCTGACTCGGAGGTGTCCCGTCGAGGCCTGGCGAATCCCCCGCCCGAGGAGTAGGCCTCGCCGTGCCCGCCTGGCCTTGTACCTCCGTCCAGGGGTGGGGGCAGACCCCTTGCGACGGCGGGCACGGTGCGGTGATGCTCGTGGTTTCGGACGGTCGCCGCCCCACGGCGCGCCGACGGCACTGGAGGAGCCCGAGCACCGTGAAGCCCAAGGTCCTCATCGTCGAGAACTCGTGGACGATGCGCGAGACACTGCGCCTGCTGTTGTCCGGGGACTTCGACTGCACCGTGGCGTCGAGCGGCGAGGAGGGCCTGACGAAGGCCCTGGCCCAGCCCCCGGACCTGCTCCTGTCCGACGTGAACATGGAGGGCATGGACGGGTACGAGCTGTGCCGCCGCTTCCGGCAGGAGCCCTCGCTCCAGCACATCCCCGTCGTCTTCGTCAGCGGATTCGCGCCCCGCTCGGACAGCGACGCGAGCCTGCCCGTGCCGGATGCCTATCTGGTCAAGCCCGTGAAGCCCGCCCTGCTCATCGCCGAAATCCACGCGCTGCTGCGCCGCGGGAGCGCGCCCGTGTCGACGACGGCGCCCACCGCGCAGGTCGTCACCAAGGCCTGAGGTCAGCTCCCCCGGTAGGTGGAGTAGCCGAACGGACTGAGCAACAGCGGCACGTGGTAGTGCTCGTCGGGCGCCGCCAGCTCGAAGACGACGGACACCGACGGATAGAAGCCCTTCAGCCCAAGCGAGCGGAAGTACGCGCCCGTGTCGAAGGACATCCGGTAGACGCCGGGCTCCACGCGGGCGCCCGCGGGCAGGAAGTCGCGCACGCGGCCGTCGTCGTTGGTGACGCCCTGGGCCAGTTCCTTCCAGTCGCCGTGCGCCCCCTGCATCTCCAGGGTGATGGGAACACCGGAGGCCGGGAGGCCGCGGTGGGTGTCGAGGACATGGGTGGACAGGGTGCTCATGACGCCAGCAGCTTCTCCAATCGGATGCGGGTGATCTTCGCCTGCTCACCGGCGGCGATGCGCAGCTCCTCGTCCGGGGCGTTGCCCAGGCGCGCGCGCAACAGGCCGAGCATCTCCTGAGCGCTCTTGCCCGTAGCACACACGAGGAAGATGAAGCCGAAGCGCTGCTCGTAGGCCTTGTTGCCGTCGGCCAGGCCCTGGAGCACCTCCTCGCCCGCGCTGCTCACCCCGCCCTGCTCCTGCGAGGACCAGTTCGCGGTGGCGGCGAACTTCGCGCGCAGCGAGGCCACGTCGCCGATGCGCGGGTGATGCGTGAAGGCCTCGCGCCAGTCCTCCGGGCCCGTCCGGCTCCACTGCTGGGAGGCCTCGGAGAACAGGTGCTCCGCATCACGGAAGGGCCGCGCCTTCGTCATCGCCTCCGCCCAGCGCGAGGCGCCGCAGCAGCGCGTGAGCTCCGCGCGCGCCTCGTCGGTGGACAGCGTGTTGAGTCGCTCGAGCGCGCTCACGCCGGACGTCCGTGGATGAGCAGCCGGCTGACTCCGCCGTCGGGGAAGATTTTCAGGCGCACGTGGGTGAAGGGCCCCTTCGCCTTCAGCTCGGGCTCGAAGTGGTGACGGTGGTCCGCCTGGAGCTTCGTGCGCGGCAACAGCTCCGTCCACGCCAGGTCGTGCGCGTTGGCGAAGTCCACCAGCGGCTCGCGCAGGTAGAGACCTTCGAGTGACGCGCTCTCCGGGAAGTTGCCCTTGTAGAAGGCGGTGTCCACCTCCACGCGCTCGATGGTGCCGGGCACGGCCAGCTTCACCACGATCCAGTCGAAGCCCGGCAGCAGGCGCTTGCGGCGCGTCTCCCAGCCCTCGCCCATGTTGGCCGCGCGGCCCGGCAGGATGAGGTTGTCCTTGGTGCCGAAGAACGCGTCGTTGCAGGCCACCACCGTGCCGCCGTTCTCCGCCGCCGCCAGGTCCACCGCGCCCTTCTCGCGCGTCAGCCGCGCCAGGTCCGGCCGCACCTCGCCGTGCACACGGAAGCGCGCCACGCCGCCGTCCGGGTAGATGTTCAGGCGCAGGTGCGTCCAGCGCCGCTCGTCGGGGATGGCGAAGAGGTTGCGCGTGCCGCCCTGCAGCTTGAGCTGCGGGAGGATGCGCGTCCACGCCGCGTCCACCAGCGACTCGGGCGACGGCGAGCCCTCCACCTCCAGCGCGTCCACCGAGGCGTACTCGGGGAAGTTGCCCAGGAAGTGGTTCGTGTCGATGTCCACGCCGCGAATCACGCCGGGCAAGCCGAGCTTCAGGATGCACCAGTCGTGGCCGGGCACGCGCTTGCGGCGCGACTCCCAGCCGTCCATCCACTTACCCTGCTCGGTGTACTTGTCCGGGATGAAGACGCCTCGGCCGGGCTTGAGCAGGTTCTCCTTGCCGGCGAAGAACTCATCGCTGGCCAGCAGCGCCTGTCCGCCGACCTTCTCCGCGGCCAGGTCGATGAGCTCCGTGAAGCCGACGCGCAGCTTCCCCTCTTCGGGTGCATGCATTTTCGTGTGTCTCCAGATGGAATGAGTTCAGGCGGCGATGCGCGCCGAGGACGGCCGGCGCACCCAGCTTCCCGTGGGGCGCGGGAAGGGCTGCCCGCGCTCATAGATGGTCTCTCCGCGCAGCAGCGTACGCTCCACCACGCCCGCGAGCGTCCTGCCCGCGTACGGCGTCAGCGGATGCCGGTGCTGGAGCCGCGCCGGCTCGACGGAGAAGGTGGCCTCGGGGTCGAACACCACGAGGTCCGCGTCCGCGCCCGGTACGAGCGAGCCCTTCGTGCCGCGCAGGCCCACCAGTCGGGCCGGCGCCTCGCACATCCAGCGCACGAGCGACTCCAGGCCATGACCCCGCCTGCGGGCCTCGGTCCAGACGGCGGACAGGCTGAGCTGCAGCGACGCGATGCCGCCCCACGCCGCGCCGAAGTCACCGCGCTCCAACAGCTTGAGCGCGGGCGTACAGGGCGAGTGGTCCGACACCACCAGCTCGATGTCCCCGCGCGCGAGCCCCTCCCACAGGCGCTCGCGGTTCTCCGCCTCGCGGATGGGCGGCGCGCACTTGAAGTGGGTGGCGCCGTCTTCGATCTCCTCGGCGGTGAAGCTCAGGTAGTGCGGGCACGTCTCCACCGACACGTCCAACCCATCGCGCCGAGCATCGATGAGCAGCGGCAACGCGTCCGCCGAGGACAGGTGCACGATGTGCACGCGGCAGCGGTGCTTTCGCGCCAGCTCCATCATCATTCGGATGGCGTCCTGCTCCCAGCTGCGCGGCCGGGACTCGAGATACGCGCGATAGGTGCGAGCCCCCTCGGCGCGAACCTCCGGAAGCGGTGACTCCAGCTCCGCGTGCACGATGAGCGGCACGCCGCGCCGCGCGAGAATCGGCATGGCCACATCGAGCACCGCGCGGTCGGCGGGCGGAAACTCATCCACACCGGAGGGGCACAGGAAGCACTTGAAGCCCGCGATGCCCGCGTCGATGAGCGCCTCCAACTCGCCCGCGTTGCCGGGGATCACGCCGCCCCAGAAGCCGTGGTCCACCTGACTCGCGCCCCGGGCCGCGTCCGCCTTGAGCTTCAGCGCCTCGAGCGTGGTGGTGGGCGGCAGCGAGTTGAGCGGCATGTCCACCACGGTGGTGATGCCTCCGGCCGCCGCCGCGCGCGTGGCGGTCTCGAAGCCCTCCCACTCGGTGCGGCCGGGCTCGTTGATGTGCGCGTGGCAGTCCACCACGCCGGGCATCACCACGTGGTGGCCCACGTCCGTCACCGACAGCGCGCCGAGCGCCTCGGAGGGCCCGGCCACCTTCTCCACGCGGCCGTCCTTCACCACCACCACCGCCTCGCGCAGCCCACCGCCCGCCAGCACCCGGCGACTGCGCAGCCCGAACTCACCCCTGCTCATGGCTCGAATTCCCTCTCGTCGAAGCATTCCAGGGAGCGGAAGAACGCGTCCCGGTCATCCAGGTAGAGCTGCCGCGTCACGCCCGCCGTCAGCTTGGGCAGGCTGTACTTCATGCCGGAGATGCTCGCGCCGCCGAAGCCCAGCGAGAGCAGGCACCCGAAGGTGTAGTTGAAGATGGCGCCCAGGTACGGCGCGCGCCCCGGGTGCTTCTCCTGGAGCTCGAAGCCCGGCCCCAGGTACGGGTGGCGCAGCAGGTCCGCGTGCGACTGGCCCTCGGGCGGCGTGAAGCGGTCCTTCCAGAGCGCGATGTCCGCGTGCACGTTCGCCAGCTCCGGCCGCAGCGACAGGTCCGTCACCGTGCCGCTGCCGACGATGAGCTTGTCGAAGGTGTACTGGCCCTGCGGGGTGGTGATGCGGGCCTGACCATCCACCACTTCGGCGTCCAGCCACGGGCTCTGGGCGTGCAGGTGGAACTGGGGATAAGCGCACGCGCGACGGTAGGTGTCCGCTGGGGGCAGTTGCCCCATCTCGAAGATGCGGTGGATGAAGCGCCACTTGTCCGCGTCCGGCAGGTCCGCGTGGTGCTTGAGGAAGCCGACGAACTCCGCCCAGCGGTACGGGTTGATGCACGGCAGCGACTTGCGCCGGTAGAACAGGTGCACCTCGCCCGCGCCGTGCTCCAGCGCGACGGAGGCGTTGTCGAACGCGGACGCCCCCGCGCCGAGCACGCCCACCTTGCGGCCACGCAGCGCCTCGAAGTCGATGTCCTCGCGCGTCTGCGCGTACAGCTCGCGCGGCAGGTTCGCCACGATGGCCGGGACCTCCCAGCGCCCCGAGCCGTCGATGCCAGTGGCGAGCACCACCTTGCGCACGAAGAGGACCTCGGTGGCGCCGGTGCGCAGGTCCTCCAGCGGCACGTGGAAGCAGTCGTCCTCCGCGCTCCACGTCAGCGCGCCTGCTCGCGAGCGGCAGCGCACGGGGATGTTCAGCGTGCGCCGATACCAGCCGAGGAAGTCCGCCCACAGCTCCTTGGGGATGCGCTCCAGCGACGTCCAGGCGGCCTCGCCATACTGGGCCTCGAACCAGGACTGGAAGCTGAGGTTGGGCAGGTTGTGGTCCGGCCCGGTGAGGTGCTTGGGCGTGCGCAGCGTGTGCATGCGCGCGAATGTCTTCCACGGCCCCGCGCGGTCCTGCTCGCCGTCGTCCACCACGAGCAGGTTCGTCACCTTCTCGCGCAAGAGCCCGAAGGCGGCGGTGAGGCCGCTCTGCCCTCCGCCGATGATGAGCACATCCAGCACGGCCCTGCCGTCACGGGTGTGTCGCGGGAGCACCCAGGAGCGCTTGGGGTACTCCAGCCGCTCGAGGTCCTTGCGGAGCGCGTCCTCCAGGGCGGAGAGGCCGGGAGGAGGCGGCATCGCGGGGCTCGGAGGCGGGATGCGCATGCCTCCATCGTAACCGCGCGCTATGTCGCCCGGTCAATGTGCCCCCCTCCCAGGGTATGGGTCGACCGAGGGGTGTGGAGGGAAATAGCCGGGCGCGTCAGGGGTTGACAGCGGGTGTCCGGGCGCAGACGACGGCCCGCTTCGACGCTTCCCCGGAGGAGCCGGTTGGTTATGCTCCCCCGCCCTTTTCGCGCCGTCCCGAGGTCATTCGCGTGATCAACGCCTTCCCCCGCGTCCCGGCTCCCCGCAACGAGCCCATCCTCCCCTACTCGCCCGGTTCGCCCGAGCGCCGCGAGCTCCAGACGACGCTCAAGCGCATGAGCGGCGAGCAGATTGAAATCCCGCTCATCATCGGCGGCAAGCAGGTGCGCAGCGGCAAGACGGACACGGTGCGCATGCCCCACCGGCACTCGCACGTGCTGGCCACGCTGCACGAGGCGGACGCGAGCCACGTGGAGCAGGCCATCCAGGCGGGCCTCGCGGTGAAGGAGGACTGGGCTCGGATGTCGTTCTCCTCGCGCGCGGCCATCTTCCTGCGCGCAGCCGAGCTGCTCGCCACGCGCTACCGCCCCATCATCAACGCGTCCACCATGCTGGGTCAGTCGAAGACGGCCCACCAGGCGGAGATTGACGCCGCGTGCGAGGCCATCGACTTCCTGCGCTACAACGTCCACTTCGCCGAGCAGATTCTCGCCATCCAGCCGGAGTCCTCGCCGCAGACGTGGAACATGTTGGACTACCGTCCGCTGGACGGCTTCGTGTTCGCGGTGGCGCCGTTCAACTTCACGTCCATCGCGATGAACCTGTGCACCGCGCCCGCGCTGATGGGCAACGTGGTGCTGTTCAAGCCGTCGTCCACGTCGGCGCTGAGCGCCTGGTACTTCATGGAGCTGCTGCGCGAGGCGGGCCTGCCTGACGGCGTCATCAACATGCTCAACGGGGACGGGCCCACGGTGGGCAACCCCACGCTGGCCAGCCCCCACCTGGGCGGCATCCACTTCACCGGCTCCACGCCGACGTTCAACACCATGTGGAAGACGGTGGGGGAGAACATCGGCAAGTACAAGCAGTACCCCCGGCTGGTGGGGGAGACGGGCGGCAAGGACTTCATCGTGGCGCACGCGTCCGCGGCGGACGACGTGGAGGCGCTCGCGGTGGCCATCGTGCGCGGTGGCTACGAGTACCAGGGCCAGAAGTGCTCGGCGGCCAGCCGCGTGTACGTGCCCGAGTCGCTGTGGACGAAGCTCAAGCCCCGGCTGCAGGGGCTCATCGGCGACATCCGCATGGGCGACGTGACGGACTTCCGCAACTTCATGGGCGCCGTCATCGACGAGAAGTCCTTCAAGAAGGTCTCCTCGTACATCGAGCTGGCGAAGCAGGACAAGGACGCGAGCATCGTCGCGGGTGGCGAGACGGACCGGAAGGAGGGCTGGTTCGTGAAGCCCACGCTGGTGCAGTTGCAGGACCCGCGTCACCGCATCATGCGCGAGGAGGTCTTCGCGCCGCTGGTCGGCGTGCACGTGTACCCGGATGGGAAGTACGTGGAGACGCTGCGCGAGGTGGACCAGAGCGCGACGTACGCGCTGACGGGGGCCATCTTCGGGCGGGACCGCAAGGCCATCGACACGGCGATGAGCGAGCTGCGGCACGCGGCGGGCAACATCTACATCAACGACAAGCCCACGGGCGCGGTGGTGGGACAGCAGCCCTTCGGTGGTTCGCGCGCGTCGGGGACGAACGACAAGGCGGGCTCGCTGCTCAACCTCATCCGCTGGACGAGTCCTCGGACGGTGAAGGAGAACTTCGCCCCGCCGACGAAGGTGCCGTATCCGTTCATGGACAGCGACCCCCACGATGGGGGTATCTAGGCTCGCATGAGCCGAGCATTCCCGGGCATCGCGGGGCTGGAGACGTACTCGCTGAAGGGTGACGACTGCTGCGTGGAGGTCATCCCTTCACGCGGCGCGCTCGTCACCAGCTTCATGGTGGGGGACGAGGACATCCTCTACCTCGATGAAGCCACCGTGGCGGACCCGACGAAGAACGTGCGCGGGGGCATCCCCGTGCTGTTCCCGAACGCGGGTCCGCTGCCCGGGGACACGTATCCGGCGCATGGACAGTCCTACAGCCTGTCGCAGCACGGCTTCGCCCGGAAGATGGAGTGGGCGGTGCGGCAGGCGGAGGACTCGCTGCTGGTGCTGGGGCGGAAGTCCAACGCGGAGACGATGCGTGTCTATCCGTGGGAGTTCGATGCGCAGCTCACGTTCTCGCTCGTGGGGCGGAGGCTGACCATCGACTTCGACATCCAGAATCCCGGGATGGAGGCGTTGCCCGTGCACCTGGGCTTCCATCCGTACTTCCGGGTGCCGGACGCGGTGAAGTCGGTGACAACGGTGGAGACGGACGCGACGCACGGCTGGGACAACCGGACGAAGCGCGAGGTGCCGTTCACCGGGTTGGATTTGACGGCGGACGAGGTGGACCTGCACCTGCGGGACCACTCGAAGCAGGAGACGCGGCTGTCGCGTGGGCCGGGCCTGCGCCCCATCCACCTGTCGTGGAGCCCTGAGTTCAAGGTGATGGTGGTGTGGACACTGAAGGGGAAGGACTTCGTCTGCGTGGAGCCGTGGACCGCCGCGGCGGGTGCGCTGGCCACGGGCGAAGGGCTGCTGCACGTGCAGCCCGATGAACGGCTGTCGCTCGCGTTCGATATCGAGGTGTGAGCGACAACGGACCTCAGGCCGGTGGGCCGATCCTGGGGTTCGACGGCTGTGGCTGCGGCTGCTGCTCTCGTTCCGTGGGCTGTTGCGGAGGCTGTTGTGGCTGCTGCTGCGGTTGATGCACGGGGGGCTGCTGTGGATGCATCTGCCCCTGCAACGTCCCGTCAGCGGCGCTCTGGGGATTGCCGTTCCCCCGCTCGGAGCCCATGCGCCCCGCGGTCTGCTCGCCTTTGAGGTAGGCCTCCCACCTGGCCTTCGCCTGCGGGTTGCCGTCATGCATCAGGTAGCCCTTGTCGAGCAGGTCCTTCACCGCGGCGGAGATGGACGGGTACTTCATCCGCTGCCAGTTCTGACCGAGGAACACCCCCACCTCGTTGTTGTGGACGTCTATTGGGTCCACGGGCCTGCCGGCCTCATGGTTGGCGAGCAGCGTTCGCGCGGCCTCCGGCCCCAGATAGTGGGAGAGGAGCGCGGCCCACGTGGCGTGGCGCTCGGCGTCCACCGGGTCGTCGACGCCGTGCCCCACCGTCACCAGGAGGTACGAGGCGAAGACGAAGCCCGCGATGGACTCGAAGGGGTGGTCGAGGAAGTGCTTTCGCTCCGCCTCGTTGGCGCCGACGAGCTCCCCGACGAAGTCGACGATGCTCGCCGGAAGGGACTTCTCCCCCGCCACCGACGTCGCGTCGACGAGCACCACGGACGCCGCGGGAACCACACTCAAGCTCCGCGCCTCGAAGGGCTGGTGGAACCGGAACAGGGTTCGCGGCTGCTCCACATGCCTGCCCTCGATGAACTGTCCCGTTCCGAGATCGAACGTCGCGAGCAGGGCCGAGGAGAGACGGTGTTCGTCGCCCGACTTGCTCACGTTCAACGAATGCAGACGGAGCGTGGCCTCCGAGAGCAGCCCCTGAAGCCCATCCGGCTCCGGGAGGGAGACGGGAATGGAACCCAGGCCCCCGAAGGACGGCGAGAACTCCCTCACCAGCGGGTCCTTCGTGGGCGCCTGTCGTTCCGGCCGGACCTCCAACCATGTGCGCACGCGTGGCTTGTTGAGATCGAGCCCATCGCGAACGAGCTCCAGGTCGCGAGTGCGGTGCAGATGACCTGTGGTGACGCCCTGCTCCTGGCCCGAGGCCAGCGTGAACCGCTCGACGTCGAGTTGGTCCTCGCAGCGCCGGGCCAGGTAGGCGAGGCCCAGTTCCGGCGCGACGCCCGCCGTGAAGACGTCGTGAGGGGATTGCCGTCGAAGCATGACGGGCACGGTCCGATGCGTGGTGCCCTCGACGAGGTGGAGGACGAGGCCGCTCGCGCGCTCCTCGAGCATGAGGAACTGTAGCCGCCCCGCGAAGGTCGACGACGAGAGCTGGAGGAATCGCGCCTGCGTGTCGCAAGGGAACGCCACCCGGCGGAGCTCCGCGCCTCGCCACCTCGACACCGTCAGTCGCGCGGTCGCGCCCTTCCTGGACAGCGTGGCGTGAAGGATGCGGCGCCCATCGACCGCGAAGGTCTGTCGTTCGAAGGCAGGCATCTCCTGGGGACGAGGCAGAGCGTAGACACGCTCGCGACCCGTCCAGCCCGGCACGAAGTACAGCCCGCGGCCTGACGGTGCCGAGGATTCGAAGAAGATGTTCTCCATGGTGTTCTCCCTCTCTGCGTTCAAGGACGCGGCGTCATCCGTGGAACCAGCTCTCGCATCGCGGAGGCCACGGCCTCCGGACGTTCGACCCAGGGGAAGTGCGCGGCCCCCTCCACGGTCCGATGGAGGATATGCGGTCCCTGGAAGGGGGGCTGTGTCCACGGCGTCTGCTGGACGATTCGGTCGTCAGCGCCGCTGATGATGAGCGTGGGCAAGGTGCGCGGCCACCACGTGTGGACATACGTCTCATCGAAGTTCCGGTCCGACCAGTCGACCGCCGCGCGGTTGTAGGGCATCCGTCGCAGCAGCTCGCGGCCTACCGTCACACCCTCCGGCGTGAAGTTCCACTCCGCCGACGCCACCGCGATGTCTCGCAGTCGTTCATCCGTGCGCTCGGCTTCGTACCGCCGGGTCGCGGCGTCGACCTCGGGCAGGGGATGCCGCTGGGATTGGACCCGTCTCCCGGCAGGTCCACCATCCAGCACGTCCCCGGAACGTCCAGCATGTCCGCCAGACCGAACAGACTCTCGGACCCAATTCCAGGCCCACCCGGGAGGAACAGCCAGTTGAAGGGCCCTGGACGAGCGCTCCGTCGACGGAGCCGAACACCAGATGCCGTGAAGAACACTTCCGCCGTGCTGCCTGCGTCAACCGGGATCATTCGCCCCAATCAATCATCCCGCCCTCGCGACCGGAAGGGGCCGTGGCTGGAGACCCACCTGACCTCCAGCCACCCCACTTGCACAGAATCAGGGAGGGTTGACCGGCCAGAGCACGGCCTGCGCCGACTGCGTGCTCACCACCGTGCCCGCGGCGTTGCGAATGGTCACCGATACCGTCAGTCGCGTGGTCGCCCTCGCCTGGATGGCGCAGACCGGCCCCGTCGTCGCGCAGCGCGAATCACTCCACTGATACGTGTACCCGGGACCCGCGCCGATCATCTCGTAGACCAGGTAGGTCCACCCATCGTAGTACCCGTTGCACCGGTTCGGCGTCGGCACATCCTGCGCATCCGTGTCGACGTAACACCCCAACGTCCCCACCGTGAGCGCGGCCTCGTCCGTGGCCAGCACGTTGCCCTCCTGCGGCTCCGGGCCTCCACATCCCGCGCCCAGCCAGAGCGCGACGCCCGCTGACAACATTCCAATCCGAGATGAGAAACGGACCTTCGGACTCTTCCGCATGATGCTCCTCGCGAGTGGGTGCAGCGCCGTGAGCGGCCCGCAAAACCTACTCAATTCCTCTCTCCCGCACCAATCCTCCACGCCCAACGGAAACATTCACAAAAGCCCGTGGACATTCACAGCCCTCACGCACCGCGCCGAGACGCCATCCCAACTGAGCCCCAACGTGACGAGTGCAGCCGTGCAAATCTGGCTGCGTCGTGCAGGACAGCGCGTCCAACGACAACCGTCGCTTGCGGCACACGTTGAAATGGATGAGAAGGAGTCCACGAATGTGGCCTCCTCTCCTGTTCTTGCTGCTGAGCACTTCACCTCCCGGGCAGCCTCCGCCCGAGCCGGAGCTGGGCGAGATCTCCGACTTCAACCTGCTCACGCAGGGCTGGGTGGAGGATCCAGCCCTCGACCTGACCGAAGCCATCGTCCGCGGGCACCGCGCGCCTGTCTTCGAGAACCGGGATGGCAGCGTCTGCGTCGACATCGGACGCTGGTGGGGAAAGGACGAGACAGGTGAGAGTCGGAAGCACTGGCTCTGGGCCTCGTGTCCCGCAGCGTCGGATGGAGGCTTGAGCACTGCGCCCTGCCACAAGCTCATCTCCGTCGTGACGGACCTGTCAGTGCTCGGAGAGAGATGCTCGAAGGCGGCAGTCGCCTATGCGGAGCTGGAGTTGGCCGGCTGTGCGCAGGGGGAGAAGCGCCTGGAGAGCCTCCTGCGGCGAGGCTCGTCGATGACGGTTCATGGGCCGAAGGGTGGCAAGGAGATCCAGGAGCTGCGGAAGACAATCAGGCACAGGCGGGGACCCGGCGGGGGCGACGACGTCTCGTGTGTGACCGTGGTCACCTCGCCGGATGGACGCGTCCGGGTCTGGGACGTACACATCGAACAACAGCACGGGGCGCAACCGGTGGATGAGGAGACCTACCGGGACCTGGCGTACCTTCAATGGCTCACGCCAGATGGAAAGCTCCGGCTCGAAGCCAACGGAGCGCGGGAGGACTTCTTCCTCGACGCCGTCCTGGATGAAATCGTCCCGGTCCCCGGTAAGCCTCACGAGTATCTGGTCACCGGCTTCAGGCCCTTGGGGTTCGCGTTCCATCGCTTCGCGGAGGTCCTCTCGCTGGAGGGAGAGCACCCGACGCGGGTGAAGGGCCGGTTCCTCGTGGAGGGGCAGAAGGAGGACGTGCTCATCTTCACGTCAGGGCGTCCTTACACCGGCAAGCCACGCCATGCCCTCGTCCACAATCACTGGCTCCGGTTGAAGGGACGTCGGCTGTGGGTCGAGCCCATCTCGGGGCCCGCCTGTTGCCGTGGGCCGCGAAAGCCCTTCGTGCTGGGGGAGTGGACAGGGGAGGTCTTCGACATGAAGGAGGGTGATTGGGGTTGGTTCCGGAAACTCCGCGGGACGAAGCTGCTCCCGGGCAGGACCGACGACCCTTGGTCGTCCGACCAGCCCCCATGACGGAGCCTGACATCGATAGTGATTAGCGCTCGAGGCCACAGGGCGGAGCCGGTGCGCTATAATCCTCCGCCCATGGGATTCTTCAGAAGGCTTCTGGGGCTGGGGAAGAAGGACTCCGCGAAGGCTGTCGACCGGAGCGGGGACCTGAGCCCCCGTGAAGAGCTGCTGATCGAGGTGGCGGCTGTCTTGTATTCCCTCCCCTTCGTGCTCGGCGTCTCACGAACGGCGAATGGCTATGGCGTGGATTACCGGGTGAATGGCGCGTTCACCCGGATGAACCTGGAGAGCCTCTTCCTGGCGACGAGAGAAATGACGCCAGAGGAGCGCGCCCACCATGTCCGGCAGTTCTTCACCGCTCTCACGATGCCAGCGCCACTCCCAGACCTCTGGGAGGACGTCCGGGAGAACGTGCTGCCGGTGATTCGCCCGGCCTCCTTTGGCCCACAGGTCTCGAGGGAGGAATCCAACGCCGTGGTGGCTCGACGTCCCATTCCCTGCCTGCGGGTGATGCTGCTGGTCGAGTTGCCCGAGTCCACCTTGCATGTGAGGCATGAGAACCTGGCGGAATGGAAGATTTCCGAGGAGGAGGCGTTCCAGGCAGCCTTCGCCAACCTCGCGCGCCTCGTCGACCCAGGCATCGATGCCCGGCAGACGCAGAAGTCCCCGGGCCTCCCGGTGATGTTCCCGGACGTCTACGAATCCTCGCGCCTCTTGCACCCCGGATTCCTCGCGTCTTCCGTTGCCAAGGTGCGGGGACGTCCCGTCATCAGCATTCCCGCACGCACCACGCTCCTCGTCATGGGCGACGAGAGCCATGACCTGGTCAACCAGTTGTGCGCGCATGGACAGCGGGAGTTCGAGTCCAACCCCCACTGCATCTCGCCCGCGCTCTACACCCTGGACGACGCGGGCCGCGTGGTTCCCTATCTCCGCCCAGGCACGGATGAGCTCGCGGTGCGCGTGCGCCAAGGACACGCCTTGTTCGCGTTGAGGGAGTACGAACTCCAGCAGAAGAGCCTCGAGGCCTGGCATGAGGCGGAGGGCGTGGACACACTCCTCTCCGACTTCACGCTCCACAACCGGCATACGGATGGGTACCCCCTCGCCTGGACGATGTGGGTCAAAGACAAGGACCTGCTGCTTCCCGAAGCGGACCTGGTGAGCATCCACGACGACGAGGGGGCCCCCTTCATCGTGCCCTTCCCCCTGGCGAGGCGATTGGCGCCCGAGTGCTTCGAGCTGGTGCCGGACCTGTGGCCGACACGCTATCGCACCGTCGCGTGGCCCGAGCCCCAGGTCGTCGAACAACTGCGCGCCGCGACGGTCGACCTCGCGACGTTCGAAGTGGAGTAAGCCGTCATCCACTCACGCGCCACGCCGCGCGCCCATCAACACCTTCGCCAGGGATTGAAGCTCCGAACGCAGCCACTGGCTCCGAGGCTCGCTGTCCTCGGAGCGGTGCCAGTACAGGTGCAACTCCAGTCGCGGCAGCGCGAGCGGCATGGGCAGCAGGTGCAGGTGCTCATCCAGCACCCCGTTGATCTCCTCCGCTCTGCGCCGAGGCATCGTCAGCAACAGGTCCGAGCCCGAGACGATGCGGCACGCCGTCTCGTAGTGCCGACAACGCACCGTGACCTCCCGCTGATACCCCAGCCGGCTGAGCACCAGGTCCTCCACTGCCAGCCCCGTGCGCCGCGAGGACACCGTGACGTGCTTCGCCCCCATGTACGCCGCCACGTCCAGCCGCCGCCGCTTGCGACTCACCACGCAGAACGCGTCCCGCGTGAAGGCCGTGTGCCGCAGCTCCGCGCTCGTCGGCTGCTCCACGTCGATGGCCAGGTCCAACCGCCCTGAAGCCAGGTCGCGCTCCAGCCGCGTCCGCTCCAGCCGCACGCTGCTGATGCGCGCCTCCGGACTCCGCGCCTGCAGCCGCGCCACCAAGCGGGGCACGATCGACGGCTCCAACATGTCGCTCATCGCCAGGGTGAAGGTCCCCACGTCCCGCGCCGGCTCGAAGCCGCGCGTGTGGTGCACCGCCTGCTGGAGCAGCGCCAGCGCCTCCCGAATCTCCGGCGCCACCCGCTCCGCCAACGGCGTCGGCGCCACGCCCCTCCCCTGCCGGACGAACAGGGGCGCCCCCAGTTGCTCGCGCAGCCTCGCCAGCGCGTGGCTCACCGCGGACTGACTGAGGAACAGCACGTCCGCCGCGCGCGTCAGGTTCCGCTCCCGATAGACGACGTCGAACACCCGGAAGAGGTTGAGGTCCGGGGGCCCGGGGCGTCGGGGGGAATCCTGAACTGGGCTCATGACGACACATGACCAACATTCAGTGGATTCAACAAGGGCCGGGTGCCAAGGATGGGCGCCTCTCGTGAGAGGAGGCAGCACCGTGGACTTCGAGCCGAGCGCCAGAGGCAAGGACTACCTGGAGCGCGTGAAGCAGTTCATGCGCGAGCACATCGAGCCCAACGAGGCCCGCTACTACCAGGAGGTCATGGAGGCCTCGCGCGGCGGTGACTGGAAGACCTGGCCCGTGTCCTCCGTCATGGAAGACCTCAAGGCCAAGGCTCGCGCCGCGGGGCTCTGGAACCTCTTCCTCCCCGACGAGAAGCTCTCCCCGGGCCTGTCCACGCTCGAGTACGCCCCCATCGCCGAGGAAACCGGGCGCAGCCTCATGGCCCCCGAGGTCTTCAACTGCAACGCCCCCGACACCGGCAACATGGAGGTGCTCTGGAAGTACGGCACCCCCGCCCAGCAGAAGCAGTGGCTCACCCCGCTGCTCGCCGGTGAAATCCGCTCCGTCTTCTGCATGACCGAGCCCGGCGTCGCCTCCTCCGACGCCACCAACATGGAGGCCACCGCCGTCGTCGAGAAGGACGAGGTCATCCTCAACGGCTCCAAGTGGTGGACCACCGGCCTGGGCCACCCCAAGGCGAAGATCGCCATCTTCATGGCGCGCACGCCCGACACCGGCGGCGACCGCCACCATCAGCACTCCATGGTGCTCGTGCCCCTGGACTCGCCGGGCGTGTCCATCAAGCGCATGCTCCCCGTCTTCGGCGAGTACGACGCACCCCATGGCCACGGCGAGGTGCACTTCACCAACGTCCGCGTGCCCGTCTCCAACATCATCGGCGGCCCCGGCATGGGCTTCGAGATCGCCCAGGGCCGCCTGGGCCCCGGCCGCATCCACCACTGCATGCGCTGCATCGGCGCCTCCGAGCGGGCGCTGGAGCTGATGATCGACCGCGGGATGAACCGCACCGCCTTCGGCAAGCCCCTGCTCAACCTGGGCGGCAACCGCGAGCGCGTGGCCGAGGCCCGCATCGCCATCGACCAGGCCCGCCTGCTCACGCTCTACGCGGCGTGGAAGATGGACCAGGTGGGCGCCCTCGGGGCGATGACGGAGATCTCCGCCATCAAGGTCGTGGCCCCCAGCGTGCTCCAGCGCATCGTCGACGACGCCATCCAGATTCACGGTGGCGCGGGCGTGTCCAACGACACGGTGCTCGCGGGCTTCTTCGGTCAGGCGCGCACCTTGCGGCTCGCGGACGGCCCGGACGAGGTGCACAAGGGCGTCATCGCTCGCATCGAGCTGGCCAAGCGCGGCTTCTCCAAGAGGTGAGGCACCATGGCCACCCACGCCGCCCCGAAATCCACCCTGGATTCACCCAGCTCCGTGCGCGCCGGTGAGGAGCTGAACGTCCCCGCCATCGACGCGTGGCTCAAGAAGCAGGTGCCGACGCTCGAGGGCCTGCCCATCGTGACGCAGTTCTCCGGCGGCGCGTCCAACTGGACCTACCGGCTCAAGTACCCCAAGCACGACCTCATCCTCCGCCGCCCTCCCGCGGGCACCAAG
This sequence comes from Myxococcus guangdongensis, assembly GCF_024198255.1. Taxonomy (NCBI): domain Bacteria; kingdom Pseudomonadati; phylum Myxococcota; class Myxococcia; order Myxococcales; family Myxococcaceae; genus Myxococcus; species Myxococcus guangdongensis. Next base: position 254,372 of record NZ_JAJVKW010000008.1, read on the forward strand.
GCGAAGTCCGCGCACGACATGTCGCGCGAGTACCGCGTGCAGAAGGCCCTCCGGCCCGCCTACCCGTTCGTGCCGGAGATGGTCGCGCTGTGCCAGGACGCGTCCGTCATCGGCGCGGACTTCTACGTCATGGAGCGCATCGAGGGCATCATCCCCCGCGCCAACATGCCGCGCGGGATGAACCTGAGCGCCGGCGAGACGCGCAAGCTGTGCGTCAACGTCATCGACAAGCTGCTGGAGCTGCACGCGGTGGATGCCCAGGCCGTGGGCCTGTCGTCGCTCGGCAAGGGCGCGGGCTATCCCCGCCGACAGGTGGAGGGCTGGTCGGACCGCTACGAGAAGGCGCGGACCTGGAACGTGCCGAGCTTCAAGTACGTGCGTGACTGGCTCAAGGACCACATCCCCGACGACATCGCCACCTGCGTCATCCACAACGACTGGCGCTTCGACAACGTGGTGCTGGACCCGGGCGAGCCCACGCAGGTCATCGGCGTGCTCGACTGGGAGATGGCCACCCTGGGCGACCCGCTGATGGACCTGGGCAGCGCGCTCGCGTACTGGGTCGAGTCGGATGACGACTTCTTCATGCGCGCCACGCGGCGTCAGCCCACGCACCTGCCCGGCATGATGAGCCGCCGGGAGGTCGTCGACTACTACCTCCAGCGCTCCGGCCTGAAGCCCGCGAGCTGGACCTTCTACGAGGTCTTCGGAATCTTCAGGCTCGCCGGCATCATCCAGCAGATCTACTACCGCTATCACCACAAGCAGACGCGCAACCCGGCGTTCAAGAACTTCTGGACGCTGGTGACGTACTACGACTGGCGCTGCAAGCGGCTCATCAAGAAGGGAGGGCGGTGATGGGCGTCGTGTATCTCATCCGCCATGGACAGGCGTCCTTCGGCGCGGAGGACTACGACCAGCTCTCCGAGACGGGCTTCGTGCAGGCGCGCGTGCTCGGCGCGGCGCTCAAGACGCGGCTGCCGCGCCTCGACGCGGTGGTGGCCGGCACGCTCACCCGACACCGGCAGACGGCGGAGACGTGCCTCTCCGCCATGGGAGTGGACCTGATGCCCACGCGCAGCCCGGGCTTCAACGAGTTCGACCACGACGAGCTGGTCGTCCGCCACACGCCCCGCTACGCCAACCACGCCGCGCTGGCCGAGGACCTCGCGTCGACGCCGGAGCCGCGCCGCGCGTTCCAGGCGCTCTTCACCGAGGCGGTGGCCCGCTGGGTCGCCGGCAAGCACGACGCCGAATACACCGAGCCCTGGCCCGTGTTCCGGGAGCGGTGCCTGCGCGCGCTCGATGCGCTCATCCAGGGACTGGGGCCGTCCAAGACGGCGCTGGTGTTCACCTCGGGAGGCCCCGTCACCGCCATCTGTCAGCAGCTGCTCCAGATTCCCGACGAGCACGCCTTCCGGCTCAACTGGACGCTGTCCAACTGCGGCGTGACGAAGGTCATCTACAGTGAGCGCGGCCGCTACCTGTCCTCCCTCAACGAGCACACGCACTTCGAGGGGGCGAACCAGGCCCTCATCACCTACCGCTGAAGGAGCTTGGGGCCATGCGAAGGAACATCCTGATTACGGGCGCGAGCTCCGGCCTGGGTGAGGGCATGGCCCGCGAGTTCGCGGCGCGGGGGCGCTCGCTGGCGCTGTGCGCGCGTCGGACGGACCGGCTGGAGGCGCTGCGCGCGGAGCTGCTCTCGAAGCACCCCGGCATCCAGGTCTCCGTGCGGGAGCTGGATGTGAACCAGCACGAGCAGGTGTTCGAGGTCTTCGAGGCGTTCGCCCAGGACCTCGGCGGGCTGGACCGCGTCATCATCAACGCGGGCATCGGCGTGGGCAAGCGCATCGGCACCGGCCACTTCGCCACCAACGCGAAGACGGCCCAGACGAACTTCGTGGCCGCCGTGGCCCAGTGCGAGGCGGCCGTGGGCATCCTGCGCAAGCAGGGCCACGGACACCTGGTCACCATCTCCTCGATGAGCGCCATGCGCGGACTGCCCCGCCACCTCACCGTGTACGCGGCGACGAAGGCGGGGCTGGCCACGCTGACGGAGGGCATCCGCGCCGAGCTGCTCGGCACGCCCATCAAGGTCTCCACGATTTATCCCGGCTACATCCACACGGAGCTGAACGCGGGGGCGAAGAACCTGCCCTTCGCCATCGACTCGGAGCGGGGCTCGCGCGCGTTGGTGAAGGCCATCGAGAAGGAGCCGGTGAGCGCCTACGTCCCCGGCTGGCCATGGAGCGTCGTCGGCTTCTTCCTGCGCAACCTGCCGCTCAAGCTCGTCGCGAAGATGTCCTGAACAGAGGCGTCGCGCGGGCCCGCCCTCGGCAGTCCCCCTCCGAGAGCGATGAGCTCATCGCGACGCTCCAGCCTCGTCGAGCGGAACCGGCGCCCGGGACGACCCTACACGAAGGTCGTCGACGACCCCTGTGGGCTCCCACCTACGCACCGCCGACATTGACGCCGGCATTCGAGCCCACGCTAGACTCCCTGGCTTCCGGGCTTCGCGTGACTACGCGAGCCTTTTCGAGGGGGAACACCACATGGGACTCAAGCAAGCCATCGAGAAGCTCAACACGGCGGTCGAGGACCTCGTCACGTTGGAGGTCATCACCTACACCGGTCAGGTGAAGCACATCATCAACACCACCGGCGGCAAGCCCACCATCGACTGGGACAACCTGACGACGAGTTCCGTGGGCAGCGCGACGACCCAGGCCACCATCAAGCTCGTCGCGGCCACGCAGGTGAAGTTCGACGGCGACATGAAGCTCTTCCAGACCGACGAGCAGGACATCCCCCGGCTGCAGGAGCTGCTCGATTTGCACCGCAAGTCGGTGGAGACCAGCATCGCCGCGCGCAAGTCCGTGGTGGACTTCTTCGGCGACCTGCTCAAGGACATCGTCAAGAAGGGCTGAGCGACGATGCCGTCCTCTCCCGAGTCGGTCCGCATCGCGGCGCTGTTCGACGCGCCAACACGGCTCCCCGCGGCGCGAGGCGTGCCGCTGAAGGGCCGTGGGCTCGACCCGTTGGAGACCGCCATGAACCTGGAGGAGAACCTCCAGGTCCTGGAGCAGCATGCGGGGCTGGTGCCCCTCTCGGAGCTGACGCCCTCGTCCCAGGGCGCCAACTACGAGCGCTACAAGCTGGTGGTGCGCGCGGTCCGCCTGCGCCTCAGCCACCTGGGCTACGCAGTCGGAGACCCCACCAGCGACAAGATGGATGCGGCGCTGCTCAAGGGCCTCAACCCGTTCCGCGTGGACATCGGGCTTGGGCCCAGCGGCGCCACCATCGAGCAGGCGACGTGGGACGCGCTCCAGGAGCTCGTCACGTTGGAGGACCCGCTCGACATCGAGCGGTGGTACCCCGCCAACGGCGTGGCGAAGCCCGTGCTCCTGCGCGCCGCGCAGCTGCGGCTGACGACGCTGGGCCTGCGGGACAACGTCAAGGTCGACCCGAGTGACACGAACAACCTGCGCATCCAGCTCGCGCGCTTCCGGGCCGTGATGTTCGAGCTGGGGCTGATTGCGTCCTCGAGCATCACCGAGCGGGAGACCCTGAGACTGCTGATGTCTCACGACGAGCTGGTGGAGAAGGTGGCCGGGGGCACGCCCGAGCTGCGCGACTTCCTCCCCGAGCGGGAGCTGGAGGAGAAGAAGCTGCCCACGGCGTCGAGGCGCTTCCTGCTGCGACTCGCGCGCAACGAGCTGTGGCTGAACGGTTACCCGATGGGGGACATCCGCGAGCCCGTCATCGCGTCGAAGCTGCGCAAGGCGCTGGACCAGTACTGGCGGAACAGCCCCGCGCGACCCACGTTCGAGGCGCTGGTGCTGCTGCACACCACCCAGGTGACGCCCGCGCTCTTCGAGGACTTCGTGCGACAGCAGCACGAGGAGGACGTCTCCCGCGACGACCTCGTGAAGTTCGTCGAGAACAACCAGGCCGAGCTTCAGGATTACTGGACGAGCGAGGTCGACAACTCGGACTTCTTCCTCTGGGATGGGCTCAAGCGGACGTTCAAGTGGCTCAAGCGCCAGGTGCAGCGACTCGGCGAGACGGTGGTGAGCATCTTCCGGTCCGTCGGCGAGTTCTTCAAGACGCTGGCGCGCAACGTCTTCCGCTCGCTCTTCCAGGTCGCCAACGACGTGCTGGGCGCGATTGGCCGCGCGGCCACCGCGTTCGCGGATGGCGTGGGCATCTTCCTGAGCGGACAGATTCTGCCGCCCGCCCCGCGGTTGGACATGGGCTGCCGGCTCAACATGGACTGCGACACGGTGCTGTTCATCGACGCGCAGGCGTCGGTGGAGGACGCGCGACAGCTGCTCGGTCGCATCGAGCGGGTGTCAGCGGCCATCGGGCTCGCGGGGGCCGTGCTGTCGCTCGTCATCCGGCTCGTCGGCAGAGCCGTCTCGGGCGTGGTCGGGTGGCTCCTGCTGATTGCCACGCTGGTGCAGGCCGCCCCGGAGATCATCGCCAAGGTGTCGGCGCTCGCGGCGCTGGGCTGAGCCGCGTCACGCCAGCCCGGACCGCAGGGCCTCGCCATCCTCGTTGTCCGCCTCGCGGCGCAGCGTCTCCCACGCGAGCATCACCTGCTTGCGTGAGCTGCCCCACCGGTAGTCGCCGATGACGCCCGTCTCGCGCAGCACGCGGTGGCAGGGAATCAGCAGCGCCACCGAGTTGTCCCCCACCGCGGAGCCCACGGCACGCACCGCCTTGGGCCTGCCGATGGCCTTCGCCAGGTCCCCGTACGTCGCCACGTCGCCCGGCGCCACGCGCAGCAGCGCCTGCCACACCTGCACCTGGAACGGCGTCCCCTTCACCAGCACCGACAGCGGCGTCGGCTCACGCGGCGGCGTCTGGGGGAAGATTCGTCCAGCCCACGGCGCCGTCAGCTTCGTGGACTCGATGAAGCTCGCCTTGGGCCACTGCATGCGCAGCGCCGTCAGGGCCTCCGCTTCGGACTCGCCCGTCAGGAAGTGCAGCCCGCAGATGCCGCGCTCACAGACGGCGATGAGGCAGTCACCGAACGGCGACGCGTGCACGCCGTGGTGGACCGTCAGTCCCTCGCCGGCGAGCTTGAACTCCCCAGGCGTCATCGCCGTCAGCGTCACGAACAGCTCGTGCAGCCGCCCGCCGCCGGACAGCCCCACGGCGAAGGACGTGTCGAGCACGCTGCGCCGCTCGGCCAGCAGCCGGCGCGCCGAGCTGAGGGTGTGCACCTGGAGGAACCGCTTGGGGCTGATTCCCGCCCAGCGGGTGAACAGGCGCTGGAAGTGGAAGGGGCTCAGGCCCACATGCGCGGCGACGTCGTCCAGCGAGGGCTGCTCGCGCGCATGCGCATCGAGGTAGAGAATCGCCTGCTCGATTCGGGCGTAGTCGCTGCTGGCCATGTCCCGGCTCCCCATCAGTGTGTCCATCACCCGGTATGGCCCCGGGGCCCGCGCCCTTCAACCCGGTTCTTGCGGCCATCCCCTCCGACTCGCAGCAAGGACCGGGTCGTCCGCCCGCTGTCGCAGCGCCTACAGTGCCCCCATGCGCCTCTACGACTGCGCGGCCTCCGCCAATGGGTACAAGCTGCGCCACGTGTTGTCCTGGCTCGGCCGTCCCTATGAGCTCATCCCCGTGGACATCTTCGCGGGCGAGAGCCATACGCCCGACTTCCTGCGCCACAAGAACCCCGCCGGGCGCATCCCCGTGCTGGAGCCCGAGCCCGGACGCTTCCTCGCCGAGTCCAACGCCATCCTCCTGTTCCTCACCGAGGACACGCCCCTCTTGCCTCGCGACGCCTTCGAGCGCGCCCAGGTCCACCAGTGGCTCTTCTTCGAGCAAAACTGCGTCGAGCCCAACATCGGCACCGCGCGCTTCTGGATGCTCACCGGGCGCGCGCGCCTGCATCATCCCGAGGTCCTTCGCGTGCGCGTCGAGGCTGGCCGCGCCGCGCTCTCCACGCTGGAGCGGCACCTGCGACATGCGGACTTCCTCGTCGGCGGGCGCCCCACCGTCGCGGACATCGGGCTGTATGCCTATGCGCATGTCGCGCCCGATGCGGACCTGTCGCTGGAGGACTTCCCCGCGGTGTCGCGTTGGCTCGCGCGGGTGAAGGACCAGCCCGGGCACATCGGCGCACTCGCCCCGTATCCGGCGAATGCGATGGTCGCCGCGACGTGACGTGCGTTGGCCCGCACGGAGAATCACGCGTCATCGAGGAATCCCATGTCGGAGGTGTGCCACATGGGGCACTCGTCCGTGGGTCGACTTGACTCGCGTGGGGTGAGCGTTTATCCGTGGGAGCCATGACGTCCTTCTTCGCCATGCGTCGAATGTCGATGACCGGTGGGCTCGCGCCCGCCTGTGTCGGCTGACGTCGCGTCCGACCCTGGCGAGCCACCGAGCCCACCCACCCGCGAGGGTCGGTGGGCTTCGTCGTTCCTGGCCCTCCCGTAGCGCCCTCGCATCACCCGCAGGAGCGCAGCGAAGCCAGCCCCGCCGTCCGTTCACTTCACACCCCACTTCCACTTCCCTCACGGGCGCACGCACGCGCCCGCGCAGCCACCCGTCTGTCCGGAGACATCCCTTGGCTCCCCTCACTCGCGCGACCTCGCCGCGCCTCTTCGAAGTCACCGCGCCAGAGCTGACGTTGGAAGCCGGCGCTCGCATCACTCCGCACCTGGTGCGCGGCTGGTGGTGGGGCCCGGAGGACGACCTGCCCTGGCTCCAGTCCCGCGCGCACGTCCTCTCGGAAGAAGAAGCCCGGGCCACCACGCCGCGACTCGTGCGCCGCACGCGCGAGGAGCTGCTCCACGCCGCAGGGCGTGCGCGTCGACATGGCGGCGCTCGGCCCTCGTCGCGCGTCCCCACCGTGCTGCTGGTGCATGCGCTCACCGGCGACATGCGCGCGGGGGGCGAGGGCGGTTGGTGGGAGCCGCTCATCGGCGCGGGCCGCGTGCTGGACCCGACGCGCATGCGGCTGCTGTGCTTCAACAACCTGGGCTCGTGCTACGGCACCACCGGTCCCGCGGACGAGGGCTTCCCGCGACGCACCGACGACTCGCGCTTCGGCCCCGCGCCAGTGGTGGCCAAGGGTGATTTGCGACAGGACGAGCAGCACCTGCCCGCCACGCTCACGCCGTGGGACCAGGCGCGCAGCATCCTCCTCGCGCTCGACGCGCTGGGCATCCAGGAGGTGGAGCTCGTCACCGGGGGGTCGCTGGGAGGAATGATTGTGCTTTGCCTCGCGGCGCTCGCGCCCGAGCGCTTCGCGCGAATGGCTCCCATCGCCGCCGCGGAGTCCGCCTCCGCGTGGGTGGTGGGCCTCAACCACGTGGCCCGACAGGCGCTGCTGTTGGACCCGGGCTTCCCCGATTCGTCACACCGGGGTCTGGAGCTGGCGCGACAGCTCGCCATGCTCACGTACCGCGCGGAGCCGGGACTGGACACGAACCAGCCGCGTCCCGCGACGTGGTCCTCGCGCGCGCTGCACCCGGTGCAGAGCTACCTGGAGCACCAAGGCCGCAAGCTGGAGGCGCGGTTCGACGGGCGCGCGTACCTGGCGCAGCTGGGGGCCATGGACCATCACGATTTGGCGCGCGCGCCGCACGGAGGACTGGAGCGCATCCGCGCGAGCGCCCTGTGCGTGGGCATCGACAAGGACCTGCTCTTCTTCCCCCAGCACATGGAGACGCTGGCCGAGCGACTGCGTGCCCAGGGCGTCCACGCCGAGCACGCGGAGCTGTCCAGCCCGCACGGGCACGATGGCTTCCTCATCGAGTGGGCGCCCCTGGCGACACTGCTCGCGAGGGCGCTCGCCCTGCCCTCGGGCCTCGCCCGCCCCGCGCTCATGGCCCGCGTCGCGGATGAGGACACGCGATGTACCCGCGCGTCATGAATCGAGTGGCCTCGCGCGCCGTGTCAGGGAAGCCGCTCGCACCCAGGTGATTCGCGGGACGCACGAAACGTTTCCCCGAATGCCCCCGATACTCTCTTGGACTCTCGGAAAGAATCCGAGCGCATCGCGGGGGGTGAGTCATGAGTTGGGATTCCAGAATCAACAAGGGCATCCGGCGTCCACCTCCCCCACCGAGTCCCGAGCGTGACTCGACAGCGCGGACCGCGGCGAAACCCGCCCCCCACCGGGACTCATCCCAATCCGTCGATGGCTTCGCGTCCGCGAAGACGAAGAGCGGCCCGAACCTCCTCGGGACCTCCGTGCCCATCGGCTTCGGGTGGGAGATTCCGCAGAGCTCGAGCTCGAGCGGCTCGGTGAACGTGGGCTCCGACGGTGTCACTGTGAGCACGAACAGCTCCGTCGAGCTCAAGGGCCTGAAGATCTCCTTCGGCACGAAGGTCAGTCAGACGTCGAGCGTGGAGAGCGAGGACGGCGTCACGACGCTCACCGCCGAGGGAAGCATGTCGGTCAACCTCGGGGGCGAGGTGGACCTGGGCACCGTCGGCTTCAGCGCCGAGCGCACCGAGGGCGTCAAGACGAAGTTCCAGGTGCGGATGTCGGACGCGGACTACGCCCAGGTCCAGTCGGGCCAGGCGCCCATGCCGGACCCCTACAACCCGGACACGATGCCGGAGGGCAGCTCGGTCCTGCTCAACAGCACCGACTTCCAGGGCACGGGCTTCGAGGCGAGCTACCGCAACCTCGCGGTGTCGACGAACGTCACCCAGGAGCAGGGGGTCTCCGTCCTGGTGGAGAAGACCGGCGAGAACACGGTGCGCGTGACAGCGGGCCCCACCGAGGCCGTGGAGAACAGCTTCCAGCTCGGGCTGAGCCTGGGCCCCGCCAGCGCCCATGTCGGCAACACGACGCGGCTGGACCAGTTCACGCTCAAGACGGCGGAGTTCGACCTCTCCACCGACGCGGGCCGCGCCGCCTACAACACCTTCCTCGCCACCGGCGAACTGCCCACCGAGAACGGGACCGGAATCTCCGACGTCGCCACGGTGGAGAAGCTCCAGTACGACTCGACGAGCAGCGCCGGGTTCGACCTGGGGCCGCTGAGTGGCTCGGTCGACTTCGGCAACAGCACCGGGGGCGTCGTGAGGACCACCTACCCGGATGGCTCGGTCGACCAGGTCATTCACGCGAAGCTCCACGTGGGCACGCCTGTCCAGCTCGCGCAGCACTTCAACCTGGATGGCACCGAGGACCTGTCCCGGCAGGAGATCTCCATGTTCATGGTCGGCGCGGACGGCGGCGCCGAGTCGCTGTTCGCCTCCGCGTATGACGTCGACCAGCACGACTTCGACGGGGACAGCGACATCCACCTGTCCTTCAACGCGGAGCAGGCCATGGACCTGTCCCAGCGGGCCCGCGACTACATCGCCGCGTGGGAGCGGGACACCGGCCAGAAGTGGGAGGACGCCTCCCACCTCCAGGATGAGAAGTTGATCGCCGCCCTCGCCAACGCACAGAACCCGGCGGACGTGGCCAAGGCCCTCACCGACGCCTACGGCGGCCCGGCCTGGATGGGCCAGGCGTTCGCGAGCCTGTCCTTCGTCGATGGCGAATTCGTACCGCTGCCAGGAACCATCGAGGCGCGCGACCGCGACGATTGACGCGGGCCTCGAGGACTCAGCCTGCCTTGCGAGGCCACACCGGACCAATCTGGTCCTGGTGCGCGAAGATGGGCGGGTCCACCTCGTTGGTGAAGGCGCGCAGGCGGCAGTACTCCGGATACGACGCCTGCACCGTCAGCACGTCCCCCGCACGCATGACCTCGTCCCCCACCGGGTGGAGCTGCTCGTGGCCGTCGCGCATCAGCGACAACGCCAGCCCGCCGAAGCGGTCTCGGATGGCGGAGATGTTCAGCCCCGGCAGGCCCTCACGCGCCTCGAAGAGCGACACCACCATCAGGTGTTTACCCAGATGGAACGAGTGGATGATGCGCGGGTCCATCGCCGCCAGCGCCATGGCGGGCGCGGCGAGCGATGAGCTGGACAGGGCCTCCGCCTTGAACGTGTCGCGCACCTTGCCGCTCAGGTCCTCGTCGAACAGGCGGATGACCACGCGGATGTTCGGATTCAACTTCCGCGCGTCCAGCGCGATGTTGAGGTTCGCCAGGTCGTCGTCCGTGGCGCACACAATCGCGGAGGCGTGCTTCACGTTGGTGCGCGGCAGGCACAACGGGCTGCGCGTGTCGTCGATGAGCAGCGGCACGTTCTCGTCCCGCAGCGCGGAGACGAACGCCGCGTCCTCGCGCTTCTCGACCACCACCACGTCCTTGTCCATCTCCTTCAACTGCGTCACCACGCGGTAGCCCACCCGCCCCGCCCCGCACACCACGACGTGGCCCTTCATCGTCTCGGTGACCACTTCGATCCACTCCTTGTCGTTCTTGTGTCGGGCGAAGTAGAGGTAGGCGAAGCGCACCACGCCGTCCGCCACCAGGGCGATGCCCACCGGCGGAATCACCACGTTGAGCGCCTCGATGGCCCAGTCGTGCACGTACGGCAGCGACGGCTGCCCGTAGAGCAGGAAGTAGACGTGGTGCAGCGCCTCACCGAAGGAGATGGGCACTCCGTCCGGGCCGATGTAGCGCCAGTGGAACAAGAGCGGCCCCAGCACGAACAGCCCCGCCGCCAGCACCATCGTGGTGCGGAAGCGACGCAGCAACGCGCGCAGGTAGCGCAGATTGGCTCTCAGGTGTCTTCGGGAGCCGAACATGGCCGACCGCCCCTCCTCAGGACACCGGGGTGATGCCGGTCTCCGCCGCGTTGCGCGCCCGGCGCCGCTCCACCAGCCACACCAGGAAGACACCCAGCTCGTAGCACATCAGCATGGGGCCAGCCATCAGCGACAGGTTCACCACGTCGCCCGTGGGCGTGATGATGGCCGCGGCGATGAGACAGAAGACGAAGGCGTGCCGCTGGTACTTGAACAGCCAGCGCGACTGCACCACGCCCACGATGCCCAACAGCGCCATCACCAGCGGCAGCTCGAAGATGATGCCGAAGGCCAGGATGAGCAGCAGCACCAGCGACAGCTGCTCGTGCATCGTCAGCATGGGCCGCGTCCACCGCTCCGCCTCGTGCCGCGCCTCGCCCGCCGACAGCTCCTTCTCCAGCTTCCACAGCCCCGACAGCTCCTCGCTGCGCGTGGGCGCCACGCCCGCCAGCAGGCTCGCCGCCTCGTCCATCGCCACCGACGCCGCCGCGTAGTCCTGCTTGCCGTAGGCCGTCACCGCCGCGACCTTCTTCTCCACCGCCTGCCGCAGCACCGCGCGCGACTGGACGCCATAGCCATCCGCCGCCGCGTCCAACAGCTTGCCCAGGCCGTCCAGCCGAGACTTCAGCTCCACCGACTGCGAGGGCGCGCGCTCGGGCTCGGCGAGCTGCCCCTCGCCCTCGGCGCGCAGCGACGCGCTGGTCTCCTTCGCGAGCACCCCCGCCCGCTCCGCGTCACCCACACGCAGGAAGCGCAGGGCGTCATCCGCGCGCAGCCGCGCCGTGTCCAGCCGCTGCTCCAGCGCGAGCGTCTCCTCCTCGTTGAGGAGGAACTTGAACATCGAGGGCAGCACCGCGAAGTAGCAGAAGCACGCGCCCAGGATGAAGGCGAGCGAGCCGAACATGACGAACGGCGCCGCGTACTTGCGCTCCTCCGGGAACAACCCCGGCGAGACGAAGCCCCAGATCTGCCAGAGGATGACGGGCGTGGTGAGGAACACGCCGCAGTACACGCCCACCTTCATGAGGACGTTCAGCTCCTCGATGCCGGACGTGTAGATGAGGGCGCGGTTGCCCTCCGGGAGCGCGTCCAGCACGGGCCGCATCAGCACGCCGAAGATGGGCTTGGCGAACAGCAGCGACACCATGCCCAGCCCGAGCACGGCCAGGGTGCACTTGAGCAGGCGCGAGCGGAGCTCCGACAGGTGCTCCATCAAGCTCATCCGAAGCTCGGAGTCGGCGAGAGGCTGGGGACTCAGGGGTCAGCTCCGTTTCGGCGCGTTGCGCGCCACCGTTCCAGGCAGCGGCGCGAGGCGAGGCAGGCCATCCGCGCCCACGCTCTCGGTGGCGGCGGAGGAAGAGGGAGAAGAAGTCGGCTCGGCGGGCGGGGGCTCGGGCGACCGCGGGCCCGGCTGCGCCTCCGCGACGGGCTCGGGCAGCGCGGGGTGCTCGTCGCCATCCAGCCCCAGCGGGGCGCGGGAGCGCGGCGCCTCCACGGCGGGCTCGGAAGCAGGCTCGGCGCCCGGCTCCACGGGCGTGGCGACCTGCGCCATCCCCTCGGGCGGCAGCGCCTGGGGCGCGGGCGAGGGAGGGAAGGTGGGCGTGGGCCGCACCGGAGGCGGAGGCTCGCGGTTGAGGTCGTGGTCCATCGTGTAGAACTCGCGCTCCACCACGTTGCGGACCTCGTCCGTCTGGCGACGGAACTCCCGCATGAACTTGCCGATGGCACGCGCCAGTTCGGGCAACCGCTGCGGCCCGAGGATGAGCAGCGCGGCCACCGCGATGAGCACCATTTCGCCTGCGCCGATGTTGAACATGTCCTGACGGCTCTCCCCGAAGCTGCCCGGTTTATCGCGCCCCAGGCCCTCTGGCGCAACCGCTCGACGCTTCCGGACGTCCGCCCGACACCGTGGCCGGGGGACGGCCGGGCCCCTTCCCGGGTTCCAATACTATTGGTGTGGGTGCGCCTGGGGGGACAGGGGGACGGCCAGCCCCTGGGACGCGGGCACCGCCAGGGCGCGCGCCTGCTCCCGGGAGCGCACCTGCCGCTCCACCACCCACAACGTCGGGGGCAGCGCCACCGTCAGGCCCATGCACACCCAGGCCACCCGGGTCATCCCGCCCAGCGTCCCGTCCGGCAGGTCCGTCAGCAGCTGCGCGCTGAGGAAGGCCCCCACCGCGGAGGCCATGTGCTGGATGGCGGACTGGAGCGACATGAAGCGAGCGCGGACCGGGTTGTCCGGCACGCGCGAGGTCAGCGTGTTGTACGACACGTTGCGCACGCCCATGGCCGTCATGAAGAGCACGAAGAGCAGCGGAATCGGCAGCCAGCGCGGGAAGTCCACGAAGCCCACGTAGGTCGCGACCAGCAGCAACGCCGAGCCCGCGGTCCCCAGCTTGAAGGCGCCATAGCGGTCCACCAGCGGCCCCGCCAGCCGCAGCGTGATGAAGCTGACGATGCCGCCGACGAAGTACGGGAACCAGAGCAGGTCCCGCGGGTAGCCCAGGTTCTGCTGCAGGTAGGCGGAGATGTTGGGGATGAGCACGAAGCCCGCCATCATCACCACCGCCGTCATGAGGTACGACAGCTGCACCTCGCGGCGGCCGAGCAGCTCCAGCACGCCCACGCTCCGCGCCGCCCCGCGCTCGGCCGTCAGGTGGCCTCGCATCGGCGGCAGGAAGAAGATGGCGCCCACCACCACGAGCAGCCCCAGGGCCGCGACGACGAAGAACGGCAGGCGCCAGCCGCCGTGCTCCGCCAGCTTCAGCGCCATGGGCACGCCCGCGACGCTGGCCACGGAGAACGCGCCCATCACCGCGCCCAGCGCGCGTCCGCGCCGCTCCACCGGAATCAGGTCCGCGATGATGGACAGCGACAGCGACGTGGCGGGCCCACCGAAGATGCCCGCGGCCACCCGGGCGAGCATCAGCGTGGACAACCCCGTGGCCAGCCCTCCCGCCGCCGTGGCCACCACCAGCCCCAGCATGGACACCGCGAGCGCCCGGCGCCGGTCGTACCGGTCCAGGAAGTAGCCGCCCAACAGGCCCGCGACGCTGGCCGCCGCCGTGTACGCGCCGCCGATGGTGCCGATGTGCGAGGAGGCGATGCCCAGGCCCCTGGCGAAGTCGGGCCCCAGCGGCATCACCATCACGAAGTCCAGGATGTTGACGAACTGAACCGCGCCAATCAGGAAGACCACCCAGCGCTCGGACACCTGTCGCTCTGTCGGCATGTCCTCCTGTCCTTAAGCCATTCGCGGGCCGCGCGCACGGCTAGACACGGAAACGGCGCACCTCGCCCCGGAGGATCTCCGCCTGGCGCTGGAGGTTGTCGATGGCCTCCTCCAACTGCTTCACGGAGCGCGTCTGGTGCTCGGAGACCCCCTTGATGGTCTCCACCGCCTTGAGCACCTGCTCGCTGCCCTTGGTCTGCTCCTTCTGGGCGCGGTTCAGGTGCGTCACCATCTCGTTGATGCTCTCGATGGAGCGGGTGATCTGCTTGCTGCCGTGCGCCTGCTCCTGGCTGCTGCGCTGCACGTGGGCGGTGAGCGCCTTCATCTTCTCCGCGCTCTTCATGATCTGCTCGCCGCCCTTGGCCTGCTCGTTGGAGGCCTTGGAGATCTGCTGCACCGTCTCGCTGATGCGGTGGATGGAGGCGGTCACCTGCTTGCTGCCGCGGGCCTGCTCGACGGTGGCGCGGGCGATGGCCTTGACCATCTGCGTGGACTTCTGGGTGCTGTCGTTGATTTTTCGCAGCGCCCCTTCCGCCTCGCGGCCCAGCTGCACGCCCTCCTCCACGTTGCGCGCGCCCTGGTTCATCACCACCACGGCGTTGCGGCTCTCGTCCTGGATGCTGCGGATGAGCTCGGCGATCTCCTTGGTGGACGCGCCGGTGCGCTCGGCCAGGTCCTTGATCTCCTCCGCCACCACCGCGAAGCCCTTGCCGTGGTCGCCGGCCTGCGCGGCGATGATGGCCGCGTTGAGGGCGAGCAGGTTGGTCTGCTCGGCCACGTCGTCGATGACGTTGAGGATGTTGCCAATCTCGGAGATGCGTCGGCCCAGGCTGTCGATGACGTCCGCGGCGGCGCGGCTGGAGTCCTTGATGCGGTCGATGCCGGTGAGCGTCTTGCGCAGCGCCTCCACGCCCGTCTGCGCGTCGTCGAAGACCTGCTCGGACAGGCGCGCGGTCTCCTTGGCGTTGGCCTCCACCTGCCCGATGGCCGCGTCCATCTGGCTGATGGCCGAGGACGTCTCCTCCGTGGAGGCGGACAGCTCCTGGATGTTCTTGGCGACCTCCTTGATGGAGAAGGTCATCTCCTCAATCGCGCTGGTGGTCTCCTCCACGCTGGCGGCCATGGCGGTGACGTTCTCCGCCACCTCGTCGTTGGTGGCGGCCATCTCCATGATGGAGGAGCTGCTCTCCTCGGCGCTCTGGTAGAGGACCTCCACGTTCTCCGCGATGCCGCGCAGCGAGGCCATCATCTCCACCATGGAGGAGGACGTCTCCTCCACGCGGGCCTGGACGGTGCTGGCACCCGACGACACGGTGGTGCCGGTGCGGTGAATCTGTTCGATGACGCCGGCCACCACGTCCGACACGCCGCGCACCCGGCCCAGCGTGTCGCGCCAGCTCTGGGCGATGCGGTTGAGCGCCTCGGCGAGCAGGCCCAGCTCGTCGCGCGAGCCCACGTCCACGCGGCCCGTCAGGTCCGCCTCCGCCAGCCGGCGCGCCATGGTCATCATCGCGTCCAGCGGCACCAGGATGAACGTGCGCGAGATGAAGAACGCCACCACGAGGAACAGCGCCAGGCCGATGCCGAACGCCAGCAGCACCACGTGCCGGAGCGAGGTGACGACCTCCTCCAGCGAGCTGAAGTTCACCGCCACCAGCACGTGGGCGGGCCCCTCGTGCAGCGACACCGGGCGGACGATGGCCTTGTTGCCGTTCTCGAAGAGGGCGCCATCCAGCGTGGCGGGGTCCTTCGACGGCTGCTCGCGCAGGTTGTTGAGCAGCCACCCCTCCGCGCTGGGCGGGTGCACGGACTGCACGCGGCCATCCGGGGTGATGAGGGCGATGAGGGCGAAGTCGTCGTCGCCGCCGTGGAGCGACTCCAGCAGGGGCGGCAGGATGGTGAGGGAGAGGTTGGCCAGGTCGCGCGACGCCTGGAGCGCCTTGTCGTCGCCGTGCTTCGTCAGGCGCGTCTCCAGGAAGTCCTCCACCCGGGACGGGACGACGAAGTAGAGCGTCCCGAGGATGAGGGCGAGCACCACGGCGAAGGAGCCGAGCAGGATGCTGCGCAGGCCGGGTTTCTTGAAGCGCGGAGCCAAGGCGGGCCACTGTAGGAATGGAAACACCGGCAGGGCAAGAACCGGGGCCAGGCTCCTCGGCCGCCCCTCCGCCCGGCGGGAGCCTGACATCCCCGCGCCCGGATGCGTAAGGTCATGCCCTGATGAAGCCCACCCTGCTGCTGACCGACCCCCTCTTCCTCAAGCATGACCCCGGAGAGGGCCACCCGGAGTCCCCCGCGCGCCTGCAGCGCATCCTCGGGGTGCTGGCGAGCACCCCCGTGCGGGGCACGGTGATGGGCTCGCCCCGCTCCGCGACGAACGAGGAGCTGCTGGCCGTGCACACCCCCGCCCTGCTCGAGCGGATGCGTCAGCTCAACGGCCACGCGGCGCGCATCGACGCCGACACCGTCGTGTCCCCGGACAGCGTGGACGCGGCGAGGCTGGCGGCGGGCGCGGCGGTGCAGTCGGTGGAGGCGGTGATGGCGGGACAGGCGCGCAACGCCTTCGCGCTGGTGCGTCCGCCCGGACACCACGCGGAGCCGGACCGCGCCATGGGCTTCTGCCTCTTCAACAACGCGGCCATCGCCGCGGAGGCCGGGCGTCGGTTGGGCGCCGAGCGGGTGCTGGTGCTCGACTGGGACGTGCACCACGGCAACGGCACCCAGGCGGCGTTCTGGGGCCGGCGCGACGTGATGTACCAGTCGGTGCACCAGTTCCCCTACTACCCGGGCACCGGCGCCTCGCCCGAGGTGGGCCAGGGCGCGGGAGAGGGCTACACCGTCAACGTGGGCCTGCCCGGCGGCAACTCGGACGCGGACTACGGGATGCTCTTCGAGGAGCTGCTCCTCCCGGTGGCCGAGGCCTTCCGCCCCCAGCTGGTGGTGGTGTCCGCGGGGTTCGACCCCCATCAGCACGACCCGATTGGCGGCATGGACGTCACCGAGCGCGGCTTCGCGGCCATGTGCTCCTCGCTGCGCTCGCTCGCCGAGCGGGTCTGCGACGGCAAGCTCGTGCTGCTGCTCGAGGGCGGCTACTCGCTGGAGGGCCTGTCGCAGTCCGTGCACGCCTGCGTCGAGGTGCTCGCGGGCCGCACCGACAGCTTCCCCACCGGCGACACGCACACCGACGCCCGGGATGCGCTGCGCGAGAGTCGACAGGCGCTCAAGCCCTACTGGAGCGCGCTGTCCTAGTGGGCCTCGGCGGGCCGGCGGAGTCTTCCGCCCCGCGGCCCCGAGCGCTCCGGCGGTTTGGGCCGCGTCGCGCGCTCACCGCGCTCCTCGGCCGATGCGCGGGCGTCGTGTGACAGGCCGAGCATGAAGGCGAACATCAGCCCCAGCACCAGCTGCAGCGCCACCAGGAGGATGTCGAACACGCGCGCGTCCGTGCCCTGCCCCGGGACACCGAGCAGCGCGAGGATGGCCCGTGTCCCGATGAACCCGGGCGCCAGCTGCAACAGGCCGGGCATGATGAGCGTGGACGGGAGCCGCTCGGGCATCCGTCCGTAGAGCTGCCCCGCGACGCCCAGGACGAACGCGGAGACGAGCGGGCTGCCCCGGTCCCCCAGCACGCCCTTGGTGAGTTCCTGGATGCCCCACGCGAGCAGCACCGCGCCGACAATCCACGGCGTGTCGCGACGGCGCGCGGACATGCACACCGTGAGGGCCAGGCCGCCCAGCGCGATGATGGGCACCACCACCGTGTGCGGCAGCGACTGCGCCCGTATCTGGAGGGGCAGCGGCCCGAAGAAGCGCCACAGCGTGGCCGCGGCCATGATGCCCACCGCCAGCATCAGGAAGCGCAACAGGCCATAGGTGAGCCGGGACAGGCCCGCCTCCACGGACTCCCCCACCAGCTCCGCCGAGCCCAGCGTCACCACCATCGCGGGCACCAGCAGGGTGATTCCTCCGAAGAGCGCCCGCGCCGCGTCGAACGACGGCAGCACGAAGGTCAGCCCGAAGGCGAGCAGCGTGCCGAGCAACGCGCCGAGGAAGCTCTTCTGCAGGTCCACGCTCATGGAGCGCAGCGTGCCGACGTGGATGCCCCCCGCGAGCACGCCCACGAAGAACCCCGCCACCAGCTCCCAGGCGCCGCCGCCGACGCGCACGGACACGGCGCCGCCGTACACGCCATAGGCGAGCAGCACGAGCCACTCGGGGTGGGCGGGATGCGACGTCATGACGCGCTCCAGCTCGGCGCGAGCGCGTGGCACGTCGAGCCGACCGCGGGCAATCGACTCCGACAGGAGCAAGAGCCCGGCGGCCCGGCGCAGGTTCCAGTGGGGGTTGAAGGGCAGCCGCCGGATGTCCACACGGCGGGCCGCGCCCGAGCGCACCTCCGTCACCGCGAGCGTCTGCAGCGTGAAGACCTCCACCTCCAGGCCCCACGCCCGCGCCGCCCGACGCACGCGCTGCTCCACGCCGAAGGCCGGCACGTATGACAGGTGCAGCGCCCGCGCGAGGTCGAGCAGCAGCGTCACCGTGGCGTCCTCGCCCGAAGACACGTCATCGGTTCGAGCATCCGTCATGCGAGCACGGCCTCCTCCTGGCATCGAATTCATCGCGGCGGAGCGCGCCCGCGATGAGAAGCCCGACAGCCGACATTCGAGGTGGGTGCCCTCGCGCTGGACGCACACCCCGCCCTCCGGGGTGACTCGAAGGCTCGGACGCCACGACGCCCTCGGGCGAGCGGTGCGCACCACGGGCCCGCTCCGCCGTCCGCCTCGTCTTGCCCCCGCGCGCGAGCGCCCCCACCCCTACTTCACATTCACGCCTGGAGGACACGCATGGCGACCAAGAAGGCAGCGGCGAAGCAACCCAACATCCTCGTCATCTTCGGTGACGACATCGGCTACTGGAACACGAGCTGTTACAACCTGGGCGTCATGGGCTACCGCACGCCCAACATCGACCGGCTCGCGAAGGAAGGCGCGCTGCTCACCGACTACTACGCGCAGCAGAGCTGCACCGCGGGACGCGCGGCCTTCATCACCGGCCAGTGTCCCTTCCGCACCGGCCTCACCAAGGTCGGCATGCCGGGCGCCAAGGTCGGCCTTCAGGCCGAGGACCCCACCATCGCGGACCTGCTCAAGGAGCGCGGCTACCGCACCGCCCAGTTCGGGAAGAACCACCTGGGAGACCGCGACGAGTTCCTGCCCACCGTGCACGGCTTCGACGAGTTCTTCGGCAACCTCTACCACCTCAACGCGGAGGAGGAGCCGGAGAACCCGGACTATCCCAAGGACCCCGCCTTCAAGAAGCGCTTCGGTCCGCGCGGCGTGCTGCGCTGCAAGTCGGACGGGCAGGGCGGACAGAGCATCGAGGACACGGGCGCGCTGACGAAGAAGCGGATGGAGACGGTGGACGAGGAGTTCCTCGCCTCCGCGGTCGACTTCCTGGAGCGCTCGAAGAAGTCCAAGGAGCCCTTCTTCCTGTGGTTCAACACCACGCGCATGCACGTGCACACGCACCTGAAACCCGAGTCCCGGGGCAAGACGGGGCTGGGCCTCTACCCGGACGGCATGGTGGAGCACGACGCCATCGTGGGGCAGCTGCTCGACAAGCTCGACGCGCTGGGCCTGTCGGAGGACACGCTCGTCATCTACACCACGGACAACGGGGCGATGACGTGCATGTGGCCGGACGGCGGCATGACGCCCTTCCGCGGCGAGAAGGACACCAACTGGGAGGGCGCCTTCCGCGCGCCCTGCGTGGTGCGCTGGCCCGGCGTCATCGAGCCCGGCACGCAGCTCAACGAGCTGTTCTCCTCCGAGGACTGGCTGCCCACCTTCCTGGCCGCCGCTGGAGACGCGGACATCGTCGACAAGCTCAAGCAGGGCCACGAGGCCAACGGCCGGCGCTTCAAGGTCCACCTGGACGGGTATGACCAGACGCGGCTCTTGTCCGGACAGGGGCCGTCGCAGCGCTCGGAGTTCTTCTACTTCGGTGACGACGGGGAGCTGGTCGCCGTGCGCCACGGCCGGATGAAGCTCGTCTTCGCCGAGCAGAACGCCAAGGGCATCGAGGCCTGGGGCGAGCCCTTCACGATTCGCCGCGCCCCGTTGGCGTTCGACCTGCGCGCCGACCCGCTCGAGCGCTCCCAGGACGCGGTGGGCTACCAGCGCTGGCTCATCGACCACTCGTTCTACTTCGTGCCCGCGCAGCAGGCCGTGGCCCGCTTCCTCTCGACGTTCCGCGAGTTCCCCCCGCGCCAGCGCCCGTCGAGCTTCTCCGTGGACCAGGTGATGGAAAAGCTGGAGCAGGCCCCCTCGGGCATGCACTGAGAGGGCCTCGGGGGCCCGCGCGCTCGCCCCGGCGCGGGCCCTGCCCGTCAGACGTGCGGCGAGTCCCCTTCGCGCGAGACCGCGAAGCGGGACACGGCCCCGAGCAGGCGCTCCACGTCCACGGGCTTGCGCAGGAAGTCGTCCACGCCGAGCGCAATCACCTCGCGCGCGCTCACGCCCTGGCCGGAGATGACCACCACGGGGATGGAGGCGAGCGAGGCGTCGGCGAGCTGCCGGTCCCTGAACTCCCAGCCGTTCACGTCCGGCATCATCAGGTCCAACAGAATCACGTCCGGCCGCTCGCCCTGGCCGAGCAGCTCCAGCGCCTCGCGGCCTCCTCGGGCCAGGAGCACGCGGTGCCCCTCCAGCTCGAGCACGTCCTTGAAGGCCATCAGGATGTCCGGGTCGTCGTCGACCGCCAGCACGCAGTTGAGCATGGTCGAGCCCCTCCTCCTGATTCAAGGTGAGGACGCGCGGCGCACACGTCATCACCCCCGCGCCCGGGCCTCCCCTGAAGGCCGCCGCGCGTCGACGCGACGACACCTGACGCGGGCCATTCCCACCGGCCGGGCGAGGCGCCGCTCCAGCGTCCGTGGACTTCTGGCGGTTCCAGCCAGCGGCATGGATTTGTGTCCCCCCTTCCTCTTCAACCATGCGAGAAGCACCCTCGCGACCACCACCACGAGGAGACACCATGGCGGAGATGAGTTACCGGACGGCGCTGGTGACGGGCGCCTCGAGCGGACTGGGACGCGGACTGGCGCTCTGGCTGGCCCGGCGGGGCCTGCGCGTCTTCGCGGCGGGCCGGCGCGTTCCCCAACTGCAGGCCCTGGCCGCCGAGGCCCAGGCCGCGGGCGCCACCGTGGAGCCGGTGGAGCTGGACGTCTCGCGCGCGGAGCCGCTGATGGAGAAGCTGCGCGAGCTCGACTCGGAGTGTGGTGGGCTGGACCTGGTCGTCGCCAACGCGGGCGTCGGCGGCGTCACGCATGGCAAGCGGCTGGAGTGGGACAAGGTCCGCTCCATCATCGACACCAACGTCACGGGCGCGGTCGCCACGCTGACGGCCGTGTTGCCGAGCATGGTGGAGCGTCGCCGAGGCCACGTGGTGGGCATCTCCAGCCTCGCGGCGCACCGGGGGCTGGCGGGACACGCGGCCTACTCGGCGTCGAAGGCGTTCCTCGGCACGTTCATGGAGAGCCTGCGCGTGGACCTGGCGGGCACCGGCGTGTGCGTCACCTGCATCTTCCCCGGCTTCGTGAAGAGCGAGATGACCGCCGCCAACCATTTCCCCATGCCCTTCTTGATGGAGACGAACGCGGCCGTGGAGCTGATGGGCTCGGCCATCCTCCGTGGCGAGACGGAGGTCTCCTTCCCGTGGCAGCTGGCCATCCCCTCCCGGCTGGCGAAGGTGCTGCCCAACCCCCTCTTCGACGCGGCCGCCCGCCGGCTGCGCTGAGGTCCCATGTCCTCGACGACGCCCCCGTCCTTCGCCCAGCGCTTCGCCCGGCTCGCCGACGAGCGCTCCCCGTTCTGCCTCGGGGTCGACCCGTCGCGGGACCTGCTCACCCGCTGGGGACTGCCCGACACCGCGCAGGGACTGTCCGACTTCTGCGAGCGCATCGCGGAGGCCGCCGGTGACAGCGTCGCGGTGGTGAAGCCGCAGAGCGCCTTCTTCGAGCGCCACGGCCCCGCGGGCCTCCAGGTGCTCCAGAAGCTGATGAAGCGCTTCCAGGCCGCGGGCTCGCTCGCGTTGCTGGACGTGAAGCGCGGCGACATCGGCTCCACGATGGACGCGTATGCCGAGTCGGTGTTCGGCCCGGACAGCGCCTACCAGGCGGACGCGGCGACGTTCACCGCGTACCTGGGGCTGGGCGCGCTGGTGAAGACGATGGAGCGCGCGCGGGTGTCCGGAGCGTGCGCGTTCCTGGTCGTGCGCTCGTCGAATCCGGAGGGCACCTCACTCCAGAAGTCGAAGGGCGAGGATGGCCGCACGGTGGCCGAGGCGCTGGCGGACGGCCTGCGCGAGCTCAACGAGAAGGCGGGCCCGGGCGTGTTGCCCGCGGGCGCGGTGATGGGCGCCACCCTGCCCGACTCGGACCGGGGCGTCATCGAGCGGCTGGGCGGCGCGCTGCTCTTGACGCCGGGTATCGGCGCGCAGGGCGCTGGCTTCGACGACCTGAAGCGGCTGTTCGTGGGGCGAGAGGCACAGGTCATCCCCACCGCCACGCGCTCGGTGCTCGAGGCCGGGCCGGAGGTCGCCTCGCTGCGCGCCGCGATTCTCCGCCACGTCGAGCCCGCGCGCCGCTTTCGCGCTGGAGCCTGAAACGACTCGGGCCCCGCGTCCTCCCGAAGGAGGCGCACGGGGCCCGGAGATTCAGCGGCCGTGACGGGCGCTACTGCGCGCCCATCATGAACTGGTCCACGTCGACGGTGTTCTTGTCGGGCACGGCGTCCTTCGGCTCGGTGCCCTTCTTGAAGAACATCAGCTCGGAGTTCTTCGAGCCGGCGGGGGCGATCTTCCCCGTCTTCTTGTCGATGTGCAGCCGGACCAGGTCCATGGACTGCCAGGGGAAGAACTCCGACTGCGGCCGGCCCTCCAGCGCGCGCTTCATGTAGTTGAGCCAGATGGGCAGCGCCGCGCGGCCACCCGTCTCGTAGCGGCCCAGCGGATGCGGGTTCAAGTCGTAGCCCACCCACGCCACCGTCACGAGGTCGCGGGTGTACGCCGCGAACCACGCGTCGAACGAGTCGTTCGTCGTGCCCGTCTTGCCGGCCGCGGGCTTGCCCAGGCGCGTCGCCGGCCCCCCCGTGCCCTGCAGCACCACGCCGCGAAGCAGGTGCGTCAGGATGAAGCCCACCTCGGCGCTCATCACCTGCTCACCGGGCTCGAACAGGCGCGCGTAGCCGGCGGCCACGCGGTCCTGCAGGGGCGCCCACGCGTCGTCGAACGCGGTGTGGTCCTCCAGCGTGCGGCCCCAGCGGTCCTCCACCTTGCGCACGAAGTACGTGGGCTTCTTGCGGCCGTAGCGGTTGAACGTCGCGTACGCGTTGGCCAGGTCCACCGGGTACACGCACGACGAGCCGAGCGCCGCGGAGAAGTCCATGTTCATGGGCGTGGTGATGCCGAGCTTCGTGCTCCACGCCGCCATGTTCTTCACGCCCACCGCGCCGAAGGTCTTCACCGCGGGGATGTTCATCGAGTTCACCAGCGCCGTGCGCAAGAGCACGTCCCCCACGAACTCCTCGCTGTAGTTGGCCGGCTTCCAGGACACCTTGTTGTCCGGGTCGTGCTCGACGATCGGCGAGTCGACGATGACGGTGGCCTCCGTCCAGTTGAGCTGCTCGAGCGCCGCCGAGTACACGAACGGCTTGAACGAGGAGCCCGGCTGACGGCACGCCTGGAAGGCGCGGTTGAACTCGTTGTCGTCGAAGTCGTAACCGCCCACCATCGCCGTGAGGTACTGGCGGTGGGGGTCCACGGACACGAGCGCGCTCTGGGCCTCGGGCGTCTGCTCCAGCCGGAAGAGCTTTACGCCCTCCGCGGGGATGTCCTCGGCCAGCTTCTTGTCCCACTGCTCCTTGTCGTCCGTGAGGTCCTTCTTCGTCACGTGGCGCACCACCACCAGGTCGCCCACCGCGATGGCCTTCTTCACCGACGAAATCATCATCGCCGGGTAGTAGCCCTCCGGGTTCACCTTGCGCGCCCAGCGCATGCCCAAGAGCGGCAGCCGCGCCGCGTGCGGGCCCACCTGGATGTCCGCGCCCTTGCCGTCGTCATCAATCTTGGTGACGGCCGCCACGTACAGCCGCCCCTCGACGAGCTCGTCCTGGCCCATGGCCTTGCGCGACTTGTCGAGGAAGACCTTCAGCTCCTCGGCCGTCAGCTGCTTCACCGGCCCGCGCCAGCCCTGGCGCTTGTCCACCGACAACAAGCCGTCCATCACCGCGTCCTGGGCGGCGCGCTGACGCTCGCTGTCCATGGTGGTGAAGATCTTCAGGCCCTCCTTGAGGAGCACCGGGTTGCCGTAGCGGTCCACCACGTCCTTGCGGACCTGCTCGACGAAGTACGGGGCGAACTCGTGGAAGACGTCCTCCACGGGGAACACCTTCACCGCCTCCGCGTTGGCCGTGTCGTGCTCGGCCTGGGAGATCATGCCCTCGTTCAGCATGCGGCGCAGCACGTAGGCGCGGCGCTTGCGAGCCGCGTCCGGACGCAGGAACGGCGAGTAGCGGCTGGGCGCCTGGGGCAGGCCCGCGACGAGCGTCATCTCCCCGAGCGTCAAATCCCGCACGTCCTTGCGGTAGTAGTTCTCCGCCGCGCTCTGCACGCCGTAGCTGTGGTGCCCGAGGAAGACGTTGTTCAGGTAGAGGTAGAGGATCTCCTCCTTGGTCAGCGCCTGCTCCAGCCGCAGCGCGAGGATGGCCTCGCGAATCTTGCGGGTGAGCGTCTTGGCCGTCGCGGACTTGTAGCCCTCGGCGGAGATGAGCACCGCCTTCGCCGTCTGCTGCGTCAGCGTGGAGCCACCCTGGATGCCGCCGGAGCGCAGGCCCAGCTTGGAGCCGATGGTCTTGAACGCCGCGCGCGCGGTGCCCAGCACGTCCACGCCGAAGTGGTCGAAGAAGCTGGAGTCCTCGCTGGCGATGAAGGCCTGCACCAGGCGCTTCGGGATGCGCTCGTAGGGCACCACCTTGCGCCGCTCGTTGTAGAACTCGCCGGCCAGCACCGCGTCGTCGGTGTAGACCTCCGTGACGATGGGCGGCCAGTACTCGTCCACCTTGGGGATGGCGGGCAGCCCGTCCGCGTACACGTAGTAGATGGCGACCAGGCCCACCGCGCCCGCCGTGGCGCCCGTCAGCGCGAGCCACCCACCCAGCTTCAGCAACACCTTCCACCAGCGGCCCGGGGGAACCCCCTTCAGCACCAGCTTCGAGCGGCTGCGGTCAGTCGTCTTGGAGTCGGACATACGTGTTTCGAAACCTCGCGGGCTTCCAATGCCTCAGGGCAGCAACGCGGCCCGCTTGAGCACGTCTCGGAGCTCGGGTGGGAGGGGGGCCTCCACGGCCACCTTGCCACCGCCCTCCGGGTGGGGAAATTCGATGCGCTCGGCATGCAGGAACAACCGCTTGAGCCCCCAGCGCGCCTGCACGTCGCGGTTGAAGGCGAAGTCACCGTATTTCTTGTCGCCGACCACCGGGTGTCCGATGGCCGTCAGGTGCCTTCTTATCTGATGGGTGCGCCCGGTCTCGATGGCGCAGGACAGGAGCGCCACCTCGCCAGACTGCTTGACGACCTTCCACCGGGTGAGGGCCTCCTGCATGTTCACCCCTCGGCGGGCCTTGGACTCGGCCGTCTGCTGGTGCTCCGACAGGGGCAGGTCGATGACGCCGGACTCCTTGGGCATCTTCCCCTTCACCAGGGTGAGGTAGCGCTTCTTGGAGAGCCCGTGGGTGAAGACCTCCGTGAAGTGCACCATCGCCGGGCGCCGCTTGGCGACGAGGATGACGCCGGAGGTCTCCCGGTCCAGCCGGTGGGCGGGAGAGGCGGTGAAGTCGTTGCGGACGGCCTTGGGACCCAGGTAGGCGCGCACGTAGTCCACCAGCGTGCCCCCGGTGATGCCGGAGCCGGTATGGACGGCCATCCCGCTGGGCTTGTCCAC
Organism: Myxococcus guangdongensis; assembly: GCF_024198255.1. Taxonomy (NCBI): domain Bacteria; kingdom Pseudomonadati; phylum Myxococcota; class Myxococcia; order Myxococcales; family Myxococcaceae; genus Myxococcus; species Myxococcus guangdongensis. The sequence continues at coordinate 280,280 of NZ_JAJVKW010000008.1, forward strand.
CGCCATCAGCCAATCATCCTCTCTGAGAATCACGAGCCGGCTGGGGTCCACCGGCGGGGGCGGACGGTCCACTTTCGGACGGTCCTCTCCCTTGAGCGTCTGCTCGTCTCCCCGGATGGTGAGCACGTCTCCTTCGGCGAGCAACTGCTCGGGCTGGGCGCGCTTCCCGTTCACCCGCACCTTCTTGGTGCGAATCATCTTGAACAGGTGGCTGACGGGAACGGTGGGAAGGCGCTTGCGCAGGTGCTTGTCCAGGCGCATCCCGGCGGTGTCGGTCTCGATTCGGTACTCGATCATTTGTGCTGGCGCGCGGACCAGACCATACGAATAATCCCCGGTCCATGCCGAAAGCCCCCAGTATCGAGAAGCTCCTCCAGAACGGGTCGGCCGAGTGGAACCGACTGCGCAAGGGCGGTCAGGTCCCGACCGAGCACACTGGCGCCACCTTCACGCAACTTTTCTCCGCGAACGCGGACCTGTCGGGCCTCGGGCTCGTGGGCTCCGAGTGGGAGCGGTGCGATCTGTCCAAAATCAACTTCCGGGACTCGGACCTGTCCAACGCCTATTTCCACGGCGGACGGCTGCAGGACTGTGACTTCCGGGGTGCGAACCTCGAGGGCGCGACCTTCGAGAAGCTGAAGCTGTTGCGCTGTGATTTCACGGGCGCCAAGGGTCTGGACGACCTGGAGATGGACGACGTGGACATGGACCGCGTCGTCGGTCTGGACGGTGAGGAGGCCCCGCCTCCGCCGCCTCCGCCCGCCCAGGGAATCACGGCGTTCACCCGCGAACAGCGCGAGAAGGCGCTCGGGGTGCAGGCCTCGGCGCTGCTACAGGGTGAGCCCACGCAGGAGGAGCTGCCGCCGTTCAAGCCGCAGGACCCGCCCGGCTCGTTGTTCTTCCGGGGCCTGAAGCGCCTGGCGATGCCGCCGTTGTGGGTGTTGGACGTGCCGGGGCTGAGGCCGCTGGTGCCGCAGCGGATGCCGCCGGGCAGCTCGCTGGAGACGCTCTACCGCGAGGCGGTGAAGACGCGGCTGGAGAACAAGAAGCCGTTGGCGGACAGCTCGGTGGTGGAGAAGGCGCAGAAGGCGCTGCACCTGGGCGCGAAGGACGCGGCGGTGTCGGCCATGTACCTGCGCGAGGTGGGCGTGGTGCCGCTGTTCCGCTTCTCCGCGGCGCAGGTGTTGAAGAAGGCGCTGCGCGAGGAGGTGGAGGTGGATGACCTGACGGGCTCCATCGACCCGCGGACGACGGGCGCGCTCCTGGAGCTGCGGCTGACGCACGAGGTGGTGGAGCACCTGCCGGTGGCGCGGCAGCGGCTGGCGGCGACGCAGCTGTACACGGCGCTGTTGGAGGCGGGCTTCAACCCGGAGAACAACTGGGACGAGGCGCTGGAGTCGAGCGAGTTCTCGATGCAGCTGGCGCGTGAGGCGACGGGCGAGGACCGTGACGCGCTGTTCGAGGGCTTCCAGGTCTTCTCGGCGCTGCCCGAGGAGGCGCGGCTGCGCCGGCTGGCGTACCTGGCCGAGTCGGTGACCAACCTGGAGCTGGTGAGCCGGCTGCCGGAGGGGATGGAGCCGTCGTGGCTGAACGGCCCGGAGACGCGCGAGTGCGACAACCGGGAGATGACGTACGTGCAGTCGCTGAAGGCGGAGGAGATCCCGACCAAGGTGGCGGCGCTGGCGAAGGCGGAGCTCGGCGTTCCCGAGGGCGAGGTGCCCGAGGAGAGCGACGGGGACTTGTTCATCCACCTGCGCTGTGACGTGTGTGGCAAGGAGAAGCTCATCGTCCAATCGCCGGAGGAGTGACGGCGAGGCAGGACGGTTGAGGCCCACGGGGCCGCTGGGGTTCCACTTCGGAACCCGGCGGCCCCGTGGTGTTTGTGGAGTGCGGTGGATTGACGGTGCGCGCGGTGCTCGCGCACGCTCGAGACATGGTCGACGACGCTCGGGTGTCGGCGGTGCCCTTGGATGGCTGGTCCAAGTGGGGATTGATGACGCAGTTGCTGCTCGCCGTCGTCCTGTTCGCGGCGGTTCCGTATGCGTCGTCGATGGTGCCCTTCGAGCGCATCTACATCGACGGGCCCTACAAGGCCCCGCACATGGAAGACCCGATGTTCCCCATGCGGTGGCGGCTCATCGCGCTCGGGGCCTGGGTTCCATTCCTCTCGATGCCGTTCGCAATCCTCGCGTGGAGAAGACGGCACACGCACCTGGGACTCGCGCTGCTGCAAGTGAGCCTGCTGCTGTGTATCTGCGTCATCGGGTGGAGGAACTTCCCGTACTACGCGCTGGGCATCTACCGGGCTTACATCGGTGAGGCGCGCAGCTGGGACTTCGACCCCGTAGGGCTGCTGCAACCGTATGGCTCGGTCGGGTACGTCCCCGATTGGGAGATACTGCTGCTCTACCCCATCGCATTCGTGGCGGTGCCTCGCATCGGTTATCGCCTGTTCCAGGAGCGCAAGCAGATGTCGCGCGCGGTCCTCTTGGGCACAGCGCTGTGCCTCGCCACGACGGTGTTCGCGTTCCTCAGTACGCCGCGCTTCCTCTACTGGTTCATGGACTGAGTGAGCCGCCTCCGCCAGTCCGCAGGGCCCCCAGGCGACCAGGCGGAAGCGCTCCGCCAGTTGCTCACGAGCGCCGCGATGGATGCCCAGCTTGTCCGTGACACCCGGGGAGGAGCCAGCATGCCGGCGGTCCAGCACCAGACGGTGGACGTGGATGGCCTCGAGATTTTCTATCGCGAGGCGGGACCCGAGGACGCGCCGGTGGTGCTGCTTCCCCACGGATATCCGTGCTCGTCCTTCCAGTTCCGCAACCTGCTGCCCGCGCTCTCGGACTCGTGGCGGCTGATTGCGCCGGATGCTCCAGGCTTCGGCTACAGCGCGACGCCGTCTCCCCGCCGGTTCAGCTACACGTTCGATGGGTACGCGCGCTTCCTCGAGCGCTTCGCGGAGACACTGGGGCTCACGCGCTACGCGCTGTACCTCCATGACTACGGCTCACAGTTCGGCTTCCGGCTCGCGCTGCATGCACCCGAGCGAGTCGCCGCATTGGTCATCCAGAACGGTGACATCTACGAGGACCAGTTCGGGCCCAAGTACCGGATGCTGAAGGAACAATGGTCGAACCCGACGCCAGAGGGCCGCAGGAAGCTGCTGGCCGCGGTGAGCGAAGAGGGTTTCAAGGACGAGTTCATCGGTGAGCTACCCGAGCACCTCGTCGACCGCATCAGCCCGGACCTGTGGACGCTCCATTGGGCGCTGGTGCAGCGCTTTGACCGGCGCATGAACCTGTTCCACCTGCTGGAGGACCAACGCACGACGCTCGCGTGGATGCCGCGTTATCAGGCGTACCTGCGCGAGCACCGTCCCCCCACGCTGATTCTGTGGGGCCCTCACGACGGCTACATGCCCGAGGGCGCGGGCCGCGCGTACCTGCGCGATGTGCCGGACGCGGAGCTGCACATGCTCGACGCGGGACACTGGGCGCTGGAGACACACCTGGACGACATCGTCTTCCACATGCGGCGCTTCCTCCAACGCGTGCATCTGTCCCACGCGGCGAGCACGACCTGGATGACCTGAGCGGCCCTACGGCAGCACGTACGTCACCGGCTTCGGCAACATCACACGGACTTCATCCCCCGCGCGGATGACACCGGGGCGGTCCACCCAGGCCACGAGCCCCCGCTTCTCCCACGCGGCCTTCACGAAGCGGCTCGCGAGCTTCTCCTTGTCTGGATAGTGCTCGCCAATCACCTTGCCCGGCCCGATGCAGGGCTCGTTCTCCCCCTCCACCGCCAGCACCGCGTCCTCGGGGAAGAAGATGCGCGAGCCGGGTGGCAGGAACGTCAGCCGGGGGATGCCCACCAGCTCTAGATTGGCCCCCAGCCATGACGCCAGGACCTTGGGGATTCCGAGCGTCTGGGCCACCACCGCCAGCTCCTCCGTCGACACCAGCGACAGCTGCCGCGTGTTCCGGATGGGCGTGCCCTTCGGATACCAGGGCGTGCGCACGTCCGCCGGCCGCGTGTGTCCCGCGTGCCTGTCGCCGTCGATGCCCTCGAACGTCACGCGCACCTCCGCCAGCTCGCGCGTGACGAAGGTCTTCTTCTCGGTGCACACCAGGATGCGGACCGCGCGGCCGAAGAGCTGCGGAGACGGGGGCATGTCCCTCTTCTTACTCCGCTCCCCGCCGCTTCACAGCAAGGCGAGCTGCTGCGGTTTGCCCCCGAGCGGACGGGCATCCACCCCGTCGTCCCGCAGCGCCTGCGCCAGCTCCTCCGCGAAGCCGAAGCACGTAATCACCTCGCTCGCCCCCGTCGCCTTCACGTACGCCTTCAACGATGGGAAGTCCGCGTGGTCCGACACCGGGAACGCCACGTCCGCGCTGTAGCGCCGCGCCGCCCCCGGGTCCATCGCCCACCCCGTCAACACCGCCGTCCCCCGAGGCCACAGGTGCGCCAGCGCCCCACCGCGCGCCTGATGCGGCGGGAAGAACAGCACCTCGCCCGGCTCCACGGTCCCCGTGTAGCAACGCAGGTTCTCGATCGGCACTCCCAGCTCGCCATAGAGCTGGGCCACTTCGTAGATGGAAGGGTGCGCCACCAGCGAGAACCCTCGGCCCGCGAGGAACTTCATCGACTCCTGGCTCTTGCCCAGCGGATATCCGAGCACCACCGGCACCGCGCCCCGCTCGAGCTGCCGACGCACCCACGCCTCCACCTGCCCCAACACCTCGTCACGCGGCGGGAAGCGGTAGCGCGGATGGCCGAAGGTCGACTCGATGACCAGCGTGTCGCACTCGGCCACCTCCGTCGCCTCGGCCGTCAACGACGGCACCACGTTCAAGTCGCCCGTGTAGACGACACGCCGACCATCCGAGCGGATGACGCGCAGCTGCGCGCTGCCCAGGATGTGCCCCGCCGGCAGCAGCTCCAACACCAACGGCCCCAACTCGAACGGCCGACGGTACGGCGCGGCCAAAGGAGCGCTCAACGGCCCCAGCCGATGCTCCATGAAGCGCAGCGTCGCCGCCGTGGCGATGGTGCGCTCATGCCGGGCGATGTGGTCCGAATGCCCATGGCTCACGAAGCACAGCGGCGACTTGCGCTTCGCGTCCAGCGACAGGAGGGTGCCCGTCAGGTGCATCCCGTTTCGACGCAGCTCCACACTCATGGGAGTGAGGGGGACCGTGACTTCCACCACGCCCAGGCCGGTGAGCCCAGCTCCGCCACCAGCACACCCAGGAGGATGAGCCCGCCGCCCATCGCCTCCGGCGCGCCCAGCCGCTCGTAGCCCAGCACCACCGAGTAGATGGACGCGAACACCGGCTCCAGCGCGTAGATGACCGCCGCGCGCACCGCGGACGTGCGCGCCTGCGCCCACGTCTGCACGCTGATGGCGAAGGCGCTGGGCAACAACCCACACACCAGCACCGCCATCACCAGCGAGGGCTGCCACTCCACCCTGCGCGTCACGAAGGGCAGGCACGCCGCGGACATCAGCGCCACACCCCACAGCTGCACCGCCACCATCCCCAGCACGCCCTCCTTCGACGCGTATCGCTCCGTGAAGGTGATGTGCGCCGCGTAAGCCACCGCGCAGCCGAGCGACAGCATCTCCCCCAGGTTCAGCCACCCGCCGCCCTCCCCCGGCGCCGGCCGCGTGAGCAGGTAGAGCCCCGCCGCCGACATCGCCACCCCCACCAGCGCCGCGGGCTTCGGCGCGCGCCGGAACACCAGCAGCGTCAGCAGCGGGACGAACAGCACGCACATCCCGGTGATGAACGCCGAGCGCGACGGCGTGGTGAACGTCAGCCCCCACGTCTGGAGCGCGAAGCCCAGGAACAGGAACGTCGCCAGCAGCGCGCCGTGGCGCAGGTTCGTCGGGTTCAACACCTGCCGGCCCGCGAGCGCGCTCAGCGCCACCGCGCCCACCCCGAAGCGCAGCGACAGGAAGGTGAACGGGTCCGCGTAGCTCAGCGCGTCCTTCACCACCACGAAGGTGACACCCCAGATGAGGGTGATGAAGACCAGCGCGCCGTCCGCCTGGAGACCGCGCAGTCTCCCCAGGAAGGATGGCTCACGGCCCAGGCTGTCGGGAGTCGAGGTGCTCACGGAGGGCACGACGTTTCGCCTACCCCGGGGTGCCGCGCAACCCCCGTCGCTTCAGGGCGCGGAGGCCCGCTCCAGGACGACCAGGCGCTTGGAGCGACCCGCCGCGTCCCACGCCTCGTTCGTGCGCCGGGTCAGCGCCTCCGTGGCGAGGTGGAAGCCGACGCCCTCGAAGGTCCTCAGCGACGCGGCGTTGTCCTCGTCCACGTCTGCCTGCACGCTGGGCTCGCCCTGTCGGTGGGACTCCTCCAACAGGCACTCCAACAGCTGCGTGGCCACGCCCATCCGCCGGGCCTGCGGCGCCACCACCAGCGAGCGCACCCAGACGCCGTCCAGCGGCAGCCCCTCCTGGCGATACGAGTCCACCCACGCGAAGCCGTGCAGCCGCCCCTTCGAGTCCAGCGCGCCCGCCGCCGCGCCCCGACGCTCGGTGGGATCCAGCCCCCAGCGGTCTCGGAGCTGCCGGCGCAGGAAGCTCGCGGAGACCACCAGGCGCTCGCTCGCGAAGGTGACGAGCGCGTCCAGGTCTCCAGCCCGCAGCAGGCGTATCTCCAGCGGGCCCACCAGGTGGCGCCGAAGGGGCCTGGACCAGTTGGAGAAGAAGAAGTCCCGCACGCCCCGATAGACTAGCCGGGTCTGGGGCCGCGCCCACGCGGACGCCAGCGTCCACTGCGTCACCCACAACGCCGGACTCAAGGGCCTGGGCAGCGGGAGCATCCACCGTCCACGCCGCAGCGCGACGGCGCGCCCCAGCAACTCTCCGCCCGTCCGCTCCACGGCGCCCAGGAGCGGCGCCGTGCGCCAGGGCTGGGTGGCCACCACCACCTGGGCCGTCAGCATGCGCCCCTGGCGCACCAGCACCACGTCACCGCGCGCCGTCTCGCCCGGCCCGCAGCGCAGCACCCGCACCGAGTCACCGGAGCGCAGCAGCGGGAACAGGCCCCCGCCCACACCGCGCACCCAGAGCTTCTGCCCGGGTGGCAGCGCCCTCAGCACGTCCAGCAGCACCTCGGTGGAAGGCGTCTTCCGCGGCGGCACACGCCACCTCCGGGGAAGTCCGGCCCTGCTCGTGCCTTCCCCTCGTCGACGGGAATGTAGCCCCTTCGCTCTCCCACACCAACCGACCCGGGCGCGGCGCTATCCACCGCCGCTGTGTCCCGCTAAGACGAGGGCGCCACCGGCCGGAAGGTGGCGCAAGGAGGAGTGAGGTCATGGACGCGACGCCCGAGGGCTCGCTGGTGCCGCAGCGGGGTTGGTGGAGTCGGAACTGGAAGTGGGTGGTGCCCGTGGGCTGCCTGGGTGTGCTGGCCTCGTGCGGCTGCCTGGGCTTCGCGATGGTGGGGCTCGGCGTGAAGTCGCTGAGCAACATGGGCGCGTACACCGACGCGGTGGCCATCGCCCAGTCCGATGCACAGGTGCGGCGCGCGCTGGGGGCGCCCATCCAGACGGGCCTGCCGAAGCAGTCGGCGGTCCAGTCCATCAATGGCCAGACGCACGCCCGGTTCACCATCCCCCTGGATGGCCCGCAGGCCGACGGCACGCTGTTCATCGACGCGACCAAGCAGGGCGAGGACGAGTGGCGCTACGACACGCTCGCCGTCGAGCTCGAGGACGGCAGCCGCATCGACCTGCGTGACGACGCGCCCGACGCCCCCGACGCGTTCCCGAGCGAGGAGACGCCAGAGGACGACGAGCCGCTGCCTCCTCCGCCGGAGCCTCCCGGCACCGACGAGAACGTCCCGGCCCGCGGTGGCCGCGACAGCGACATCGAGCTGTAGCCACGCGAAAGGGCGCGCGGGCGCCTCTCGGACAGGTGCCTCGCCCGCCCTCGCCGGCGTCCCTCCGGAAACGACGAAGGGGCGAGCGTGGGAACCCTCGGGTCCCCACGCCCGCCCCTCGTCAGCCCGAACGGGCCAGCGCGCTGCTTACTTCAGCTTCTGCAGCTCCGAGCGCAGCTCGGGGAGGACCTTGAAGAGGTCCGCGACGATGCCGTAGTCCGCCACCTGGAAGATGGGGGCCTCGGCGTCCTTGTTGATGGCGACGATGGTCTTCGAGCTCTTCATGCCCGCCAGGTGCTGGATGGCGCCGCTGATGCCCGCGGCGATGTACAGCGCCGGCGCCACGACCTTGCCCGTCTGACCGACCTGCAAATCGTTGGGAACCCAACCCGCGTCGCACACCGCGCGGGACGCGCCCACCGCGGCGCCCAGGTCATCGGCCAGCGCCTCAATCTCCTTGAAGTCGCCCTTGGTGCCACGGCCACCGGAGATGACGACGCGCGCCTCGGTCAGCTCCGGGCGAGCGCTCTTCACTTCCTTGAACTCGACGAACTTCGTCTTGGAGGCTTCGATCTTCGGAGCGAAGGTCTTCACCTCGGCGGCGCCCTGGCCACCGGCGGCCGCGGTGAACTCCGTGGCGCGCACGGTGAACACCTTGACCGGCGTGTTGAGCTTCACCTCGGCGAACACGTTCCCGGCCCACATCGGGCGGTGGAAGATGATGTCCGCGCCCGAGCCACCCAGGCCCGTGATGTCCGTGGCCATGGCGGCCTTCAGACGCGCGGCGAGGCGGGGCATCAGGTCCTTGCCCTGCGCGGTGGACGCCATGCCCACGAAGTCCGCCTTGAGCTCGGTGGCGAGCGCGGCGAGCGCGGGGGCATACGTCTCCGCCAGGTAGTGCTCCAGCTCCGCGGCGGCGCCCACGTGCACGGCCTTGGCGCCGGTGCCCTTGAGCTCCTCGGCCACCTTGGCCGGGTCCTTGCCGAGGATGGCGATGTGCAACTCCGCCCCGGCCTTGTCCGCGAGCTGCTTGCCCGCGGTGATGGCGTTCAGGGAGGCCTTGCGGAGGTTCCCGTCCGGCTGCTGCTCGGCGACGATGAGAACGATTGGCATTGGAGTGTCTCCGTATCTTCCGAGAGGGTTAGACGACCTTCGCCTCGTTGCGCAGCTTGTCCACCAGCGTGGCCACGTCCGGCACCTTGATGCCGGCCTTGCGCGCGGGGGGCGAGGCGAGCTTCAGCACCTGGATCTTCGGAGCCACGTCCACGCCCAGTCCGGCCGGCGTCAGCTCCTCGATGGGCTTGCTCTTGGCCTTCATGATGCCCGGCAGGCTCGCGTAGCGCGGCTGGTTCAGGCGCAGGTCCGTGGTGACGACGGCGGGCAGCTGGCACTCCACCGTGGCCAGCCCGTTGTCGACCTCGCGCACCACCTGGACGGCCTTCTTGTCCGCGGTGAGCTTGACGGCGGGCTCCTTGTTCTTCTCCTCGGCGCTCTCCAGCGACTCCACCTTGGAGGCGAACGTGGCCTGACCCCAGCCCAGGAACTCGGCCAGGTACTGGCCCACCTGGTTCTGGTCGTCGTCGATGGACTGCTTGCCCAGGACGACCAGGTCCGGCTTCTCCTTCTCCGCGACCTTCTGGAGCAGGCCCGCGATGCCGAGCTGGTCCAACGGGCCGGTGTGGTTCACCCACACGGCGCGGTGCGCGCCCATGGCCAGCGCGTGGCGCAGCTGCTCCTGCACCTCCTTGCCGCCGATGGACACCACCACCACTTCACCCTGGTGCTTGGCGACGAGCCGGAGGCCTTCCTCCACGCCAATTTCATCGAAGGGGTTGATCTTGTACTTGAGCCCCTCCTGGACGATGCCCGAGCCATCGGGCTTCACCTTGATTTTCGACTCGGGGTCTTCCACGCGCTTGGCGGTGACGAGGATCTTCACGGCGGCTTCTCCTTGCGGGAGGCGTTTTAGAAGGCTGGAAAACAGTCCGGCACGCGCAGGAATGACGCGACGCGCGAACGGCCTGGGTTAATAGGCATCCGGGCACCACGGCGGCAACGGGAAACGGCCGCCGGGCCCAGTTCTGCTTTTCTACTTGAACAGTTCTCGAGCGATGACGAGGCGCTGGACCTGGCTGGTCCCCTCGTACACCTGGATGAGCTTCGCGTCGCGCATCAGCTTCTCCACGGGGTACTCCTTGATGTACCCGTAGCCGCCGTAGACCTGGACCGCGTCGGTGGCGACCTTCATGGCCATGTCGGCGGCGAAGGACTTGGCGTAGCTGGACTGGAGGGTGTTGCGCTTGCCCTGGTCCAACAGCCACGCGCTCTCGTAGGTGAGCATGCGGGCCGCGTGGGTGTTCATGGCCATGTCGGCAATCATGAACTGGATGGCCTGGTGCTCGATGATGGGCTTGCCGAACGTCTTGCGCTGCGAGGCGTACTCCATGGAGTGCTCGAGCGCGGCACGGGCGATGCCCACGGAGAACATGGCGGTGAGCGGGCGGCTGTTGTCCAGCGTGGCCATGGCGATGGCGAAGCCCTGGCCCTCCTCGCCGATGCGGTTTTGCACCGGCACGCGCACGTCCTCGAACGTGAGCGACACGGTGTCGCTGGCGCGCTGGCCCATCTTGTTCTCGTGCTTGCTGACGGACAGCCCCTTGGGGCGGCCCTGGACGACGAAACACGTGATTCCCTTGTGCTTCTTCGCCTTGTCCACGGTGGCGAACACCGTGTACTGCTCGGCGTGACCGCCGTTGGTGATGAAGCACTTCGCGCCGTTGATGACGTACTCGTCACCCTCGCGGCGCGCCGTGGTCTGCATGTTGGCCACGTCACTGCCGGCCTCGGGCTCGGTGAGACAGAACGAGGAGAACGTCAGCTTCTCCGCGAAGTGGCCGAGCAGGCGCTTCTTCTGCTCGTCGGTGGCCGCGAGGATGATGGGCAGGTTGGCCAGGTCGTTGGCGATGATGGACGTGGCCACCCCCGCACAACCCCAGCTGAGCTCCTCCGCGACAATCGTCTGGTCCAGGTGCGACAGGCCCACCCCGCCGTACTCCGCGGGGATGGCCATGTTGAGCAGGCCCAGCTCGAACGCGGTGGCCAGCAGGTCACGAGGGAAGGTGGCCGTCTCGTCGTAGTGCGCCGCCTTGGGGCGGACGACCTCGCGAGCGTACTTGCGCGCCGTCTGCTGCAGCGCGCGCTGGTCTTCGGAGAGCTCGAATTCCATGAGATTCCTCGTGATGCGAACGGCGTGTTGATTCGGGAGTCAACGAATACATGCCGTCACGAGAAATCTCCAGCCCAACCCGCCTGGGAAAGTGGTGCCCGGGGGGTCGGCTGACGCCCCGGGGGTCTGTCCTGCGGCACCCGGGGGCGAGGCGAGTGACTACTTCGCGGCCTTGGGGACCTTTTCCCAATCCGCGAGGAACTTCTTGATGCCCGACTCGGTCAGCGGGTGGTTGGCCAGCTGGGTGATGACGTTGTACGGCAGGGTGGCGACGTGGGCGCCCAGGCGGGCGGACTGGAGCACGTGCACGGGGTTGCGCACGCTGGCGACGAGCACCTGCGTGTCGAAGTCATAGTTCTGATAAATCTCCAGGATGTTGGCGATGAGCTCCATGCCGTCCTGGGAGATGTCGTCCAGCCGGCCGACGAAGGGCGACACGTAGGTGGCGCCGGCCTTGGCGCACAGCAGGGCCTGGTTGGCGGAGAAGATGAGGGTGACGTTGGTGCGGATGCCCTCGGCGGTGAGCGCCTTGACGGCCTTCACGCCCTCGACGCCCATGGGAATCTTCACCACGACGTTCTTGTGAATCTTGGCCAGCTGGCGGCCCTCGGCGATGAGCCCTTCGGCGTCCAGGGAGACGGCCTCGGCGCTGATGGGGCCGTCGACGATGGCGCAGATTTCGCGGATGGTCTCCTCGAGACCGCGGCCGACCTTGGCCAGGAGCGAGGGGTTCGTCGTCACACCGTCCACGCAGCCCATCGCGTGGGCCTTGCGAATCTCCTCCACGTCCGCGCTGTCGATGAAGAACTTCATCTGTTCACTCTCCTGGATGGGCCCGCGAATGAGGGCGAGGGATGGGGTCGGCTCCGAGGGAGCCGGGCGAGCAGGCGCGTAACCGATGCCCCCCCACGCGTCAAGGGTGGCCCCTGGCGGGAGTGGGAGGTAGAAGGCGAAGCCGTCGCCATGGCCCGCTCCCCACGCTCCGCTGCCAAGAAGCCCCGTCTGCGCGCCCTCCCCGGCCGCGCCACCCCGGCCCCCACGTCCGAGCTGGACGACGAGGCCCTGCTCGCGTGCGCACGCGACGTGCTGGAGGCGGAGTCGCGCGCCATCCTCGGCGTGACGGAGAGGTTGGGCGCGCCCTTCGTTCGCGCGGTGCGGCTGGTGCGCGAGTGTCAGGGACAGGTCATCGTGACGGGCATGGGGAAGGCGGGCCACATCGGCCAGAAGCTCTCCGCCACGCTCGCGTCCACGGGCGTCCGCTCGGTGTTCCTGCACCCCGCGGAGGCGGTGCATGGCGATTTGGGCCGCGTGGCGCGCGGGGACGTCGTCCTCGCGTTGTCGAACAGCGGCTCGACGGAGGAGCTGGTGCGGCTGTTGCCGTCGTTCAAGCGGATGGCCACGCCGGTCATCGCGTTGACGGCGGACACGCAGAGCCTGCTCGCGCGCGGCTCGGACGTGGTGCTGGAGATTGGGCACATCGAGGAGGCGTGTCCGATGGGGCTTGTCCCCACGGCGTCCACGGCGGCGCTGCACGCGCTGGGGGACGCGCTCACCATGGCGGTGCTGCGCTCGCGGCCGTTCGGCACGGATGACTACGCGCTGCTCCATCCAGGTGGGAAGCTGGGCCGCTCGGTGCAGCGCGTGTTCGAGCTGATGCGCACGGGGCCCGCCAACCCGCTGGTGCGCGACACCGCCACGCTGTCGGAGGTGGTGGGGGTGATGACGAAGACGCCGGGCCGGCCGGGCGCGGCCTGCGTGGTGGACCGCACGGGGCGGCTGGTGGGCATCTTCACGGACGGCGACTTGCGCCGCCGCGTGGAGCAGGGCCTCACCGACTTCAAGATTCAGGTGCGCGACGTGATGGGCAAGCAGCCGCGCTGCGTGACGCCGGAGACGCTGGCGCTCTCGGCCACCGCGCAGATGCGCGAGCTGAAGGTGGACCAACTGCCCGTGGTGGACGTCGACGGGCGCGCCGTGGGCCTGCTCGACGTGCAGGACCTGCTCGCCGCGAAGTTCGTCTGACGGGCGACGGCGCGCGGACGCTGCCGCTCGCCGACGTGCCCACCGGCTGAGCCTGTGGGTTCGTGCCACCCACGCGCGCATCGAGGAGCGGTTCGCCGCGCGCGGGCTTGAAAGCACAGCGCCATCACCCCCACTCGGCGGTGCCGCGCCTGCGCAAGCATCGGCATCTCTGAACGGTGCGGACGCCCCTGTGTTGCCAGGGTCAACGCACCGCCGAGGCGGGGCGGGCCACAGTGCACATCAGAGCGTCTCGAGACGAGCGGGAGTCCCTGCGCGACCGCGAGCCATCGCACCGCCTCTCGGCGGTGCGTGCCGTGCTGACGACTACCGAGACAGCTTCGCCTGGAGGCCGGCCTTGTTGTACTCGGGCGCGTCGGAGGACAGCTTCTCCCACAGCGCCTTGGCGCCCTTGGCGTCACCCTTCTCGAGGAGCATGTCGCCCAGCTGCTCCACCGACGCCGGGGCCGTCTGCACCGCCACGCCCCACACGCGCGCGGCCATGGGCCGCCCCAGGCTGACCAGCGCCCAGGCCATGCCCGCCTTCGCGCGGCCGTTCTCCGGCTGGAAGGGCACCACGCGCGTGTAGTTGCCGAGCGCCTCCTGGAAGCGCCCCTTCGCCAGGTGCTCCTCGCCCTCCTCCACCAGCTTCGTCAGGCCCTGCTCCAGCTCCGGCGTACGCTCGGTGTTCTGCACCGCGTCCACCATCTCCTGCGTCAGCGGACGCGGCGCGTCCTGCGGCGGAGTGGCGGCCAGCGCCTGCGACAACCGGATGCGGCGATCATCCGCGCGCGCCACGAGCAGCTTCGCGCGCCCACCCGCCTTCACCGTCTCGTCCGCCAGCGTCGACATCCGCTTCGCCGTGGCCGCGCGCGCGGAGCTCGGGTTGATGGCCAGCACCGCCTCGAAGCCCTCGTGCGCCTGCTTCAGCGCCGCCAGGTCCTCGCCCTTCGTCTCGAACAACACCGAGGAGCGCCCGTACAGCGCCTCCTCGTGACGGGGCTCCACCTCCAGCACCGCGCCGTACGCCGCCAGCGCCGCCGCCGCGTCCCCGCCCAGGTACAGCGCGTTGGCGCGCATGACCCCCGTCTCCAGCGCGGGCTCCAGCGCCGCGCGAGCACAGGCCGCCGCGCCCGCCAAGTCACCCTTCTTCGCGCGCTCGCTCGCCACCTGTCCCATCGCGTCCAGCGGCTGCCCCGGCGTGAAGCCACACTTCGCGGCCTCCGCCGTCGGCACCGGCGTCTTGCCCAGCTTCTTCTTCTGCGCCAGGAACAAGTCGCGCACCGGCTTCGCGCGCTCCTCGGCCTGCTGCAGGTACGTGTCCGCGTCCACGTTGCGACCGTTCACGTAGTAGAGCCGGCCCAGCGACGCGGCGATTTCGAACGTCTTCTCGCGCCCCTTCAGCCCCTCCGTGGAGTCGAGCTGACGCAGCAGCTCATCCGCGGACGGAGGCGCCTTGCCCGTGCCGGACAGCGGCGGGTGCCCGGAGGGCAGCGCGTCCGGGGACACCGGCGCACCCGTGGCCTCCTCCTCCAACGGAGGATGGCCTTGCGGCAGCGCGCCGCCCCCGCCCATGGACGGCGCGGTGGGGGACGCCTGCGTCCCCGGGGGGACAGGCGGGTGACCAGGGGGCAGCGAAGAGGGCTCGGCGGCGAGCAGCGCCGCGGTGGCCAGGGCCAGGGAGAGGTTCATGTCTCGTTGCTCGGCAGGCTCGCTTCGGGCCACCAGGTGGCTTCACTCCTGCGGACATCCTGCGGGGCGAGTTTCCCGAGGAGCTCCTTCACCGTCGTCCCCAACACGGGGTGCAGCAGGTCCGGCGCCAGCTCCGCCAACGGCTCCAGCGCGAAGCGACGCTTGTGCAGTTCCAGATGCGGCACCTGGAGGTGCGGGTCCGCCACCACCTGTCCCTCCCAGAAGAGGATGTCCAGGTCGATGGTGCGCGGGCCCCAGTGCTGCTCACGGCGCCGGCCCAGGTCCTTTTCAATCTGCTG
Organism: Myxococcus guangdongensis; assembly: GCF_024198255.1. Lineage (NCBI taxonomy): Bacteria > Pseudomonadati > Myxococcota > Myxococcia > Myxococcales > Myxococcaceae > Myxococcus > Myxococcus guangdongensis. The sequence continues at coordinate 295,414 of NZ_JAJVKW010000008.1, forward strand.
GAGGATGACCAACAGGCGCTGCGGCGACAGCCCGCAGTCCAGGGCCACCACCGCGTTGAGATAGCGCGGCTGCGGCGGCCCGACGGGGGCGCTGTCGAAAAGAGAGGAACAACGAAGCACCGCCACCGCATCGATGCGGGACAGCGCGGTGAGGGCGGCGACCAGGTGGGACTCGCGGTCCCCCTCGTTCGAGCCCAACCCGACGTAGACGATGGTGCTCACGGCTCCAGCTCAACTGGATTGAGCAGCGTCCCGATTCCCTCGATTTCCACTTCAACCGAGTCGCCGGCCGCAAGCTTCCCCACTCCCGAGGGCGTGCCGGTGGAAATCATGTCCCCCGGCAGCAGCGTCATGATGTGGGAGATGAAGGACACCAGCCGGGCGGGGCTGAACACCATGTCGGAGGTGCGGCTGTCCTGGCGCACCTGCCCGTTCACCCGGCAGGAAATCTGGAGGTCGGCGGGCGACAGGCCCGTCACCGCCCACGGCCCCGCGCACGCGAAGGTGTCGTAGCCCTTGGCGCGCGTGTGCTGCGTCTCGCGCTTCTGGATGTCTCGCGCGGTGACGTCGTTGAAGCACGTCAGGCCCCAGATGGCGCGCGCGGCCGTCATCTCGTCGGCGTTCTTGAGCTTCTCGCCGATGACGAGCGCCAGCTCCGCCTCGAAGTGCACCTCCTGGCTCGCCTTGGGGATGCGGATGGGCGAGCGGGGGCCGTTGAGCGCGGTGGAGGGCTTGGTGAAGATGAGCGGCTCGACGGGGACGGGCTTGCCCATCTCCTCCGCGTGCTTGCGGTAGTTCTGGCCGATGCAGACGACCTTCGACGCGTCCGCCGGCACCAGCAGCGTCACCGCGGACAGCGAGCGGCGGATGCCCGTGTCCTTCACGCCGGCCAACCAGGGCGCCGAGGAGAGCACCACCACCTCGGTGCCCTCGACACGGCCGTGGTGCGCACGGCCCTCGTAGAGGAAGCGGCAGTAGCGGGCGGTCGTCATGGTGTCCCCTGGAAGCCGAGCACGTCGGCCATGTCATACAGCCCCGGAGGGCGGCCCACCACCCAGCGCGCTGCGCGCAGCGCCCCCAGCCCGAACTGGTCGCGGCTGGTTGCCCGGTGCGTCAGCTCGATGCGCTCGCCCTCGCCGAAGAAGTACACGGTGTGCTCACCCACCACATCCCCCCCGCGCAGCGTCTGCACGCCAATCTCGCTCGGAGGGCGCGCGCCAATCTGCCCGTGGCGCGCGAACGTCAGGTCGTCCTGCGTGCGGCCCAGCGCGGAGGCGAGCACCTCCGCCAGCCGCAGCGCCGTGCCGCTGGGCGCGTCCTTCTTCATCCGGTGGTGCGCCTCCAGCACCTCCACGTCGAAGCCCGGGCCCAACACGCGCGCCAGCTCCGACGCCACGCGGATGACCAGGTTGACGCCCACGGACATGTTCGGCGCGGCGACGATGGGCACCTGCTTCGCGCACGCGGCCAGCTCGAGCGACGCCTCCGGCGAGAAGCCCGTGGAGCCGCACACGAAGGCCACGCCGCGCTCGGCGCACGCCTTCGCGTGGGCCACGCTGACCTCCGCGCTGGTGAAGTCGATGACCACGTCCGCCTTCGCCGCATCCAGCGCGCGGCCCAGGTCGTCCGACACCTGCACCTCGAGCGCGCCGATGCGCGCCGCCAGCCCCGCGTCCAGCCCCACCGAGGCGCTGCCGGGGCGCTCCGTGGCGCCCACGACCTGGAGGTCCTCCGCGTCGCGCGACAGCCGCAGGAGCGTGCTGCCCATGCGGCCGGTGATGCCGGTGATGACGGTGCGAATCATGGTGGGCCGCGGCTCCTGGCGTGTCGTGGCGGGTGACGCTCGGGCGGATGCTCAGTGCTTCAACAGGCCCAGCTGGCGCAGCTCCTCGGCGAGCTTCGTCGCGTTGGGCTCCGTCATGGGCACCAGCGGCAGCCGCACCTCCGGCCCGAAGAGCCCCAACAGGTGCAGGCCCCACTTCACGGGGATGGGGCTCGACTCCACGAAGAGCAGCCGGTGGAGGTTGTTGAGCTTCACCTGGAGCTCGCGCGCCTTGGCGAAGTCGCCGGCCCGCGCGGACGCCACCAGGTCCGCCATCATCCGGGGCGCCACGTTGGAGGACACGGAGATGACGCCCTTGCCACCGCAGGCGATGAAGGGCAGCACGGTGAAGTCGTCACCGGACAGGAGCGTCAGCCGCTCGCCGCACTTCTCCAGGATGTCCACCGCCCGGGCCATGTTGCCGGTGGCCTCCTTGATGGCCACCACCTCCGGGAAGTCGCACAGCCGCTGCACCGTCTCCGGCAGCAGGTCCACGCCGGTGCGACCGGGGACGTTGTACGCGATGATGGGGAAGCCCGGGTGGGCGCGCGCCACCGCGCGGAAGTGCTCCACCAGGCCCGTCTGCGTGGGCTTGTTGTAGTACGGCGTGACGATGAGCGTGCCGTCCGCGCCCGCGTCCCGCACGCGCGCCACGCTCTCGATGACTTCGGCGGTGTTGTTGGAGCCCGCGCCGCCCACCACCAGGGCCCGGCCCTTCGACTCCTCCACCACCACGCGCACCGCGCGGGCGCGCTCGTCCGCGGACATGGTGACCGACTCGCCCGTGGTGCCCATGGGGATGAGCACGCGGGTGCCGCCCTCGATTTGCTGCCGCACCAGGGCCCGGTAGGCCGACTCGTCGAGCGCGCCGTTGCGGAACGGGGTGGCCAACGCCGTCATGGAGCCTTCGAAGGTCTTCATGCCGGCGCTTATATGTTCAGGCCCGCTCGCCGCGCCAGAGATCCTCGGTGCGCTCGCGCTCGCGCACCACCCGCCAGGCCGACTCGGCCACCAGCACCTCCGCCGGACGGGGGCGGGAGTTGTAATTGGAAGCCATGCTCATGCCGTAAGCCCCGGCGCTGAGGAAGGCATACAGCTCGCCTGGCTGGGGGAGGACCAGGGGGCGCGCCTTGGCCAGCACGTCGGTGGACTCACACACCGGCCCCACCACATCCACCTCCACTTCCTTGCCCCGCCGCTTCACCAGCGGGACGAAGCCGTGGTGGGCCTCGTAGAGGGCGGGCCGCAGCAAGTCGTTCATGCCCGCGTCGACGATGGCGAAGCGCCTGGCCGGCGTCAGCTTGCGGTACAGCACGCGCGTGAGCAGCACGCCCGCGTTGCCCACCAGGGAGCGCCCCGGCTCCAGCACCAGCCGCGCGCCCGTGTCCTTCGTGGCCGCGAGCACCACGCGCGCGTACTCCTCCACCGACGGGGGCGTCTCGTCCGTGTACGTGATGCCCAGCCCGCCGCCCACGTCCAGGTACTCCAGAGGGTGCTTGCGCGCCTTGAGCTCGCGGTACAGCCCCGCGACCTTGGTGAGCGCCGCGCGCACCGGCGAGCTCTGCGTGAGCTGCGAGCCAATGTGACAGTCCAGGCCCGCGGCCCTGAGGCCCTTCATCTTCTTGGAGCGCTCGTACAGCGCCACCGCCTCCTCGAAGGGCACACCGAACTTGGACGTCTTGAGGCCCGTGGCGATGTAGCGGTGCGTGCGCGCGTCCACCTCCGGATTCACGCGCAGGGCGAACGGCGCCTTCTTCCCGAGCCGCCGGCCCACCGCGTCCAGCGCCTCCAGCTCCTCGGCGCTCTCCACGTTGAACAGGAGGAGGCCCGCGTCCAGCGCGGCCGCCATCTCCTCCGGCGTCTTGCCCACGCCCGCGAACACCGTCTTCGCGGCCTCGCCGCCCGCCTGCCGCACGCGGGCCAGCTCTCCGCCGGAGACGATGTCGAAGCCCCCGCCCAGCCCCGCGAACAGCCGCAGGATGGAGAGGTTGGAGTTGGCCTTCACCGAGTAGCAGATGAGCGGCCGGGCCTCGCCGAAGGCGTCGACGACGGCGCCGAAGTGCCCGGTGAGCGCCGCGGTGGAATAGACGTAGGTGGGCGTGCCCACCGCGTCCGCGATGGCGGGCAGCGGCACGCCTTCCGCGTGCAGCACGCCCTTTCGAAAGGTGAAGAAGCTCACGGGACTCCGGCGTCCGCGTCGGTGGTGGTGGTCGGCGTCACCACGCCACCATCCGTCGTCGGCGACACGGAGGGCCCGGTGGGCGCCACCGTCGTCGGCGCGGTGTCCGACGGCGGAGGAGGCGTCTCCGTCGCCGGCGCGCTCGGCGCCAGCGGCGGCTTGGGCGCGCCCTTGATGCCACACGCCACCATCCCCAGCACGAGGAGGGCGGCGATGCTCGGCGAAGCGAGGGCGCGCTTCATGATTAGAACTTCACGCCCAGCCAGCCGCGGATGGTGTGCGGCGTCTCCAGGTCCCGACGCAGCACCTCCTGGTACTGCTGCAGGCCGCTCATCGGGAAGAGGATGCCGTAGGCGAGGCCCGCGATGAAGCCGTCCTCGGTGGTGTAGTCCACGCCCGCGTTGAGCTCGATGCCCAGCGACTTGCTGGTGAACGACGGCGTCGACTCCGCGTAGAGCGCCTGCGAGTAGATGACCCGGCCGTACACGTCGATGCCCGGCGCCACCGCGTACTTCACGGACGGGCGGATGTAGAACGCGTCGGTGATGCCGCCGATGAGCTGGCGCCACAGGATGAGGTCCACGCG